>JAXMJH010000138.1:0-44448 GCA_034376725.1 Lysobacteraceae bacterium | reverse complement strand
TTGCGGTGGCCGGCCGGGCCGGTCTCCACGCCTTCGGGGACATACCAGCTGCGAAATGCCGTGGGATTGTCGCTGGTCGGCACGATGCCGCGTGCGCCCCGATTTCCGCCTGGCTGCCGGTTGCCCGATCGGGCCGGCGCGGCAGCGTCGGTGCCCATCGGGCCGGAGAACGGCTGCCGTGCGCCGGTCCGGGGACCGCCGGCTCTGGGTCCGCCCGGCCTGGGTCCGCCTGACCTGGGTCCGCCGGGGCGGGCACCTGGCGCACGCGGGCCGGCCTTTCCGCCGCCTGGCCGTCCGCGGCCGGCCGGCGCGCGATCGTCGCGCGGCCGTTGATCGAAGCTGCGCAGTTCGCGGGCTTCGTCGGCCAGATCGCCGTTGACGTAGCTGCGCTGACGGTCTTCGCGATTGACCCGCACTTCGGTCGGCCGGCTGCGGCGCTGGCCGATGATCGGCTGCAAGGTCAGGCCACTGGGCTGCTCGTCGAGACCGAGCGATTTCTTGAGCCGGGCCACCGCCTCTTCGGGCAGTTCCTCGCTGCGACCGCGCAGCAATGCGCGCGGCAGCGCCACTTCGCCATAGCGCACGCGCTTGAGTCGGCTGACCTGAAAACCCTGCGATTCCCACATCCGCCGGACTTCGCGGTTGCGGCCTTCGCTGAGCACCACGCTGAACCAGTGATGGCTGTCGCTGGAGCCGATGGCTTCGATCCGGTCGAATTTCGCCGGGCCGTCGTCAAGCTCGATGCCGCGCCGGAACCGATCGATCGTCTCGTCGGACACTTCGCCGTGGATCCGGCAGACATATTCGCGCTCGACCCGGCGCGAGGGGTGCATCAGGGTGTTGGCCAGTTCGCCATCGGTGGTCAGCAGCAGCAGGCCGGTGGTGTTGATGTCCAGGCGGCCGACGGCGATCCAGCGGGCGCCCTTGATGCGCGGCAGGGCCTCGAAAATGGTTGGCCGGCCTTCCGGGTCTTCGCGCGTGGTGACCTCGCCCTCGGGCTTGTTGTAGATCAATACGCGGGTGGGTTCGCTCAGCGCGGTGGCGACGAACGCCTTGCCGTCGAGCTCGATCTTGTCGCCGCCGCTGACGCTCTGGCCGAGGCTTGCCGGTTCTCCGTTGACCTTGACGAGACCGGCTTCGATGCGTTCTTCGAGCGCCCGACGAGAGCCCAGGCCGGCCTGGGCGAGCACCTTGTGCAGCCGTTCGGACAGGCGCTCGGCACGGCTCTCAGTGTCGTCGCCGCGTTTGAGGGTGAGTTTCTTGCGAGTGGGTTCAGTCATGATTTCGTTGCTTCGGAAGGGGCGGCGTCGGTCTCGACAGGGCGCGGGTTGATTTCAGGATCGGACTGCGCCTGGACAGCGGCAGACTCCGGCGTTGCGGATGGGGTGGATTCGGATTCGAGTTCGGACTCGGACTCGGGCTCGGGCTCGGCTTCGGCTTCGGCTTCGGGCTCGGGCGGAGAAGCGGGTTCAGTGGAGTCGCCGGACGGCTCCGGTGGCGCGTCGATCGCGGCAGGGCGGGGCAGGTCGAACGGCAGCTCCGGCTCAAGATCGGTCAGCTCGCGCAACTCCGCCAGCGGCGGCAGCTGGTCGAGGCTCCTCAGGCCGAAATAATCCAGGAAACCCCGAGTGGTGCCCAGCAACTCCGGTCTGCCGGGCACGTCGCGATGTCCGACCACGCGGACCCACTCGCGCTCTTCCAGCGTCTTGATGATCTGACTGTTGACGGCCACGCCGCGGATCTGTTCGATCTCGCCGCGGGTGATCGGTTGCCGGTAAGCGATGAGCGCCAGCGTTTCCAGCAGTGCGCGCGAGTAGCGACTCTGGCGCTCGGTCCACAGACGCGAAACCCACGGGTGGATCTCGCGCCGGACCTGAAAACGAAACCCGGAGGCCACTTCGACCAGTTCCACGCCACGCAGCGCGCTGTCGCTGGCCAGGTCTGCCAGTGCCTTCCGGATGGCGTCGTTGTCGACTGGGCTTTGATCGTCGAACAGGGCAGCGAGTTGACCGACCGAGAGCGGATGGCCGGCCGCCAGAAGCGCGGCCTCGATGATCGCCTTGATCGGCGGAGCGGCCTGCTGGTCGGATTGCTCCCTCGCGAGTTCTGGATTTTCCGATTGCATTTCTCAGTCCGGATTCTGGCCGATGACGGCCAGGGATTTCACATAGATCGGCCCCAGCGGGGCGTCCTGAACGATATCGAGCAGCGACTCCTTCGCCAGCTCCAGCAGCGCCATGAAGCTCACCACCACGCCGAGCCGGCCCTGCTCGGCCTCCAGCAGGCTGGTGAACGGGTGAAACTGGCCATCGGCCAGCTTGCGCAGCACCTCGCTCATACGCTGGCGCACCGAGAGCGGCTCACGCTGGATGGCGTGATGACTGAACAGGTCGGCCCGGTGCAGCACATCGCGCAGCGCCAGCAGCATTTCCCGCAGATCCACCGGCGGCGGCAGCCTGACCACATTCCGGTCATGCACCTCGGCGCGCGCCACCACGGTGTCGCGTTCCAGCCGGGGCAGGGCGTCGATTTCCTCGGCGGCCTGCTTGTAGCGCTCGTACTCCATGAGCCGGCGAACCAGATCGGCACGCGGATCGTCTTCTTCTTCCTCGCTGGACGCCGGGCGCGGCAACAGCATCCGCGATTTGATCTCGGCGAGGATCGCCGCCATCACCAGGTAGTCGGCGGCCAGCTCGAAGCGCAGTTCGTGCATCACTTCGATGTAGCTCACGTACTGCCGGGTGATCTCGGCCACCGGAATGTCGAGGATATCGAGATTCTGTCGACGGATCAGGTACAGCAGCAGGTCCAGCGGACCCTCGAATGCCTCGAGGATGATCGCCAGCGCATCCGGCGGGATGTACAGGTCCTGCGGCATTTTCTCCAGCGGCAGGCCACGGACGATCGCCAGCGGCATTTCCTGCTGGCGACCGGTGGCGGCTGGATCGTGCGCGCCGGTCGACGGGGTCAAGCCGGTTTGAGTCATGCGGATGCGGCCCCTCCGGGCCATGTCATGCCGTTGTTGAGTTGATCGGTCGGGGCCTGGGAGTCTGTCGGGCTTTGGTCGGCCGGGCTGCATATCCGTCTACGCGGTCCATGTTTCCGTCAAGCCTTGACCCATAGCCCTGCTATGGCTCTGCTATGGCTCTGCATATCGCTGAAAATCTGTCCTCGCGCAGCCGACAATCGCCTCGACCAGCAAAGCCCGACAGGCTGCCAGGCCCCGAGGATGCGGTTACCGGGAAGTGGCCCGATCAGTCCCGGCCGAACTACTGTCGGTCAGAGTTCGATCGGAACAAAGCCCTGGCGTACCACCTCGACGTCATCGCCGGTAAGGTCGATGACGCTGGTTGGACCCGGTTGGCAATCTCCGGCATCCAGCATCAGGTCGACGCGTTCCAGCATCGCTTCGGCCACCGATTCGGCATCGTGGCTGAACAAGGCTTCTTCATCCGGCAGCTCCACCGTGCTGGCCAGCAGCGGGTGCTCGAATTCCTCAAGCAGGCGCTGGACGACGCGATGATCCGGAATGCGCACGCCGAGCGCTTTGCGCTTGGCGAGTTTGAACCGTTTAGGCAATTCTGGCGCGACCGGGAGGATGAACGTTACCGGGCCTGGCGCCAACGACCGGAGCAGTCGAAACGACCGGTCGTCCATGCGGCCGAGTTTGCTGGCCGCGCTCAATGAGCTACAGAGTACGGTGAAAGGGTGGCGGATGTCCAGCATTCGCAAGCGAATCACGCGATCTTCGGCGTGCCGGGCATCCAGCCCCCAGACCAGCGAATACCCGGCATCGGTCGGGCAAAGCAGCAGTTGGCCGGCACGCAGCGCTTCGACGGCGCGATGCAGCGCCCTCGGTTGCGGATCTTGCGGATGGACGGTCAGACGTTCCCCCATTGCCGCTATCATGCCCGTTTACGTCTTCGAGGCACAGCCCATCATGTGGTACGTGATCATCGGCCGCGATCATCCCGATTCGCTGGAGGGCCGCAAACGCGCCCGCCCCCGCCACCTGGTCCGGCTCCAGGCCCTGTGCGATGCCGGCCGGCTGCGACTGGCCGGGCCGTTTCCGGCGCTCGACAGCGAAGACCCCGGCCCGGCCGGCTTCACCGGCAGCATGATCGTCGCCGAGTTCGCCGACCTGGCCGAAGCCGAGGCATGGGCCAACGACGACCCTTATCTGGCCGAGGGCGTGTATCGCGAGGTCGAAGTGCTGCCGTTCAAGCCGGTGCTGCCGTGAGCGCACGGGTCGAAGCCATCACCAGGGCGCTGGAAGCCGCTCTGGCGCCGCACGCGCTCGAGGTCATCGACGAAAGCCACAAGCACGTCGGTCACGAGGGCGCGCGCGACGGCCGCGGGCATTTCGCTGTCAAGGTGGTCAGCGCGGCGTTCGCCGGCCTGCCACCGCTGGCCCGGCATCGGCGGATCTACGAGGCGCTGGGCGGGCTGATGCAGACCGACATTCACGCGCTGAGCATCGTGCTCGCCAAGACCCCCGACGAGGCCGATTCGGCGTGATCGCGGTCTCCGCTATAATCGCCGGCCCGCGCTCGCCGGCCCAGTCGGCGCCGCCGACCGGCCACCGGGCGCCTTCGCGGCGCGCCTCTTGGCGCTGCCAGTGGGTTTCTGCCCAGCCTCCCGCGTATCATCGACCGCCATGCGCCTGACCACGATCAAGCTTTCGGGCTTCAAGTCCTTCGTCGATCCCACGGTGCTGCACCTGCCGGCCAACATGACCGGCATCGTCGGCCCCAATGGCTGCGGCAAGTCCAACATCATCGACGCGGTCCGCTGGGTGATGGGCGAAAGCGCCGCCAGCCGGCTGCGCGGCGACAGCCTGACCGACGTGATCTTCTCCGGCTCCGGCGGCCGCAAGCCGGTCAGTCAGGCCCTGGTCGAGCTGGTGTTCGACAACAGCGAGGGCGCGCTGGGCGGCGAATACGCCAGCTACGCCGAGATCTCGGTCAAGCGCACGGTGTCGCGCGACGCGGTGTCCAACTATTACCTCAACGGCACCCGCTGCCGACGTCGCGACATCACCGAGCTGTTTCTCGGCACCGGCCTGGGGCCGCGCAGCTATTCGATCATCGAACAGGGCATGATCTCCCAGGTCATCGAGGCCAGACCCGAGGAGCTGCGCACCTATCTGGAAGAAGCTGCCGGCATCTCAAAGTACAAGGAGCGCCGCCGGGAAACCGAAACCCGCATCCGCCACACGCGCGAGAACATGGAGCGGCTCGACGACCTGCGCGGCGAGGTGGCCAAGCAGATCGAGCACCTGCGCAAACAGGCCCGACAGGCCGAGCAGTACCAGTCTTTGCAGGTCAAGGCGCGCGAGACCGATGCCCAGATCAAGGCCCTGGAATACCGCGATATAGAGCGCCAGCTGTCTTCGCTGCGCGAAGTGCTGGGGCGCGAACAGACCGCGCTCGAAGCCATGCTGGCCGAACAGCGCCGGGCCGAGGCGGAGATCGAGCGGTGCCGCACCGGCCACGGCGAAGCCAGTGAACATCTGTCCAGGGTGCAGGCCGAAAGTTACCGGGTCAGTGGCGAGATCGCCCGGCTCGAGCAACAGATGCAGCATCAGCGCGAGTTGCGTCAGCGCCTGTTGCGGGCCAGCGAGGAAAGTACTTCGGCGTTGGCCGAACTCGATGCGCACATCCAATCCGACAGCGAGCAGTGGCAAGCGCTGACTTCGGCCGCCAGCGAGTCCGAGCCGCGCCTGATCGAACTGGCCGAGCGCGATCAGGCCTGTCAGGACGCCCTGCACGCCGCCGAAGCGGCACTGGCCGACTGGCAGGCGCGCTGGGATGCGCATGCCCGCGAACAGGCCGAGTCGGTGCGCAGCGCCGATGTCGAGCGGACCCGGATCGACTACCTCGAACGCCAGGCGCTGGACGCCGAGCGGCGCCGCGACCAACTGGCCCGCGAGCGCGGCGAGCTGGATCTCGACGCGCTGCGCACGGCACTGACCGAGATCCAGCAGCAGCACGGCGAACAGCGTCAGCGGCTGGACCAGCTCACCGCCGCCGTGGAGGAAAAGAAGCGCCACCACGCCGGTCTTCAGGAGCGTCAGCGTGGCGCGCAGGGCGAACTGGCCGAAACCCGCAAACAGTATCAGGCCGCGCGCGGTCGTCTGGCCTCGCTGGAAGCGCTGCAACAGGCCGCACTGGGTCAAGAGTCCGACGCCGCGCGCGGCTGGCTGGCGCGTCAGGGCCTGGCCGATGCGGCGCGGCTGGGCGGTCTGCTGGAAGTGGAGGCAGGCTGGGAAAGCGCAGTGGAAACCGTGCTTGGCACCCTGCTGGAGGCCGTGGTGCTGGACGATGTCGGGTCCGTGCTGGCCGAGCTGCCGGGCTTCGATACCGGCCGACTGGCGCTGGTCGAAGGCGGTGGCCCGGATTTCCAGGCGCCGGCCGATTCGCTGGCGGCGCGGGTCCGTGGCCCGCACGCCGTGCGCCGGCTGCTGGCCGGAGTGCGCACCGTGGAATCGCTGGAATCGGCGATGGCGGCGCGCTCCGCTCTGTCCGAAGGCGAAGCGCTGGTTACCCGGACCGGCGAATGGCTGGCGCACGGCTGGCTGCGCGTGGTCCGTGCCGGCGAGGCTCAGCACGGCGCACTGGCGCGCGAGCGGGAGATCCACGCCCTGCGCGAGCAGCTCGACGGCTTCGCCCGGCGTGAGGCGGAACTGGAACAGGCGCTGGCTGAATTGCGCAGCGCGCTCAGCCAGGCCGATCAGGCCCGCGAAGACGCCCAGCGCGATCTCTATCTGGCGCATCGCAACGTGTCCGAGCTGGCCGGTCAGATTCAGAGCCGTCAGGGGCGCTGCGATAGCGCGCAGAACCGCATCGCGGCCATCGAGCGCGACCTGGAGCAACTGGCCCAGAGCCTTGCGACCGCGCAGAACGGCGCGCGGGAATCGCGCGCCGTGCTGGAAGTCACCGTCGCGCGAATGTCGGAGCTGGAAGCCCGGCGCGGCCAGCTGGATGCCGAGCGTCAGCGGCTCAGCGCCGCCCGCGACCAGGCTCGCGCCGCCGCCCGCGAATCGCACGACGCCGCGCATCATCTGGCGCTGTCGGTGCAGTCGCAGCGGGTGCGGGTCGATGCGCTGGCCCAGGCTTTGGAGCGCATGCGTGCCCAGCGCGAACAACTGCTTGCCCGCCAGGCCGAGCTGGCCGGCCAACTGGCCGATGGCGACGCGCCGGTGCAGGCGCTGGAAAGCGAGCGCCAGGCCAGCCTGGATCAACGCGTGGTGGTCGAGAAGGCGTTGGCCGAGGCGCGCTCGGCCGTGGCCGGTATCGAGGAGGAGATTCGCGGCCACGAGCATACCCGCCAGCAGCGCGACCAGCAGGCGCTGGCCCAGCGCGAAAAGCTGTCCGAGCGGCGCATGAAGGAGCAGGCGCTCACCCTGCGCGCCGCGCAGTTGGCCGAAGGCATCGCCGCCGATGGGCAGGTGCTCGAAGATGTGATCAACACCTTGCCTGAGCAGGCCGATCTGGCCGCCTGGCGGCAGACGCTGACCGATCTGGAAGCGCGCATGCGTCGGCTGGAGCCGGTCAATCTGGCGGCCATTCAGGAGTTCGAGGAGCAGTCGCGGCGCAAGGAATACCTCGATGCCCAGAACGCGGACCTGTCGAGCGCCCTTGAAACCCTGGAAACCGCGATTCGCAAGATCGATCGGGAGACCCGTGGCCGGTTCAAGGACACCTTCGACCGGGTCAACGCCGGCATGCAGGAGCTTTACCCGCGCCTGTTCGGTGGCGGACATGCCTATCTCGAGCTCACCGGTGAGGACCTGCTGGATGCCGGCGTGGCGATCATGGCCCGGCCGCCCGGCAAGCGGGTCAGCAATATCTCGCTGCTCTCGGGTGGCGAGAAGGCGCTCACTGCGGTATCGCTGGTGTTCGCCATTTTCCGGCTCAACCCGGCGCCGTTCTGTCTGCTCGACGAGGTGGACGCCCCGCTGGATGAGGCCAACGTCAGCCGCTTCTGCGCGCTGGTCAGGGAGATGTCCGAACAGGTACAGTTCCTGATAGTGACCCACAACAAGACCACGATGGAGGCGGCGCATCAGCTCAGCGGCGTCACCATGCGCGAGCCGGGCGTAAGCCGGCTGGTGTCGGTGGACATGGCCGAAGCGACCCGCATGGTCGGCGCGGCCTGATGACGGCTGAATGACCGGAGACGAGCGATGACCTGGAACCCGGATATCGGCATTCCGATTGCCGTGATTGGCCTGTTGATCGTGTTGGCGGTGATTCTGCTCAGCCGACCCCGCAAGCCGGATCAGGGCCGCCGCGAGGTCAAGGTCAAGCGCACCGGACAGCGCGCCGAACCGACCTTGGGCGAGATCATCAACGATGGCGCCAGCGCGGCGCCAGGCGGCGATGCTCAACAGCCAGAAGACTCCGAGGCGCCGTGGTCGGATGACCAGGATGCACTGGACGACGCTCAGCGGCCGCTGGGCGAACGCCCTGAAGCCGGTTTCGATCGCATCGTCATGCTCTACGTCGCGGCGCGTGCCGGTCGTACGCTGCGCGGTCCCGATCTGGTGGTGGCGGCCGAGAAGGCCGGCCTGGTGTTCGGCCATCGCGACGTGTTCCACCGCCTCGCCGACGGCAAACCCGACCAACCGCCGATTTTCAGCGTGGCCAACCTGATCCAGCCCGGCAGTTTCGACATGGCGCGCATCGCCGAGCTGGAAACACCGGCGATCAGCCTGTTCATGACGCTGCCCGGTCCGCTGCCGGCACTGGATGCCTGGGAGACCATGCTGCCCACGGCCCAGCGTCTGGCCGAGCTGCTCGACGCGGTGATTCTCGACGAGGAACGCAATGCGCTGGGTCGTCAGCGCATTGCCCACCTGCGCGACGAGTTGCGCGCCTACGACCGCAAGCGCGAAGGCCAGCGCGCGCGCTGGTAGTTCGTCGTGACCGGAAGCAACCCGCGGTGAGCGCGTCCACCTCGCCACCCTGTGCCGCGCTGGTCGAGCGCGCCGCCGCGCTGCGCGTCGCGATCGAAGACGCCAATTACCGCTATCACGTACTCGATGCGCCGACCATCACCGACGCCGAATATGATCGCCTGCTGCGCGAGCTGGAAGCGCTGGAGGCCGAACACCCGGAACTGGATGACGCCCAGTCGCCGACCCGGCGGGTCGGCGGCCGACCGGTCGGTGGCTTTGCCGAAGTGCGCCATGCGCTGCCCATGCTCTCGCTCGGCAATGCCTTCAGCGACGATGAGGTGGCCGCCTTCGTGCGTCGCGTTGCACAGGCGCTGGACGAGTCCGATCCGGAGTTTTCCGTTGAGCCCAAGCTCGACGGCCTGGCGATCAGCCTGCGCTACGAGGAAGGTCGCCTGGTCTGCGGCGCCACCCGCGGCGACGGCGCGACCGGAGAGGACGTGACCGAAAACCTGCGCACGGTGCGCGCCATTCCGCTCAAGCTGCGCGGCGCGGCGCCGCCGGTGCTCGAGGTGCGCGGCGAGGTCTACATGCCGCGCGCCGCGTTCGAGCGCTACAACCAGCACGCTCTGGCGCACGGCGAGAAGCCTCTGGCCAATCCGCGCAATGGCGCCGCCGGCTCGCTGCGTCAGCTCGATCCGGCGATCACCGCGCGCCGGCCGCTGGCGTTCTACGCTTACGGGCTGGGCCAGGTCGAGGGTTGGCCGGTGCCCGACCGGCACACCCTCACGCTGGCGGCATTCCGGGATTTCGGTTTGCCGGTCAGCCCGGAAGTGGAGCAGGCCCGTGGCCTGGCCGGGCTGCTGGACTATTACCGCCGCATCGGCGCGCGCCGGGATGCCTTGCCCTACGACATCGACGGCGTGGTCTACAAGGTCGACCGTTACGATCAGCAGCGCCTGCTCGGCTTCGTGGCGCGCGCGCCGCGCTGGGCGTTGGCCCACAAGTTCCCGGCGCAGGAACAATCGACGGTCGTCGAGGCCATCGATGTGCAGGTCGGGCGCACCGGCGCCATCACACCGGTCGCCCGGCTTGCGCCAGTCCCGGTGGCCGGTGTCACGGTGACCAATGCCACCCTGCACAACGCCGATCAGATCGCCCGGCTGGACGTTCGGGTGGGCGATACGGTGATCGTGCGGCGCGCTGGCGACGTGATTCCGGAAGTGGTCTCGGTCATCCTCGACCGTCGCCCGCTGGATGGCGCCGGCCAGCCTCGTCATCCGCCCTATGTGATGCCTGCCGTCTGCCCGGCCTGCGCTTCGGCCGTGGTGCGCGAGCCGGGCGAGGCGGTGGCGCGCTGTACCGGCGGATTGTTCTGCCCGGCCCAACGCAAGCAGGCGTTGATCCATTTCGCATCGCGTCGGGCGATGGACATCGAGGGACTGGGCGAGCGTTTGGTCGAGGATCTGGTCGATCTGGGCTACGTCAAGACCATCGCCGATCTGTACCGACTGACGGTCGAGCATCTGCTCGAGATGAAACAGCGCGCCGATCAGCGCGACGGCTGCGTTCCGGAAACCGCCAAGTCCGGCAAGATCGCCACCCGCTGGGCCGAAAAGCTGATCGATGCCATCGCCGACAGCAAGTCCGCCGCTCTGGAGCGCCTGCTGTTCGCCTTGGGGATACTTCAGATCGGCGAGGAAACCGCCAAGGCGCTGGCTCGCGCGTTCGGCGCGCTGGACATCATCCGCCGTGCCGATGCCCTGCTGCTGCTGGCGGTTCCGGATGTCGGCCCCAAGGTGGCGCATTCGGTGGCGGCGTTTTTCGCCGAGGCGCACAACCAGACCGTCATCGACGAACTGCTGGCCGAAGGCGTGCAGGCGAAGGGCAGCGGTCAGCCGTCGGCCGCGTTGTGTCGGGCGCTGGATCTGGGCTTCCTGCTGCGCGCCGCCAAGACGCTCGGCGCGCCGCTGGAAGGCCTCGGCGATACCTCGATCGATCGGATCGCGGGCCGGTTCGACACGCTGGATCGGCTGGTGGAGGCGGGCGAGGGCGGACTCACTCCCTTGGGTCTGTCATCGACCTCGGCTCAGGCGCTGCTTTCTCTGCTGGCGGATCCCGACTGGGGCCAGCGGCTGCGGGCCGTCGAAAATGAGATGTGCGCCCTGGCCGCCAGTGCCCCGGACGATTCGCCATCCGACGCCCAGCCGCTCACCGGCCAGACCGTGGTGCTCACCGGTTCCCTGAGCAGCATGAGCCGCGACCAGGCGGGCGCGCGCCTGGAGGCGCTCGGTGCCAAGGTCACCGGCAGCGTGTCCAGGAAAACCAGCTTCGTGGTGGCCGGCGAAGCGGCCGGTTCCAAGCTCGAAAAGGCCGGCGAGCTGGGTGTGGAAGTCTGGGATGAAGCCCGCCTGCTGGCATTCCTCGACCGACACCCTGCGCCGTGACTGCGCCGGCTGCGCGCATGGATCTGTTCCAGGCAGCCCACCGCTGCCTGATGGCATCGACGGTCGATGCCAAGCTGACGCTCACCCACGAAACCGGCGAGGCGTTCCAGCGCGGCGAGCTGTCGCTGCATGCGCCGTCGCCGCCCGAGCCGATCGGCGAGCCGGGTCGCCCCGAGCGCCCGCGGCTGGTGTCGCCGCGCGAACTGCCGCATCGTGGTCTGGGCACCGCGATCGGCCGGGCCGGGTTTCTCCACGCCATCGCCCACATCGAGTTCAACGCCATCAATCTGGCCTGGGATGCGGTCTATCGGTTTCGCGACATGCCCGACCGGTTTTATGCCGATTGGGTTTCGGTGGCGGTCGACGAAGCCCGCCACTTCCGGCTGCTCGATGATCGGCTGGGCCAACTGGGCTACCGTTACGGCGACTTCGATGGCCACGATGGCCTGTGGCAGATGACGGTAAAGACGGCTCACTGCTGCCGCACCCGGATGGCGCTGGTGCCGCGCGTCCTGGAAGCCCGTGGGCTCGATGTCACGCCGGGCATGATCGAAAAGCTCACCGCTCTGGGCGACAGCGAGAGCGTCGCCATTCTCGACACCATCCTGCGCGAGGAAGTCGCCCACGTCGCGGCCGGCACCCGCTGGTTCGAGTGGTGCTGCCGGCGCGACGGCATTGCCCCGGAAGCGGAGTTCGTCCGGCTCATCACCGAACACGCCCAGGGCGCCATTCGCGGCCCGTTCAATCGTTCGGCGCGCCGGGTGGCGGGCTTCGGCGACGGCGAGATGGCCGCGTTGATACGACTTGCCGATACCCGCCGATAACCGTGCCCGCCTCGCACCCGATGCATCGCGCCTGCCGGTTGGCGACACCTCCGATACGCCGTCATGCCGGGTGCCCGACACCGCAGCACGTTCGGCGCTGGCCGGACGCAATACTGGATTGCAGGCGACCGTGACTCGCAGATCGCTCACCGACTGGCTGGACCATATCCAGCGGCAGCACCCGGCTGGCATCGCGCTGGGTCTGGATCGGGTGCGGGCGGTCGCGGACCGGCTCGGTTTGAGCCGCCCGGCGCGCTGCGTGCTGACCGTCGCCGGCACCAACGGCAAGGGTTCGACCGTGGCTTTCGTCGAGGCCATCGCCCGCGCGACCGGGCTGCGGGTAGGCGCCTATACCTCGCCGCATCTGCTGCGCTACAACGAGCGGGTCCGCATCGATGGCGCCGACGCCAGCGATGCCGAGCTGGTGGCCGGATTCGAAGCCGTCGAAGCGGCGCGCGGCGAGCTGGCGCTGACCTATTTCGAGTTCGGCACGCTGGCCGCGCTCTGGCAGTTCGAACGCGCCGACCTCGATCTGGCAGTGCTGGAGGTCGGCCTCGGCGGACGCTTGGACGCCGTCAATCTGATCGACGCCGACGTCACCATCATCACCTCCGTAGCCCTGGATCATCAGGACTGGCTGGGCAATGATCGTGAGTCGATCGGCGTGGAGAAGGCCGGCGTGATGCGCACCGGCCGGCCGGTAGTGCTGGCCGAGCGCGATCCGCCGGCCAGCGTGCTGCGCCATGCCTACGCGCTGGGCGCAGTGGCGATCCGCGCCGGCTGCGATTACTTCGTCGAGCGCGAGGCCGACCACTGGCGCTGGCGCGAGCCGGGCTACGCGGCCACGCTGCCTTATCCGCAGCTGCTGGCACCGGCGCAGCTCGATAACGCGGGGGCGGCGATTGCCGCGCTGCGGGCCAGCCCGCTGCGGTTGCCGCGCAGCGCAATTCGGGCCGGCATTGCCTCGGCCCGGTTGTCGGGGCGGTTGCAGCGCATTGCGGTGCCGGTTCAGGGCGGCCAGGCGGAACTGGTGCTGGATGTTGGTCACAATCCGCAGGCCGCCGAGCAACTGGCGCTTTGGCTGACGGCGCATCCGGCCGGTGGTCGCGAACTGGCATTGTTCTCGGCCCTGGCCGACAAGGACATCCCGGCCCTGATCGCTCCGCTTGCCGGGCGATTCACGCATTGCTGGCTGGCCGGGCTGGCGTCGGTCAGCCCGCGCGGTCTGGAAGTCGATGTGCTGGCCAGCCGAGTGGCCGGGGTGGGGCCGGTCACCCGCTGCGTCGATGTCGATGCAGCGCTCAGCGATGCGCTGGAGACCCTGCGCCCTGGCGATCGGTTGTTGGTGTTCGGCTCGTTTTTCACGGTGGCGGGCGCACTGGCGTTCATGGAGCGACGCCGCCAACCGCTATAATTCCGGCGGTATCCGACTTGGGGTGGGCTGATGAGACAGCGCGTGATTGGTGCCATCGTGCTGGTGGCGATCGCGGTCATTTTCCTGCCCATGCTGCTGCAGGGGCCGGAGTCCGATCGCGGCATGGGCGACGTGCCGCTGGATCTGCCGACGCCGCCCGACCGCGCGTTCGAAGTGCGCGAACTGCCGCTGGCGCTGCCGCCGGCTGCACCGCAATCCGCAGCCGGTCCCGAGCCGGCGGTTTCGCAGGCGTCGGATTCGCCGGCAAGCGCCTCTGGCGACCAGTCGGACTCGGCAATCGTCGCGGTCGATACCCAGGCGCCAGCCCGTACGGATGCACTCGATCAGACCGAGCCGAGCGCTCCCGAGGTCGCTCCGGCGCCCGCACCGGCCGCCGAGCCGATTCCCGCCGCCGCTGCCGGTGGCGACTATGTGGTTCAGCTCGGCAGCTATCGCGACGCCGGCAATGCCAGGGCGCTCGACAAGGAACTGAGCGATGCCGGACTGCCGGCCTATCTGGAGCCAACGCAGTCCAACGGCCAGCCGGTTACCCGACTTCGGCTCGGTCCGTTCGCCAGCCGGGGCGATGCCCAGGCCGCCGCCATCCGGGTCCGCCAGTTTCGACCGGACCTGCCGGCCCAGGTGGTCGCGCTGTCCGCGGTCGATCCGGCCTCGGCGGCGCTGCGGGCGCTGCCCGAGACCGGCTTCGTGGTTCAGCTCGGCGCCTTCGGCAAGTCGGAGGACGCGCAGTCGCTGCGCGACCGCGTCCGCAAGGCCGGGTTTCCGGCATTCAGCGAGGGCGTCGACACCGATGGCGGCCGCCTGTACCGGGTGCGGGTCGGACCGGAAGTCGACAAGGCCAGCGCAGAGCGTCTGCGCGATCGGATCAAGGCCGAACTCAAGCTCGATGGCCTGGTGGTGGCGTTTCCCTGATGCTCAACTGGGCCGACCTGGTGCTGATCGCCATTCTGGCCCTGTCGGCGGTGGTCGGTCTGTGGCGTGGTCTGGTGGTCGAAGTGCTTTCGCTGGTGATCTGGGTGGCCGCGTTCTGGCTGGCATTTCAGTTCGGCGAGCCGGTTTCGGCGCTGTTCGAGGGGCGCGTCGAACCGTCCTCGGCGCGCTTGTTCCTGGCGTTCGGCCTGCTGTTCATCGGCGCGCTGGTGGCCGGCGGCCTGCTCACCTGGCTGGTTCGCAAGCTGATCGTCGCCACCGGACTGACCGGAACCGATCGGATGCTGGGTCTGCTGTTCGGCATCCTGCGCGGCGGCGCGCTGGCCACGGTGCTGGTGCTGTTGCTCGGCTTCACGCCCATGCCGGCAGACGACTGGTGGCAGCAATCCCGGCTGCTGCCGGTGTTCGAAGGCTACGCATCCTGGCTCGGCGCGTGGCTGCCGGATACCGTCAGCCAGCATCTCCAGTTCGGTCCGGACGGTATCCAGGTTTCGGCCCCGCTGGACGAAGGCGCGCGGCTGTTCTGGAGCCCCTGATCTTCCCCCTGTAATCCTGCCGCCGCCCGGCGGCTGTCACTTCGGAACCCGTGTCCCCTATGTGCGGAATCATTGGAATCGTCGGCTCTGGCCCCGTTGCGGCCGCCCTCTACGACGGGCTCACCGTCCTGCAGCATCGCGGCCAGGACGCCGCCGGCATCTCCACCGTGGACGGTACCCGGCTGCATACCCACAAGGGCAACGGCGGGGTGAAGGAGGTGTTTTCCGAGCGCGACATTCTTGGCCTGGCCGGCCATGTCGGCATCGGTCATTGCCGCTACCCGACGGCGGGCTCGGAGGGCTCGGCCGAGGCCCAGCCGTTCTACGTCAACTCGCCCTACGGCATCGCGCTGGGACACAACGGCAATCTGATCAACACCGAGGCGCTGCGCGAGCAGGTGTTCCAGGCCGACCGCCGGCATGTCAACACCGAGTCGGATTCCGAGGTGCTGCTGAATGTGTTCGCGCATGAGCTGTCGCGCCAGCAGACGCTGTCGCCAACGGCGGTGATGGAAGCGGTTGCCGGCGTACACCGCCGATGCATCGGCGGATATGCCGCGGTGAGTCTGGTGCTGGGTCTGGGGCTGGTGGCGTTTCGCGATCCGCACGGCATCCGGCCCCTGGTGCTCGGCCAGCGGGATTCCGCCAGCGGCAGCGAGTACGTGGTGGCATCGGAAAGCGTTGCGCTGGATATTCTCGGCTTCCGGCGACTGCGCGATGTGCTGCCCGGTGAAGCGATCGTCATCACCGCGCGTGGCGAGCTGTTCTCGAAGATCTGCGCCGAGCCGCGCGTGCACGCGCCGTGCATTTTCGAGTACGTCTATTTCGCCCGGCCCGACTCGATGATCGAGGACATTTCGGTGCACAAGGCGCGCATGCGCATGGGCATCAAACTGGGCGAAAAGCTGCTGCGCCTGCGTCCGGACCACGATATCGACACGGTCATCCCGATCCCGGACACCTCGCGCACTTCGGCGCTGGAGATGGCCAATGTGCTTGGCGTCAAATACCGCGAGGGCTTCATCAAGAACCGCTATATCGGCCGCACCTTCATCATGCCGGGGCAGGGCGAGCGGATGAAGTCGGTGCGCCGCAAGCTCAATCCGATCACCCTGGAGTTTCAGGATCGGGTGGTGCTGCTGGTCGATGATTCCATCGTGCGCGGCACCACGTCGCGACAGATCGTCCAGATGGCCCGCGATGCCGGCGCGCGCAAGGTGTATCTGGCGTCGGCGGCGCCGCCGGTGCGCCATCCCAATGTGTACGGCATCGACATGCCGGCCGCCGACGAGCTGGTCGCGCATGGGCGCAGCGAAGACGAGGTGCGCGACCAGATCGGCTGCGATTGGCTGATCTACCAGGATCTCGCCGATCTGGAAGCGGCCGTGACCGGCTCCAAGCAGCGGGTCACCCGTTTTGATTCGTCGTGCTTCAACGGGGAGTATGTGACCGGCATCGAGCCGGGCTACTTCGAGCGCCTGCGTCAGCAACGTTCCGATGTCGCCAAGCGCAATCGGCGCGCCTCGTGAGCGCTGGTCCGCGCAAGCCGTGAGCGCTGCACCCGACTGGCGGCCCGGGGCCAGCGCAGCGATGCTGCGCGCGCGTGCGCGGCTCAATGCGCTGGTGCGAAGGTTCTTCGCCGAGCGCGGCGTGCTGGAAGTGGAAACGCCGATCCTCTCGCGGGCCGGAAATACCGACGCCAACATCGAAAGCCTGCACCTGCAATTGAGCGGCCCGCCCGCCGCCGCGCCCGGCCGGCGCTGGCTGCGCACTTCGCCCGAGTTCGCCATCAAGCGTCTTCTGGCGGCCGGCGTCGGCGACTGCTACGAGCTGGGCCGGGTGTTTCGCGATGGCGAGGCAGGCCAGCAGCACAATCCCGAATTCACCCTGCTGGAATGGTATCGCCTCGGCTGGGACCACCGCCGTCTGATGGGCGAGGTGTCCGAACTGGTCGCACTGGCAATGGCCGATGCCGGGCGCCCGGTGTCGGTCGAGTCCTTGAGCTACGCGGCGCTGTACCAGCGGCATTGCGGCCTCGATCCGCACTCGGCCGATGACGCCGCGCTGGCCGCCGCGCTCGGCGACCTCCGGCTCAACGCCGATGGCCTGCGGCGTGACGACTGGTTGGATTTGCTGATGACCCACCGCATCCAGCCCGAGCTGCCCGCCGACCGGCTCACCCTGGTCTACGACTATCCGGCCAGCCAGTGCGGCCTGGCCCGGCTGCGGCCGGGAAATCCGCCGGTGGCCGAACGGTTCGAGGCCTATCTGGGCCAGATCGAACTGGCCAATGGTTTCCATGAGCTGGCCGATTCCGAAGAGCAGCGCCGCCGTTTCATCGCGGACACGGCGATCCGAGGCAGTCGCGGTCAGACGGCCCCGCCGCTGGATGAAAACCTGTTGGTCGCGCTCGGCCATGGCTTGCCCGATTGTGCCGGCGTGGCGCTCGGCATCGATCGGCTGCTGATGGCCATGCAGGGCGCAGGTTCCATTGACGAAGTGCTCGCCTTCGCGAGCGGACGCTGCTAGGTTTTCGCTGGATGCTCAGGCATTCGCGAGTTCGATCCCAGCACTTCGACGCGGTTCCGCCCGTTGTTCTTGGCCAGATATAGCGCCGTATCGGCTGCCTTGATCAGCTGATCCGGATGTGAGCCGTGCCGGGGCGCCAAGGCAATGCCGATCGAAACCGTGATCGCCGGAAGCGTCGTGTTCAGATGCGCGACATGAAGGGCCTGAAGCGCCGTCCGAATGTCGTTCGCCCGCTCGACCGCCGTTTCCAGTTCCAGCTCCGGACAGATCACGACAAATTCCTCGCCGCCCATCCGGCAGGTGATGTCTTCCTCCCGGGTGCGCTTGCGCAGCAGGTCGGCGAACGCCTTCAGCACGACATCGCCAGCATCATGGCCGTGATTGTCGTTGAATTCCTTGAAGTGATCGATATCGATCACGAACACGCTCAAAGGAAGACCTCTGCGCTGGCAGCGGGCCAGCTCGCGGCCGAGCGACTCATCCAGGTAGCGTCGATTGAACAGTCCGGTAAGCGGTTCGCGGATCGACTGGTTTCGCAGTCGTTCCTGCAAGCGCAGGTTGAACAAGGCAAGTGAGAGATGCTCCGCAGCCATTTCGGCCAGTGCCACGCCATGGATGTCGCCCGGTCCGGTTGCACTGAGATAGACAAAGCCGAGGGAATGTCCCTGCGCCTGCATGGGGATGCAGGCCGTACTGGCCGGCTGGCTGGGCGGCGGCACCTCGATGTGTGCGCACTTGTTACCCTGGGCTACGTCGTCGACACAGTGGGGCTGGCCACGGCGCAGGGCCCAGCAGTCCTGAGGGGTGACCAGACTGCCACTGCTTGCAGCGTGGCGACCCCAGGACATCGCGTCCTCGGCATAGTTCTGCGAGTCGCGCATCAGATAAATCTTCCCGGCGATGCCGGGCAGCAGTCGGGGCAGTTCGGCCCGGCCCACATCGAGAGCTTCTGCGAGCGTTCGTGAGCTTTGCAACTGGCTGGCGAAACCGGCGAGCAGGCCAAGAGAGTCGTTGAGCGATTTCTGAGCGGCCAGGCTGGTGGCCAGGTGGTCGGCCATTTGCCGCGCGTTTCCTTCGGCAATCCAGCGGACTCGCGATTCGGCGCTGATGCGCCAGATCAGACCGGCAACGACCATCAGGCTGATGGCGATCCCGCCGATTGCGACTGCCTGCAGACGGAGTGCGCCCCGATAGACCTGCATCTGCTGTTACGCAAGCTGTCCCTTGATGTCGTTCTGCAGGTCGTTGAGCAGGTCTTCCGCCTGCTGGGCCAGCTGGACGCCTTCGCCCCCCCGGATCGCGCGCTGGGCAGCGGCGAGGCCATCGGATTTGGCAATGTCCACGATCGCCCGAGCCTGCTCCACACGGGCGTCCACCAGTTTGGACACTCTGGCGAGGATCACCCGACCACCTGGCTCGGTGTCCAGCTGGCGCCCAAGATCGCTCAGACTCGTGCGGAGTCGAATGGCTGCGGTTTCGACGCGGGAATCGACCTCCGCATCGCCAGTAAGCAGTGCATAGCGCTGCACGGCTTCCAGCGCACGCTGGCCGTACTTCACAGGCTCGACCGCAGCGATGATTTGATGAAGTTGCTCGGCGCGCTCGGCCTGCTGCACGAAACCACGCACCCCGAACATCACCGCCGTCGCCACCGCGACCAGAAGGATCAGAACCAGCAGATACACAATCCAGCTTTGACGTCGCCGCATGGGCTTCTCCTGATCTCCTTCAGTCACCGCCCCCTCAGCCACGCCGTCGGGGCATCGCCTTTGTTGGTCTTCGCTTTCGAACTCCGCGCTTCGCGGCCGGCTTGGTTTTCTCAACAGGCGCCTCGGCCGCTTCGACGACTTCGCCCGCATCGGCGGTGAGCGCAAACAATCGACCGGCCAGTTCCAGCGGCGGCAGCATCAGCGACAGGGCTTCGCCGCTCCAGTCGCGCAGTTTGGACGGCGTGAGCTTGAGCGCGCGGGTGACCGGGGCAGGCAGCCAGTCCGCGCCGGCCCGACGAAGCTTGCACACGCCATCGGCATAGCGGCCGGCGGCCCAGGTCGAGGCCACCGCGCGGGCGGTCTGGCCGACCAGCGCTTCGGTGGGTGTGTAGCGAAGCAGCGGCCTCACCACCGCGCTCGGCAACCAGGCGGACAGTAGCGACTGCAGGCCGGCGCGGGTTGCCAGCGGCGTCATCACGCCCTGCGACTGGGCGACCGCCAGCACGGCATCGATTTCCCAGCGCGCCGGCTTGAGATCGTGCTGAGCGTAGACCTTGCGCACCAGTTCGCGCTGCACCTGATCGGCGCCGAGGCTGGACGCGGCGCGTTTGAGACGGGCCGGCACGAACGGCTTGAGCAGCGGAATGCCTTCGAGCACCAGCCCCAGGCCGGCGCCCACCCCGGCGCGCACGGCGGCGGCGTGCAGCAGACTGTCGATGGCCATGTCGTCGGACAGCTGCGGCAGGTCAGTCGGAGCCTGCGCTGCGACGGGTTTGGCCGTGCGGGTACTGGCGCGAGTCATGATCCCAGCATAGCGCGATCCGCTTCAGCATCCATGCTTTACCATGAACGCCCCTCACTGGCCGATTCCCCGATGCTCGACTTCGACCGCTACGATCAGGTGCGCCCGATTCACTGGCTCGGCGATCGTTTGCGCCTGCTCGATCAACGCCGCCTGCCGTTCGTCGTCGAGCATCTCGACTGCGCCGACAGCGACGCGGTGGCCGATGCCATTCGCGACCTGGTGGTACGTGGCGCGCCGGCGATCGGTATTGCCGCCGCCTGGGGCGTGGTGCTGGCGGCCGGCCGGATCGATGCGCCCACTGGACCGGACGCGCTGTCCCGGCTGGAGCCTGCCATGAGCAGACTGCACGCGGCGCGGCCGACGGCGGTCAATCTGGCCTGGGCGCTGGCCCGGCTGCGGGTTTGCCTGAGCGATGCCGGTGCCGACTGGCGGTCGCTGCTGACGGCGGAGGTGGAAGCCATCGTCGCCGAGGACCTGGCCAGCAACCGGCACATGGGCGCGCAGGGCGCGGCCCTGATCGAGCCGGGCAGCGGCGTGCTGACCCACTGCAATACCGGCTCGCTGGCCACTGCCGGCTTCGGCACCGCACTGGGGGTGATCCGCGCCGGCGTTGCGATGGACTGTATCGCGCGCGTCTATGCCGGCGAAACCCGGCCCTGGCTGCAGGGCGCCCGGCTGACCGTGTGGGAGCTGATGCAGGACGGCATCATGGCCACGCTGATTGCCGATTCCGCCGCCGCGCACCTGATGAAGTCGGGCGCGGTGCACTGGTTGGTGGTCGGCGCCGACCGGATCTGCGCCAACGGCGATGTCGCCAATAAGATCGGCACCTGCCAACTGGCCATCGTGGCGCGGCATTACGGCGTGCGCACGATGGTGGCCGCCGCGTCCTCGACGGTGGACATGGCCACCGCGCGCGGGGAGGAGATCGAGATCGAGCTGCGCACCCCGGACGAATTGCTGTCGTTTGCCGGCCAGCGGACCGTGGCCGACGGCGCGCAGGCGTGGAACCCGGTGTTCGACATCACCCCGGCCGCGCTGATCGATGCCATCGTCACCGAGCGCGGAGTTGTCCATACGCCGGACTCGGCGCGAATGGCGAAGCTGTTTCCGGGCTGATCCAGATCGGGGACGCCGGCCTGGCGGCTCAGCGGGATTCCATCGGACTGCTTTTGGCCTCAAGCGGGCCGACTTCCACCGTGCCGTGTTCGGTGAGCGTGTGCAGATGCAACTGTCATTCCATTGAGGCTTCGGGTGCCAAGGCTAGGCCAGGCCGCTACGCAGCCTGCTAACTGATTGTTTGAGAGACAAAAACGACTCGCCCGAAGCAGGTGTCCGTGGTATCATCGATGGTCGGTTTTCTGGCGCATCCACGGGCGCGGCGCATGCCTCGTGCGGCGCGCGCAGCCGCCGCACAAGTCGCTGAACGCAAACGTAAATCTATCGGAATCGTGCATGTCTGAATTCGCCAAGGAAGTCATCCCGGTCAATCTCGAAGACGAGATGCGACGCAGTTACCTCGATTACGCGATGAGCGTGATCGTCGGTCGGGCCCTTCCGGATGTGCGCGACGGCCTCAAGCCGGTTCACCGCCGCGTTCTGTTCGCCATGAACGAACTCGGCGCGCACAGCAACAAGCCGTATTACAAGTCGGCGCGCATCGTCGGCGACGTGATCGGCAAATACCACCCGCACGGCGATTCGGCCGTGTACGACACGCTGGTGCGCATGGCCCAGCCGTTCTCGCTGCGCTATATGCTGGTCGACGGGCAGGGCAACTTCGGCTCGATCGATGGCGACTCGGCCGCAGCGATGCGCTACACCGAGGCGCGCATGTCGCGCCTGGCGCACGAGTTGATGGCCGACATCGACAAGGAAACCGTCGATTTCCAGCCCAACTACGACGAGAAGGAATCCGAGCCCACGGTCATGCCGACCCGGGTGCCCAATCTGCTGGTCAACGGCTCGGCCGGCATCGCGGTAGGCATGGCAACCAACATTCCGCCGCACAACCTGTCCGAGGTGATCGACGCCACCGTGGCGCTGATCGAGAACCCGGACGCTGACATCGAAGACCTGATGCAGCACATTCCCGGCCCGGATTTCCCCACCGCCGGGCTGATCAACGGCACCGCCGGCATCCACGCCGCCTATCGCACCGGTCGCGGCCGGGTGCGGATGCGCGCGCGCGCCGAGATCGAGGTCGACGACCGTACCGGTCGGGAGGCGATTGCCGTCGTCGAGCTGCCCTACATGGTCAACAAGGCGCGGCTGATCGAAAAGATCGCCGAGCTGGTCAAGGAAAAGAAGCTCGAGGGCATCTCCGAGCTGCGCGACGAGTCCGACAAGGACGGCATGCGCATCTACATCGAGATCAAGCGCGGCGAGTCGGCCGATGTCGTGCTGAACAACCTCTACGCCCAGACCCAAATGGAGTCGGTGTTCGGCATCAACATGGTCGCCCTGGTCGATGGCCGGCCGCAGTTGCTCAACCTCAAGCAGATTCTCGAGGCCTTCGTCCGCCATCGGCGCGAAGTGGTCACCCGGCGCACCATCTTCGAGCTGCGCAAGGCGCGCGCCCGTGCACACATCCTCGAAGGACTGACGGTTGCGCTGGCCAACATCGACGAGATGATCGAGCTCATCAAGACTTCCGAGAGCCCGCAGGTCGCGCGCGAGCGCATGCTGACCCGGCGCTGGGAACCGGGCCTGGTGCGTGCGCTGCTGGGCGCCGCCGGCGCCGAAGCCTCGCGACCGGAGGAACTGTCGGCCGGGCTGGGCCTGCTGGAAGACGGCTACCAGCTGTCCGAGGCGCAGGCCAAGGAAATCCTGGAAATGCGCCTGAACCGGCTCACCGGCCTGGAGCAGGACAAGCTGACCGACGAATACCGGCAGCTGCTGGGCGTGATTCGCGGGCTGATCGAGATTCTGGAAAACCCCGATGTCCTGCTCGATGTGATCCGCACCGAGCTGGCCAATCTGAAGGAAGAATTCGGCGATGCGCGCCGCACCGAGATCCGCCACAGCGAAGAAGACCTGGACATCCTCGATCTGATCGCGCCCGAAGACGTGGTGGTCACCCTGTCGCACACCGGTTACGCCAAGCGGCAGCCGGTCAGCGCGTACCGTGCGCAGCGACGTGGTGGCCGGGGCAGGGCGGCAGCGGCCACCCGCGAGGAAGACTTCATCGACAAGCTCTGGCTGGTCAACACCCACGACACCCTGCTGACCTTCACCAGCTCGGGTCGGGTGTTCTGGCTGCCGGTTTACCAGATTCCCGAGGCTGGGCCGAATGCCCGCGGCCGGCCGATCATCAACTGGATTCCGCTGGAACCTGGCGAGCAGGTGCAGGCCGTGCTCCCGGTGCGCGAGTACGACGACACGCATTTCGTTCTGTTCGCCACTCGCAGCGGAACGGTGAAAAAGACCCCGCTCAGCGAGTTCTCCTTCCGGCTGCAACGCGGCAAGATCGCCATCAATCTGGACGAGGGTGACGCCTTGGTCGATGTTCAGTTGACCGATGGCGAACGCGAGGTGATGCTGTTCGCATCCAACGGCAAGGCTGTGCGGTTTGCCGAGGACGAAGTGCGCGCCATGGGCCGCGCAGCGACCGGCGTGCGCGGCATGCGCCTGGCCGAAGGCGAGCAGGTGGTCAGCCTGATCGTGCTCGATGGCGAGGGCGATATTCTCACCGCCACGGCCAATGGCTTCGGCAAGCGCACCGCGCTGGCGGAATATCCGCGCAAGGGCCGCGGCATCCAGGGCGTGATCGCGATCCAGACCAGCAAGCGCAATGGCGCGTTGGTCGGGGCCATTCAGCTCACCGAGCAGCACGAAATCCTGTTGATCTCCGATCAAGGCACCCTGGTTCGCACCCGTGCTTCGGAGATCTCCCAGGTCGGGCGCAACACCCAGGGCGTCACCCTGATGCGGGTGGCGCAGGGCGAAACGCTGCAAGCCATCGAGCGCGTCGAGCTGATCGAGGAAGAGGCTACCGAAGGTGGCGCAGCCGATCCAGGTGACGAGCGGGCTGCCGACCCTCACTGAGCCGGCCGCGCTTTGCTCAACGGGGCGAACCGTCGTTCCGCATGGCGTGTGGTTTGCGGGCACATGATCGCCCGCCGCTGTCTGGACCATGCGGCGCAGCCGCTCTGTATGCCAAATTGGCCTGCGTGTGCGGACACTGCACTGTGCTCATCGATTAATTTTGGGCGGCATGCTATAAAATAGCCGCTTGGCTAGGCCGAGCCTGCGCCGGTGTCCGTCGAAGATTGAAGATGAAATCAAAGCGACTGTCCCCAGAGTCGATGCACGGCGTTTTACGGCAGGGGGTGCGAAACCACCGCCGCCGGCGCGCGGGGCGATTGGGGTCTGACGCGACATAAATGAGATCGGGATCACAAATTTGCGCATGGTTCAGCGGCCGTTCGAGTTTTGCCCAACCCGAACCCGGCGCTGTATCACATAATGTAAATAGGGGTCCGGGTTCGGCTGTCTTGGGGAAGCGGCTGAATCCGGTCAATGGACTGAGCAAGGCGTATGCCGGCGAATGCCGCACACGTCACTTTCGGCAACCGGCAGGCGAGCTAGAGCCGTTGCGGTTGGCGCGATTAGGGGAGAAACACCATGCAAGCACGCAACCTGAGGAGCGGGGGTCCGTGTCACTACTTCGACACATTGGATGTCGGCCCGGAGCGCTGTGGCGTTCGGCACGGGCGCAATGCCCATATTCGAGTAGCGCGTCAGTGGCTGGCCACCGCACCCGCTGATTCCTCCATAGGTGCCGCGCCGTGAAGTGCGAGGCCAATTCTTTCGATATCAAACAACTGATCAGCCAGGTTCCGAGGATGCGCGATCTTCGGGGCGCCGCCTGGGAGCGCGCGCTGGCCTCGGCTGCGCTGGTCCAGGAGGAGCATGGAAATCCGGTTTGCGCCCGACAGGACTCCGAGCATTTTGGCATCGTTCTGCGCGGAGCGCTGGTGCTGCGTGTCCACTCGCAGGATGGCCGCGTATTCAATACGCACAAGGTTCCGGTCGGGGAAATGTGCATGATGAGCGTTGCCGCAGCGTTGGGCAGCCCGGTGAACGTCTCAGACGTGATCGCCGATGGCGATCTGCTGTTGCTGCGTCTGCCGGCGTCTCATCTGGATGAACTGCTTGCCCAATCGCCCGAGTTCCGCAAGTTCACCTTGACCTCGATGACCTCGTGCTTCGGTCGGATGTTGGGAATGGTGGAGGAAGTGGCGTTCGAGCGATTGCATACCCGAATCGAAAGCACGCTGCGCACCATCGCGCGGGCGCGGGGCGAGTCGACCATTCCCATTACGCACCAGGAGTTGGCGAACGAACTCGGCAGTAGCCGGGAGGTCATCAGTCGATTGCTCAAGCAGATGGAGCGCGACGGGACGCTCAAGCTCGGCCGCGGCGTAATCACGCTTCTACCCACGTTCACGCGCTGAGGCCGGTTCAGCCCGACACGGTCGCCACTCCGCTTGCCGGTCATACGACCGGTCAGCGAAGGTGCCCGAGCTATAGCGCGATCTTAAACTTCGGATTGCGCCAGCGTCCCTGCCCCTGCCCGCAGACGGTCCGTGCTTGCACCGCCGGGTACCACGCTGCGCTGCAGCATCCGGGACAGCATTCGAAGCGGTCTTTCTGGGCAATGCCGGGTCGATCGTGACTCTCGGCACGCTGCGTTCTGCGAGGCTGATGTGTAAACTATTGCTTGTCCGCGACTCGACTGCCGCGCGCGGGCAATGCTCCAGGGGAAGGGGTACGCCGCTCCGGGCCCGGCCGAATCGCGCCGCTGGTCGCCGGCTGGGCGAGTCATAAAGAATTACCGCTCATTGCCGATACATTGGCAGCGAGTCTGTGTAATTTCGATCACTGATGCGGCCCCTGGATGCTTTAGCGGAGAACGTTGCGATGCATTTTGCCAATCGCCCGGTCGGGCAAATCGCCACAAAGAGGCTTTGCGGCGATTCAGTTTTCAACGGGTTGCCGTACGCAGTGCCGGTGCTCATTCTCTTTCCTGATCAATGGCCTTCGAGTCCGATCCTCCGTGTCGTGGCTGCGGTATGCCGATGAGAGCGGATCGAGCCAAAGATAGTATCCGGGAGCTCGTCGACAGCGTGCCGTCGCTACGGGCGATCTCTGGCCCCGCCTGGGACAGTGCGCTGAAACATGCCACTGTAGTCCATGAGCCTTGCGGCGGATCGCTGAAGCCGCGTGAAGTCGAGGCCGATCACTTCACCCTGGTCGCTCAGGGCGCAATGGTGCTCAGGCTCGGTTGCAATGACGGGCGGGTGTTCAACAGCCATAAAGTCAAGACCGGCGAAATGTGTGCGCTGAGCATGAGCCTGCTGAGCGGTGGCGAGAGTCGCGTCTCTGAGGTGGTCGCGGATGGCGACTTGACCTTGATTCGGATACCCGGGCGTTTTCTGGACCCGCTGATGTCGCAATCGGCCGAATTCCGCGCCGTCACGCTTCAGTCCTTGACGGGCTGTTTCGGCCGGATGATGGGCTTGATCGAACAAATGGCGTTCGATCATCTGCCCAAGCGGATCGAGACGGTGCTTCGGGAACTGTCCGAGGCTCAGGGTCAGCGGGTTCTGCGTATCACCCACCAGGAGATCGCCAACGAGTTGGGCAGCAGCCGGGAAGTCATCAGTCGGTTGGTGAAGCAGATGGAACGCGAAGGCCAGCTCAAACTGGGCAGGGGCGCAATCACGCTGCTGAATGCGTTCTGGACGCGGTCCGCCGGTGAAAGATCCCGCGATTCCAAATTGGCGGCACATTGACCCGATAGGCCGGCGGTGGACGGGCTGAACGCCCGCAACGCCGATCCGGTCGCCGCTGGCAGATTTTGCGAACAAAAAAACGCCGGCCCTTGGGAGCCGGCGTTTTGCATTCCAGTGCCCCGCTTGCGATCAGGGCACCATCCACTTTCCTAGCGGCACCAGCTTCTCGCTTTCGGGGCCTTCCAGTCTGGCAACATAGCCGCCCTTGGAAACGATGCGCTGCTCAGGACCAAGCGCGAGCGCCGGGTAGAATCCCGGGTTCACGGCACCGTCCACTTCGTGCTCGACGCGTTCGAGAAAATAGTCGCGGTAATAATGCTCGAACATGTGACGAAGGGCATCGCGCATGATTCCCAGACTGTAGGTGCTCATGAACTGGATGCGCTCGTGCGTCACCTGCACGCCGCGCGAACGCATCCAGCTGCGCATGCGGTACGAATCCGAATGACGGTCGTCCGGCATCGAGTAGGGCCAGGCGACCGCCAGGCGGTATGCCTGCGCCTTGGCTGATTCTCCCGCTTTTCCAGACAGTACATCCTCGAACGCGCGGGATGAGGTGTAGATATCGGTGGCCGACAGCTCCGGGCGCTCGAACACGGCCCGAATTGCCTCGACCCGATCGCCGGGCCAAAGCACGATGTCGTGAGTGACTCCGTTTTCGCCCTTCAGTCCGGACAGGGCGCGCTCGAGCTGCTTCTGGTCGGTGTAGGCGATGCTTTCGACCTGCACGCCGGGCATCAAGCGGGCGACGGTTTGCACGAAGCGTCGGGCGGGGATGCTGCCCGCGGGGTCGGAGTGATGCAGCTGAACGAGCTTGCGACCGGGCGCGATTCCCTGATCGTACAAGTGCTGCGCAACCAGGTCGGCTTCAAGTTCGGCGCCCCGCGAGTAATACACGGTGTAGCCACCGAGCTCCCGAGTGTGGGTCGCAAGCTGAGTAAGCGGAAGCAGACACGGCACACGCTCGCTGTCGCAGAATTCGGCAACCGGATCCCAGGATCCGTCGACCATCCCGTTGACCAAAGCGAACACCGGAGACTCCTTCTGGTAGCGCTTGAGCTGTCGCTGCCAGCTCTTGGGGTCGCCTTTCAGCTCCCAGGTGTGGAATTTCCAGAGCCGCGTGCTCTCCTTGAACTGCATGCCGTAAACGCGCTCGGCGGCGGCCAGGTTCTTGTCGCCGAGAAGTCGCTCGTTGTACCACTCCGCGAACGCCGCGGTGGTGCTCAGCATGGCGTCGCGCTCGCCCTCATCGGTACCCGGAGATACCACGATGGCGAAGTGCATGAAGGTATCGTCGACGCCAGGCGATATCGTGTCCGACAGCGTGCCCAGATAGGCGATAAGGTTTTCCATGTCCTTGTCGTGAAGCTGGTAGCTGGGCATCAGGGCATCGAACCGGTTGCCCGAAGGATTCGTGCCCTCGCGCAGTGCCGTCGCCAGCGTCTCCGGGGTATAGGCGACGCGCGCGCGGGGCATTCTGACGCGAACCCAGTGCTGTACCGACTGGGCCTCCAGAAAAGCCGCCCGGAACCGGTCATTGCGGTCGCTGCGCGAATCCTCGAACAGGAACGCGGTGCTGATCGGTGGAACGTAGTAACCGCCTTCGCTGCCACCGAAGCCGCTTCGGCGATGGCAGCGCATGCAGGCGGCCTGGTCGCCTTCATAGGCGATTCCGTTGCGATCGACGCCCTTGATGGGATCGCCGTTGCGGTCGAGGCCGGTTTCGTACAGCCGGCGGCCCAGTTCAAGGTCGGGCCGAGCCAGCGCTGGCAACGCCAGGGAAAACAGCAGAAAAGTCAACCACGAGAAGTGAACGTAACGCTTCGATATCGATACAGGCATCATGAGTCAGGCAGTCCAGGTTCGAGCGGCGGGGCGATTCTCGGTGCGGGTCAGCGCGTTGCCGTGCTGAGCGCAAGCGGGGTGTCGTCGCGCCGTACCCGACGCACTTCCTCGGCGAGGCTGCGTGCGTCGACCAGCCCATCGAGCCGCACCCACGCCTCATCGCCCCGGGAGCGGATGAGCGTAACCGGTTGGTGATTCATCTTGCGACCGCCAAGGTAGATGGCGTTGAAGCTGCGCAGCACTTCGTAGACGGCGGAGGTTTCGCCGGTAAGGAAGGAAATGCGATCGCTGGTGCGGAAACGTTCGGCGTAGTCGCGCAAGCGGGTGGGCGTGTCGTACTCGGGATCGAGAGACACGAGGTAGACCTTGTAGTCGTCGCCGTCCTGGTCGAGCTGCCGGGTGGCTGCCGCCATCGTTGCGGTGATCACCGGGCAAACGCCCTGGCAGGTAGTGAAGATGAACCCGATCACCACCGTTTCAGGCGTGTCGATGGCGGCCACGAAATCCACCGCGTGGCCGTCGACATCCACCAGTGTGACTTTCGGGTCGCGATATTCGTGCTTGGAGTATCCGTAGTTGCGCTCGGGCTGGGCGCTTGATCCGGCCTTGGATTCAATCGCCTGGTCGGATCCCGACGCAGGTGTCGTAAAAGCGATGCCCAGAGACAAAAATGCGCTCAATGTGAGCGCGCCGAGTTTGCTGGTTGGTGTGTTGCGAGACATTCGAAACATTCTCCCGATACTTGTCGATGGCCTCCGGGAGATGCGGCCCCGACGAGTCGGGGCCGCATCGTTCCCTTTCGGGTCAGGCAGTCAGGTCAGTGAATCGACCAGATGGCCACATCGTGGTGAAGCTGATCGAACATGTAGATCTTCAGGCGCTTGTTCGGCTCGTGGTTCCAATCGATCTCGAAGTTACGCAGGCCGAGATTGTTGGCGCCCTGAGCATTCATCGCCTCGCGGGTCGGGATGGTGAACATCTGCGCACCACGCTCGATCCCGTTCTGCATTGCGTCCGGCGTCATGCTCAGATTGTACAGGTACTCCGGGTTCTGACCCGCCTTGGTGCGGGACGCCTTGGCGGCCAGCAGGGTCGGGCTGTTGCTTGCCGGGAAGCGCTGCTGACAGTCGGCGATGGTCACCGGGGCGACGCCTTCCGGCGGAACGGCAGTCGGAATCGGCTGCGGGCCGCCGTTCGGGGCTTCCAGAGTCGGCCACCAGTAGGCGCGACCGAAGGTGAACCACGGGCCGGCGCCGAACACCTTGATGGTGTTCTGGTAGATGTTCTCCCAGCCGCGGTTGCCGCCGAAGTCGACGATCATGTGACCCTTTTCGAAGTAATCGCCGTTGAGCACCTTGACGCGCGTCTTGTCGCCACGCTGCTGGAAGCTCTCGGTGACTCGCTGCGAGCTGTCGACAAAGCCCTGCAGATCGCCATACAGGGTGTTGTTCACGTAGAACAGCGTCACGTCGTAGTTGTCGTCGCGGGCGACGCCGGTTGGCAGCCGGGTGCGGTTCTGCCAGTCGCCGAACGCCTGGTTGATGTTGGCCAGCAAGCCCGGCGCGGCGGCCGGATTCGCCTTGATGGCGCGCATCATGTTCCACAGACGCTTGGCCGGTGACAGGTTGCCGATCTTGGAGATCGCATACTCCTTGGCGGCTTGGCTGCTGGTCGGCATCGCGCCTTGCGGATTCTGCGCAGTGATGGTCGCCGGATCGACGAACACGCAACGCTCCCAATCGACCAGGTTCACGCCCAGCTCATTGGCCAGACCGTTTTCAAGGGCCTGAATGCGTGGCGGGTGGCGGCGCCAGCCCCAGTGGTAGGTCAGCTTGTACTGGCGCGCAGGCGCCATGCCGATCTTGAACGTGGTGGTGGTGCCATCCTCGACCGGGAAGAAGGTCTGGTCGATACCAAAGCCGGGCATCTTGGGGATGTCGCCGATGATATTGCCGTCCTCGCCCATGATCGGGCCGTTGAAGAACATGCCGAACGGTGCGAAGTCTTCGCGGCCGCGGTTGAGCACGGTCACCTTGTAGGTGATCGTCCACGGCACGTCGAGCACGGTATCGGGAATGACCATGGCCGAATCGGACATGATGCGGCCGTCGAACCAGATCTGGTGGACATCGGCATTGCCGCCGATGACCTTGCCGTTCTCGTCGAATTCCGGCACCACGTAGGAGATCTTTTCCACGCCGTTGTAGTGCAGCAGCGGGAAGCCGCTGTAGGCGCGATCGATCGGGTTGCCCTCGAGGATGTCGATGGCGAACTGCACGTCGGACTCCGCGAAATTGCCCGACTCGAGCTTGCGGATCACCGTGCGCAGGTCGTCGGTCGGCGATGTCGCATCGATGATCTCCGGCAATTCCGGATCCGGATGCAGGTTGTACGGATTTTCCGGGGTGGACGGCAGCGAGTTGGGGATCGGCGGACCGGCCGACCAGGTGCCGTTGGGGCCGACGCGGCGCGAATAGACCTCCTCATAAACCGTCTGGCACAGGTTGCTCGGCAGATCGTCGTTGACGTTCGACGGGGCGAACTGGGTGTTGGCAGTGGTGACGACGATGGTCACATCGTCGTCCTTGAACTGCAGCGGGTTGGGCGTCGGCCAGCCCGGCATGACCGGCAGGCTGGGGCAGGCGTCGGCTGCGGGCTCCTGCGGCAGGGTGCCGTAGGGGTCGCTCTGGGACTGGGCCAGGACCGCAGGTGCGGCCACCAAGGCAGCCAGTACCGCAGCTGTTAGCGTTGAAGCTTTAACGTTTTTCATGTGTATACCCTCAGATTCATTCTGTTGGTTTCGGTACCGTGAATCAGGCGGTGCCTGAACGGTTGCGATGGTCGTAAATCGGTCCGGTGCTGCCGGCCGGGCGTGGCCCGGCGCGGCGTGGCGTACCTGTGTGCCGTGGTCTGGGCATTACCGTGCGTACCCGGGATACGGCCAAGTCGACATCCTGGATGAAGGCGGACATGGTTCCCCACAGCCCCGCCTTGGCGTTGCCGAAGTGCAGTCGGTCGCCATCCATTTGCCGCTTGGGCCGCCCTTCGGCCCGGTAAAGCTTGTAACCGACGGTCAGTACGTCTTCCGCACTGGCGGTGACGAAGTGCCAGCCTTCGGGGGCGTCGAAACGCTTGGCGAACTCCGCCAGACGCTCCGGGGTGTCGTTGGCCGGGTCGTAGCTCACCGAAATGGCGAACACTTCCTTGCCGAACGCGTCACCCAGCTCCCGCACCAGCTTTGCCAAACAGGCGCATGCCGGAAACTCTTCCTCGTCGCCGATCGACATGAAGTTGATCAGCACCACGCGATCCTGGATCAGATCCTTGTGAAACAGGACCTGCTCGCCGGTGTGCGTGGTGACCAGGGTGTCGGGCAGTCCGTTGGCATTGGCGCGATCGATGATGAGCTGGGTTTTTTCGTTCAGCTCCTCCTCGGATTCGGCCGCCAGCGCGAGAGCCGGCAGACTGCCGGCAATCATGCCCGGCAGCGACCCCAGCAACTTCCGTCGGATCGACGGCGAGTCAGCGGTCCCGGCAGCGCTGTCGGCGCCGCTGGTGTTGGCTGGCTCATGCCTCATGTACGTACTCCTCTCCGTCGCCCTCGCCCGGCTCGACCATCTGCCACTGGATCATCATTTCGTGATCCTCGTGGACAACGTTATGGCAGTGCATGACGTGGATACCCTTGAAGTCGCGCCAGCGGCCGAAGAACGTGTACTCGTCGTTCGGACCCAGCTCGAGCATGTCCTTGCGCGAACGCAGGAATTCGCCCTTCTTGATCGGGATGCCGTTCTTTTCGAGAATCTGGAACTCTTCGAAGTGGGTGTGCACCGGGTGCGCCCAGGAGTTGCCGCCGTTGCGGATGGTCCAGATTTCCGCCGAGCCGGATTCGATCTTGGCATCGATGCGGTTGGGATCCATCAGGCGACCATTGACCGTCCACAGGCCGTTGTCGTAGTCGAACACCCACTGGCGCTTGACGCGGACTTCGGACAGGTCGATCGGCGGCAGCGGACGCAGCTGGTCCGGAATGCGGCTGTTGTCGACGCCGGCAAACGGCACCACGTCGTAACGCATGACCGGGCTGCCTTCAGTGCGCTTGCCACTGGGGCCAGCGCCATCGTCGCGGATGCCCAGATCGTTGATCAGGTACAGGTGCTCGCCCGGCGCGAACTGCGAGAAGTCGATGATGACGTCGACGCGGTTGGCCACCCACAGCGGGAATTCGGTCATCTCCAGCGGCTCTTCGAGATGGTTGCCGTCGTTGGTGATGACGTAGAACTTGACCGCATCGGACGCCGCGTCCTGACCCTTGCGGATCGACAGGTTGTACAGCCGCGACGGACCGCCGTTGAGGAACCGGAAGCGGTACTTGCGGGCCTCGACCTTGAGGTGCGGCTGGATGATGCGGTTGACCGTGTAGGTATCGCCCAGCATGCCGAACAGCGTGAAGTTCGGGGAGCCCTTGTACCTGCGGATCAGCGGGTCCGCCGACTGGTAGCCGGGGTACTCGACTGGTTCGAAATCCTTGGCGATCGGCGAAGGCGGACCGTTGGTGAAGAAGTCGAACACCGCCTGACCTTTTTCGTCGAACTGCACGTCGTGCAGGATCATCGGGATGTCGTACTCGCCGCTCGGCAGACGGAACGCCGCCGGATTCGGATCGTTCTCGTTGTTGGAGTCCAGTTCGTCGAACAGCAGGTAGAAGCCGCTGAAGCCGGCATACACGTTGGGCGCGGTGAAGTCCAGGCGGTGATCGTGATACCACAGGGTATTCATGATCTCATGGACGTGATCCATGCCCGCCGGCAGGTTGCCGTAGTGGTAGTCCCAGTACTCTCCGGAGTTGAAGAAGTTGGTCGGAATGCCATCGCTCTCGGACGCGGTGTGGCCGTTGTGCAGATGGATCGACGGCGACGGTGCGCCGAACGGCACCTTGGCCTGACCGACCGGCGGCAGCTGGTTGAAACGACGCACCAGCACCGGCTCGTCGTAGCGGGCGTGGTAGGTCGGGCCTGGGATGGTCGGGGCGGAACCCGGTCCATTGGTCAGGCCCCACGACCACGAACCCCGCTGATAGGGCTGGTCGGAGTGGTAGCGCCATTTGAACTCTCGCATGCGCTCGAAGTAGAAGCGCTGCGGTTTGAATTCGTCCCAACGCTGGTGAGCCATCGGATCCGGCGGTGCCGGAAAGGCGTTGACCAGAGCCTCTGGTACCGGTTTTGCCACCGGCATCCGGAACAGCGGGTCTTTGAAGGGGGTGGCCGCCGGGCTCGGACGCCCGACATGGCTCGGGGTGAAACCGTCCGGGAAAACCAGACCGCTCTGCGGAATCGCGATTTCCCGCGTGGCTGCGCCGGCCGTTGCCGCAAGGCCCGCGCCGCCAGCGGCCAGACCAAGCTTGAGTACATCTCGCCGTTTCGTCATTGTTACTCTCCCTGCCGAAGTTAAGTGATGCGGTTACACAAAATGGGGCGACGGCCCAGCGGGCCGCTTACAGGAGGACTGTCGGTAGATTCGAGGTTTGCCGAGGCCATGTACCGAAACTGCGCCTGCGCGTCCTGGCTATGCAGGCACATCGATCGCATGACCGACAACCTCGCACCTTGACGGCAGCAGATGGCTCAACTAACCGAGACGCTCCCCACATCTCCCCCACCGGAATCAGGACGCGCCCCCGCGCCTACGTTTCCGGATGTGTGGCAAAGTGCCACAGGGGTGAGGGGGGGTGTCTGTAACCAGAGACACATTCTTCACGCCAATTCGAAAAACTGCTTCAGAACCGACGCGAAACGCCGCTGACTCCGATGCGGTCATAAAAAAGACGTAAACCGAGCGCATGCTCAAGGCCCGCCGCGCCACGTTGTGGACGCGACGCGAATCGTTTGCCGGTGGCCCACGTGAACCCGGCCGATCGGCTGGCCTCTGCGGCGCGTAAATTACGTTACGACCGCCGCGCCATGCCAGCTTCGGGCAGAGCCCCAGGGCTCGGTGCGGTGCGCCGGCCGGCTGTCGAGATTGCGGCGCATGCCGATTCATTACCGCAGCAGGCCGATTGCCATTGTCGATGCGACTCCGAACATGGGAATTCTGGAGCGCTAATGCAGAATTCCGGCCATGTCACGCCTGACGGCCGCCTGTGTCGGCTGCCGTTGGTCAGTGGAATGATCGCGTCGGTCGGATGGGTCGAACGAATGGGTCGGTTCGCACCGCCGTTCTTTGACTGGCGCAGGCTGAGTCCCCGATACCCGGGCCGGTTGCCGGCCCGGGATGCTTGCGCGGCGGGCAGGAGTGTTAACTCACAGCTGCGACAGAACGTGTTCGGCGCTGGACACCCTGAACTCGCCCGGCGCCTCGACCCACAGTCCCTTGACTACGCCGTTTTCGGCGTACAGCGCAAAGCGCTGCGCGCGCACGCCCATGCCGAATCCGCTGGCGTCGAACTCCAGACCCAGCGCCTTGGTGAACTCGGCATTGCCGTCGGCCAGCAGGTGCAGGTCGTCCGGGGCGTTCTGGCTCTTGCCCCAGGCGCCCATCACGAATGCGTCGTTGACCGATAGGCAGGCCACTTCGATCCCCTTGGCGCGAAATGCCTCAAGGTGCTCGATGAAACCCGGCAGGTGCTTTGCCGAGCAGGTCGGGGTGAAGGCGCCGGGCAGCGCGAACAGAACCACTTTCTTGCCCGCGAAGAAGGTTTCGGTATCGACCGCCTGCGGTCCGCCCGCGAAGGTGTTGATGGTGGCCTTGGGGATGCTGTCGCCGATCTTGATGGTCATGGTGGTTCGCTCCTTGTCTAAAGCCATGAGTGTAGCGCAGGCGCGGCAGCGAACCATGCCGGAAATCGACCGGGTCATCTTGAAAAAGTGCAGGTCATGCCCAGATTGCAGGCATGGGCAGCGCGGGCTGCCCGAGCCAGACAGAGGAGAATTCAGATGAGCATCGTCCGATACAACCCCTGGAGCACACCGAATCATTTTCAGGATGAAATCAAGCAGGTTTTCGACCGCTTCTTCAGCGAAGGCGAGTCCGATCAGTCCAACGTGGTCACCAGCCAGTGGGCGCCCCGGGTCGACATCAAGGAGGAGTCCGACCGCTTCGTGATCGCCGCCGATATTCCCGGTGTCGACCCGAAGGACATCGAGATCAACATGGACAACGGCATCCTGTCGATCAAGGGCGAGCGGCGCACCGAGGCCAAGCAGGAGACCGAGCGCTATTCGCGGATCGAGCGCTCGCACGGCCTGTTCTATCGGCGTTTCGCCCTGCCCGACAGCGCCGATCCCGAAGGCGTGAGTGCCAGTGGCAAGCACGGCGTGCTGGAAATCAGCATTCCCAAGCGCGCCGAGACCAAGCCGCGGCGCATCGAGGTCAATGGCGGATGATCGCCGGCTACCGGTGAGCGGTAGCCGCAGGACTGCGTTGGACGGCCCGGCCGCGCGCCGGGCCGTTATGATGGGGCGCCGCCTCAAACCAGAGCACCATGGAATTCAAGGATTACTACCAGACGCTCGGAGTCGAGCCGAGCGCCGGAGAGGCTGAGCTCAAGACCGCCTACCGGCGTCTGGCCCGCAAATATCATCCGGATGTCAGCAAGGAGCCGGGCGCCGAAGAGCGCTTCAAGGCGATCAACGAGGCCTACGAGGTGCTGCGCGATCCGAACAAGCGCGCGTCCTACGACCAACTCAAGTCGCGCGGATACCGGCCGGGTGAGGAGTTCCGTCCGCCGCCGGATTTTGGCGCCGGCGGGCGGCACGGATTCGAGTCCGAATTTGGCGACAGCGGCGGTTTCAGCGACTTTTTCGAATCGCTGTTCGGTCATCGCCGTGGACCGCAGCCGCAGGCCCGGCGGCACGGGCCGCCCCGGGACAGCCGCGCCCATCTGCTGATCCCGCTGGAGTCGGCCTACGCCGGCGGGCGGCAGCGGATCGGACTCAATGGTCGTCAGCTGGAGGTCAACATCCCGGCCGGAATCCGGCCCGGGCAGGTCATCCGCCTGGCCGGGCAGGGCGAGGGCGGCGGCAATCTGCTGCTGGAAGTGGGCTACAAGGCGCATCCGGATTTCGAAGTCGACGGCCGGAACATCCTTTATGTTCTGCCCGTCACGCCCTGGGAAGCGGCCCTGGGTGCCGAAGTGGTGGTGCCCACGCTCGGCGGGCCGGTCACCCTGAAGGTACCGGCCAATTCCGATGCCGGGCGCAAACTGCGGCTGCGCGGTCGCGGACTTCCGGGCAAGCCGGCGGGCGATCAGATCATCGAGCTGGAGATCCGCACACCGCCGGCCAGTACCGACGACGAGCGCGCTTTCTACAGCAAGATGGCGGAGCAGTTCCGCTTCGATCCCCGGGCCGGGTGATCGCTGCTGTTCGCACCGCTTTCCCCGGCGCGGCCTGGCGCCGGCTTGCGCAGGTCGGGTCGAGTGGCCACGGTCGATGCGGGTTAAACTGCCGCGATGGAAACTCCTTTTCGCGCCGGCCGGGTCGCCGTGCTGGGTCGGCCCAACGTCGGCAAATCCACCCTGGTCAATGCGCTGGTCGGCAGCAAGGTGAGCATCGTCTCGCACCGGGCGCAGACCACGCGGCATCGGTTGCTGGGTATCGCCACCTTCGAGCACGGCCAGTTGCTGCTGCTCGATACGCCGGGCATCCACCGGGAAAAAGGTGCTGCGATCAACCGCACGCTCAATCGCGCCGCCCGCGGCACCTTGGGTGAGGTGGATGCGTCCCTGCTGGTGATCGAAGCCGGGCGCTGGACCGAAGAGGACGAGCTGGCCTGGCAGGCCGCGAGCGAAGCCGGCGTGCCCTGTTTGCTGGCGATCAACAAGATCGACAAGTTGCGCGACAAGAGCGCCCTGCTGCCATTCATCGCCAAGACCACCGCGCAGCGGGCGTTTCAGTCCGTGCACCCGATTTCGGCACTCAAGTCATCCGGGCTAGATGCGCTGACGAGCGATCTGCTGTCGCTGATGCCCGAGTCGGCGCCACTGCACGATGAGGACGAGATCACCGACCGCAGCGAACGTTTTCTGGCCGCCGAGTTGATCCGCGAGCAACTGCTGAACCGGCTCGGCGACGAGCTGCCCTACGCCAGCGCCGTGGAAATCGAATCGTTCGAGGATGTCGATGGACTGGCCAGTATTTCCGCCGTGATCTGGGTCGAGCGCGAGGGCCAGAAGCCGATCGTCATCGGCCGGGGCGGCGAGCGGATGAAGGGCATCGGGCAGGGCGCGCGCGAGCAGATGGAGGCGATGTTCGGTCGCAAGGTGTTTCTCAAGCTGTGGTGCAAGGTGCGTCAAGGCTGGGCCGACGACGAGGCGGCACTGCGCCGGTTCGGCTACGGCGATGGCTGACAGTCCGGCGGTGCGCGCTGCCCGCGTTGCCGCAGCCACGGATTCGCGACTCGGTTCGTGCGCCTGAGCCAGCAGCCGGCGTTCGTCCTGCATGCCCGGGCCTGGCGGGAAACCAGTCTGTTGCTGGAGTTGTTTACCCGCGACCAGGGCCGGGTGGGCGCCATCGCCCGAGGCGTGCGCGGTCCGCGCAAGCAGCCGCTGCGAGCCGCGCTACAGCCATTCGTACCGATCTCTGTGGACTATGTGCAACGTGGTGAGTTGGCCCAGCTCAACGCGGCCGAACTGCGGTCCGACGCGGCGCGGCTGATCGGCGATCGGCTGATGGCCGGCCTGTATCTGAACGAGCTGGTGCTGCGGCTGCTGCCGCGCGGCGATGCCAATACGGGCCTGTTCGAGCGCTATGGCGAAGCGCTGTCCGAGCTGGCCGGCGCCGGCTCCCTGGCCTGGTGTCTGCGCCGCTTCGAGCGCGACTTGCTGGATCGACTGGGCTTTGCGCCGCCCTGGCGCGAGGATGCGACCGGCGGGCCGATCATGCCCGATAGCCGCTACCGGCTGGACGCCGAGAGCGGGCCGCTGCCCATCGCCGCGGGTGGCGTCTCCGGCAGCGCGCTGCTTGCCCTGGTCGACGACACCCAGCCGGACGGCAGCGCCCTGCGCGAGTTGCGCGATGCGCTTCGTCAGGTGATCGCCGGCCATCTGGAAGGCCGGCCGCTGAAATCCTGGGGCCTGCTGGCCCGTCTGCCTTCCGGGCGGGCGACGACGGGCGACGACACCCGGTCCTGATCGGCCGGGCTGCCGGTCAGTCCGGTGTGGCGGTCAGGGCGGAGCAGGCCGCAATGAATGCCTGCTCGGCCACAGGATCATCCGGCGCGTCGGCCAGTGCGCGGGTTGCTGCCAGCAAACGCGCGGCCCCGACAAACCCGCAGGCGGCCTTCATCTTGTGCAGCAGATTGCCCGCCGCCTGCCAGTCGGATTGCCGGAGCGCCTGTTCGATGGCGCGGCAATTGACCTGCAAGTCATTCAGAAACAGTGTCCGCAGGCGTTCGGCGATCTCAGGGTTGCCGCCGGTTGCCGACAAAGCTTGGGCGCCGTCCCAGTCGTCGTGCGGCGGCGCGTCGGGCAGAAGTCGTCTGACTGTGGTTCGCAGCGAGGCCGCCGCCAGCGGTTTGCCGGCGACGGTCAGAAAGCCGGCCGCGCGCAGGGCTGACCACTGCTCCGGCCGATCATCGGCGGTCACTGCCAGTGCGGGCGTCTGAGCGAGCTGACGCAGGGTGGCCAGCAGATCCACACCCAGCCCGTCGGGCAGATGGGCGTCGATCAGCCACAGGTCGTAGCGGCGCGCTCGCACGTGATCGAGCGCCTCACGGGCGGACGCGGCCAAGGTCACTTCGGCCGGCAGCGTGCGCAGCGCCTCGCACAGATACGCGGCGCTGATCGGGTCGTCTTCGACCAAAAGCAGGGCAGGTGGCGCGTTCATGGTCGTTTCCGTCAAACGTCCTATGCTGTGAGCATGCGGCGACTGCTGCCCAAGCGCAATTTTCTTCTGTTCCTGCCCATGGTGGCGGGCCTGCTGGCGTTCGCGTTTCCCGCCGCAGCCGGCAGCCTGCGTATTCAGGTCGATCGGCTGACGCTGGGTGGCGTGAGCGCCGGGTCGGTCGCGCTGGCGATGACTGAATCATCGACCGGCCAGCCGCAGGCCACGGTGGCGGCGCGCAATCTGCAAACCGGGCTGGGCTGGCATTTCGACCGTCTGGATTGGCGCTGTCCGATCGTGCAGCAGGCTGGTTCTTGGCAGTGCGCCGGCGATCTCGAAGCCGATCGACTGGCCCGCGCGCTGGCGGTTGCGTGGGACGAAGCGGGCCTGCGCGCCGAACTGTCCAGCGGACGCAGCCGACTGTCGGTGTTCGGCACGGCAGCCAACCCGGGCGAGTTTCGGGTCGCCGCCGCAGCCGTCCCGGTCGGCTGGGCCCAGCCGTTTCTGGCCACGCTCTGGGCCACCGCGCAGCCGAGCAAGGGCCGGTTCAGCGGTGAGCTGGCCATTGCGCTGGGCGATGCCGATACGCTGACCACGCGCGCGTCGCTGCGCCTGGTCGATATCGGGCTGGACACCCCGGACGGCGCGTTGGCTGCCGAGGGGGTTTCCGGTGAGCTGAATGTCGACTACCGGGCGCAGGCAGGGCAATCGCGAACCGTCTTGTCCGGCCGGCTGGACGGCGGAGAACTGCTGTTCGGCAATGTCTACGTCGGCCTGAGCGGGGCGTCGGCGCGCTGGTCGGCGACCGCGCTTGGACAGCCCGACGGCCGCTGGTCGATTCCGGCCTTCGAATGGCAGGACGGGAAGATTCTTGCGCTGAAGGGATCTGGCGAACTCGATGCCGCCGGCGGCTTCAGCCGCTTGCGCCTGGACGCCACCAGTGCCGACCTGACCGCGCTCGCCGCGCGCTATCTCAGCGGGCCACTGGGTCTGGCCGGACTGGCCGGGTTGGCGGTCTCCGGGGCGGCCGATGTCGGCGTTTCCATCGAGGACGGACAGATCTCCGAATTCCTGCTCGAATCGCGGAGTATTGAACTGGCCGACGCCGGCGGGCGTTTCCGATTCGCTGACCTCGATGGCGGCGTGCACTGGACGGCGGCCGCGTCGCCGAAGACCGGGGCGATCTCCTGGGCCAGTGCCGGGCTGCACGGCATCGAGCTTGGACCGGCGCGGTTTTCATTGACCAGCCGCGACCGGCAGATCGTGCTTGATCAAGCCATTTCGGTCGCCCTGCTGGGTGGCCAGTTGCAGCTCGATCAGCTGCGCATACAACCGCCGGTGGGCCAAGGCTCCGCCACGGCAAGCATGGGGTTCACGGTCTTGAATCTGGACATGCGTCGGCTCTCGCAGGTGCTGGGCTGGCCGGCGTTCGAGGGCAGTCTGAATGGCCGGCTGCCCTCGGCGCGGTACGCCGATCAGAAGCTGGATTTCGACGGTGGCTTGAGCATGCAGGTGTTCGACGGCAGCGTGGCGATCCAGTGGCTGGTGATGGAACGGCCATTCGGCGTAGCGCCGTCCATTGCGGCCGATATCGTCTTTTCCGGACTCGATCTGGAGCCGCTGACCGCTGCGTTCGGGTTCGGCGAAATCACCGGGCGGTTGCAGGGCGCGTTCCGCAACCTGCGGTTGCTCGACTGGCAGCCGGTCGCCTTCGAGGCCAGCCTGCGCTCCGACCCCGACTACAAGGGACGCAAGCGGATCAGCCAGCGCGCGGTACAGGACATTTCCAATATCGGCGGCAGCGGTCTGGCGGCCGGCATCCAGGGCGGAGCGTTGCGCATGTTCAGCACGTTTGGCTACGCACGGCTGGGGCTGAGCTGCACGCTGGCCAATGATGTCTGCCTGATGGACGGGGTGGGTTCAGCGGGCGACGGCTATATCATCGTCAAGGGCGCGGGTCTTCCGCGTGTGGATGTGGTCGGTTTTCAGCGGCGCGTCGACTGGCCTGTACTTGTCGCCCGGCTGAAGGCGGCGACCGAAGGCCAGACACCGTTGATCGACTAGACTCCAGCGAATGTTCTCAGTGCTTCACAACAAGGGCCACCCGTGATGAAAAAAACCTTTCTTTTGCTTGCCGCCGCGCTGCTCACCGCCTGCGTGACGATCAACGTCTACTTCCCGGCCGCCGAGGCGCGCGAAGCGGCACGCGAATTCGTCGAGGAGGTGATCGGCGAGGGCGCCGCCGACCAGGGCGCCGAAGCCGTGCCGACGGACGAAAACCGTGGCGCATTCCTCTCCCCGGTCGAGCGGGTGCTGGATTTCTTCATCCCGGTCGCCCACGCTCAGTCGGCCAATATCGACATCAAGACACCGGCCATCCAGGCCATCCAGGCGCGCATGGCGCAGCGTTTCCAGAGCCAATTGCAGGCGCATTTCGACTCCGGGGCGCTGGGCTTCACCCGCGACGGGCTGATCGTGGTTCGCGATCCGGGCAAACTGCCGCTCAGCGCCCGGGTCGGTGTCAATCAGCAGGTTGCCGAGGACAATCGTGATCGCAATGCCGTCTACCGCGAGATCGCGGTGGCCAATGGTCACCCGGAGTGGGAAGGCCAGATCCGCGAGATATTCGCCAGCCAGTGGGTTGCCAGCGCCCGCAGCGGCTGGTGGTATCAGGACAACGGCGGAACCTGGAAGCAGAAATAGGCAGCGCGCGGCTGCTGTCCGATTGGATTCGGCCAGCGCGCGAGCAATGGCCAAACTACTGCGCGACGGCCGCTGACGCAGCGCCAGGCGTAGAAACAGCGCTCCCTTGTTTCGGTCCGTGAACGCATGGTCAAGAACATTCCGGCGATTTTGCGGTAAGGTCGGGTCAACCGAGTGTCGGATTGGCGCAGCGCTCGGTCTGGTCCCGCTTGGGGTTGGCGCCCGAAATGCGGGTTTGTCGATCGGACGAACAGGTAGGCGTTGCCACGCGCGCTGAATCTTTTCCGCCGATCACCCCGAGATATTCTCGCGGGAGCGTGCAATGCGACGTAGATCTGCGCGCAAGGTAACGATTGGTTACGCCGGCTTTGCCGGGGCCTGGATCGCGGTCTCAAGTGGCCTGCTGCCGCTGATGATGGGCACCTTCAGCCGACCGATGCTGGTGGAGCTGGGCAAGGGCCTGCTGTTTGTGGCGGTCACCGCGCTGGTGCTCTACCAGTTGATGCGCCGTATTGCCCAGGACGAAAAGCAGCGCTACCAATTGCTGCTCGCCGGTCATCCGCAGCCGATGATGCTGGTCGACCCCAGCGATGGACGGATCGTCGACGCCAATCCTGCGGCGGCGGATTTCTACGGCTGGTCGCTGGATGAGCTAAGAAAGAAACGGGCCTGCGAGATCAGCGGTGTGCCGGAGGCTGAGTCGCTGGCGGCATTGATGCGCGCCAACACGGGCGAGCAGACCCGGTTCGAGCTTCGCCACCGGCTGGCTTCCGGCGAGATGCGCGATATCGAGATATTTTCCGGCCCGGCCCTGCTCAACAACCGGGATCTGGTGTACTCCGTGATCGTCGACATCAGCGAGCGCAAGCGCCATCTGGAGGCGCTGGAGGCGCGCGAGCGGAAGTTCCACGATCTGTTCGAACATGCGCTGTCCGCTGTGGTGATCCTTGAACCAGTGCGGGATGAAGAGGGTGTGTTGGTCGATTTCGTCGTGATCGATGCCAATGCATCGGTGCACGTCCATATTGGCGTGAACGCTAAAGACACCATCGACCGGCGCTGGTCCGAGCTTGACCCGGATGGCCTCGATGGTCCCGGCTTCTCGCGTATCGCGGCGGTGCTGTCCAGCGGCGAACCGGCCCGGTACGACGTCGAGTCGTTCGGCCGCACCTTGCACGTCAATGCCTACCGCATCGATGGCGACCGGATAGTTGCGGTGTTCGCCGACATCAGCGCGCGCAGGCGCAGTGAGCAGGCGCTTCGGGCCAGTGAGGCGCGTTACCGCGATCTGTTCGAGAGCAATCCGCATCCCATGTGGGTGTTCGACCTCCAGTCGCTGAAAATACGCGCGGTCAACGATGCGGCGGTTAAGAAGTATGGCTACTCGCGCGAGGAGTTCCTGTCCCTGACAATCCGCGACATCCGCCCGCCCGAGGATGTCCCGCGTCTGTTGGACGTTGTTTCCCGACGCGGCATGGGCTTCGATGCGTCCAGCCGCTGGCGGCACCTGAAGAAAGACGGCAGCCTGATCGAAGTGGAGGTCGCCACCCACGATCTCGAGTACGAGGGCCGCCCGGCGCGGCTGGCGCTGGTGCTGGACATCACCGAGCAACTGAAGGCCGAGGCGGCGCTGCGCGAAAGCGAGGAGCGGCTGCGACTGGCCCTGATGGGCGCCAATGACGGCTGGTGGGACTGGGATCTGGAAAACGATCATCTGTACTACTCGCCGCGCTGGTGGTCGATGCTGGGTTATTCGCCCAATGAACTGCCGGCCGATACCGGGCTTTGGCGGCGTCTGACCTGTCCTGAGGATCTGCCCGAAGCGGAGCGGGTCATCGCCGCCACGCTTCAGTCCGGCGAACGCCGCTACAGCGTGGAATGCCGGATGCAGCATCGCGACGGATACCTGGTGCCGGTGCTGTCCTCGGGTCTGGTGACCTACGCTGCCGACGGCAAGCCGGTCCGGATTACCGGCAGCAATTCCGATCTGAGTGTCTATCGCCAGTTCGACGAGCAGCGGCGCATGGCAGTCTTGTCCAACGAGGTATGAGCCTGAACCCGCCAGCCTGATTCCAACGAGGTATGAGCCTGGAGGGAGGCGTGAGCCGGCGCACCGGGTCGATCATCACAGCCATGGTGATCGACATGAACGAGTCTCAGGTGCGC
>JAXMJH010000137.1:0-10089 GCA_034376725.1 Lysobacteraceae bacterium | reverse complement strand
TCAGCAAGAAATGGACGATGCCGATCCGCGACTGGAAGGCTGCACTGAACCGCTTTACGATCCAGTTCGAGGGACGGCTCCCTCAGCTGTAAACCGAACCCCGTTTACACAAAATTCTGCACACCCTCCGGCTCTGGCCGCCACATCGACCAGCCGACTTTCTGGGTACGTTCCGTTCAGAACGCAACACTACACCCGCATGGTTCGGGCCTTCGCCAGCCAAAGCCCGGCGCAGCGCGGCGAACCGCCCGCACGCGCCCGCTGCCGGGAACTCAGGCCTTGCCTTCGAACAACTCGCGTCCGATCAGCATGCGACGGATTTCGTTGGTGCCGGCGCCGATGGCGTACAGCTTGGCATCGCGCAGGATGCGACCGGTCGGGTATTCGTTGATGTAGCCGTTGCCGCCCAGCGCCTGGATGCCTTCCAGCGCAACCTGCACGGCGGCCTCGGAGGCGTGCAGCAGGCAGGCGGCGGAGTCGATCCGGCTGCGGCGACCGGCGTCGAAATCGCGCGCCACCTGGTAGGCAAAGGCGCGGCTGGACTGCAACGCGGTGTACATGTCGGCGATCTTGGCCTGCATGATGCCGAACGTGCCGATGGCGGCATCGAACTGCTTGCGCTCGCGCACGTAGGGCAGGGCGGCATCCAGCGCCGCCTGCATGAGGCCGAGCGGACCGCCGGTCAATACCAGTCGCTCGGTATCGAGACCGCTCATCAGCACCTTGACGCCCTGATTCACCTCGCCGAGCACGTTTTCGTCGGGGATCTCGCAGTTGTCGAACACCAGTTCGCAGGTGTTCGAGCCGCGCATACCCAGTTTGTCCAGCTTCTGCGCGGTGGAGAATCCCGGCATCCCGCGCTCGACGATGAACGCGGTCAGACAGCGGCTGCCGGCCTCCTTGCCTGCGGTGCGCATGTAGACGATCAGCACATCGGCCTCGGGGCCGTTGGTGATCCACATCTTGCTGCCGTTGGCCAGCCAGCGGTCGCCGTGCCTCTCGGCCCGGCAGGACATCGAGCCGACCACGTCGGAGCCGGCGCCCGGCTCGCTCATCGCCAGCGCGCCCTTCCATTCGCCGCTGCACAGGCGCGGTAGATACTTCTCGCGCTGGGCCTGGTTGCCGTTGCTGTACAGGTTTTGCAGGCACAGGTTGGAGTGCGCGCCGTAACTCAGGCCGACACTGCCCGAGGCGCGGGAGATTTCCTCCATCGCCACCAGATGCGCCAGATAGCCCAGCTCGGAGCCGCCGAATTCACCCGGCAGGGTAATGCCCAGCAGACCCATTTCGCCCAGCTTGGGCCAGAGATCCTGCGGGAACGCGTTGTCGTGATCGATCTCGGCTGCGCGAGGGGCGATCTCGGACTCGGCAAATCGACGCACGGCATCGCGCAGTACGTCGATCTCTTCACCTAGCGGAAATGCGCGCATCGGATCAGGAATTGCGCCGGCCCATGAAGCGCGGCGCCGTCTGGCCCAGATGCGGCAGGCGCAGCTTGCCGATCGCCGTGATGCGCTCTTCGGCCATCCGGTCGGCGGCCTTGTAGGTGGGAATCCCGTCGCGTTCGGCGATCTCGAAGATCCGCCCGACGTTGTGATAGATGGTGCGCATCATGCGCATCGCGCGCTCGCGGTTGTAACCGTCGATTTCCAGCGACACGTTCATCAAGCCACCGGCGTTGACCGCGTAATCGGGCGCGTACAGGATGCCGCGACCCTCCAGCTCGTCGCCGACGGCGTTGCTGGCCAGCTGGTTGTTGGCCGCGCCGCAGATGATCTTGCACTTCAGGCGCGGCAGGGTGCGCTCGTTGACGGTGCCGCCGAGCGCGGTGGGCGAGTAGACATCGGCGTCGACGTCATAGATTTCGTCGAGGCCCACGGCTTCGGCGCCGAACTCATCGACCGCTCGCTGCACCGCGTTCTGGTTGATGTCGGTGACGAAGATCTTGGCGCCGCGCTCGTGCAGCAGCTTGACGAACTCGATGCCGACATGGCCCACGCCCTGCACGGCATAGCTGCGCTTGCCCACGTCCTCGTTGCCGAACCGCTTGGCCAGCGCGGCCTGCAGGCCCTGCAGGGTGCCGTAGGCGGTGAATGGCGATGGATCGCCCGAGCCGCCGTGGACCTGGTGCACGCCGGTCACATACTCGGTTTCCTTGAGCACCCATTCCATGTCGTTGACATCGATGCCGACATCTTCGGCGGTGATGTAGCGCCCGTTGAGCGAGTTCACGAAGCGACCGAAGGCGCGGAACAACGCCTCGGACTTGTCCTTGGCCGGGTCGCCCCAGATCACCGCCTTGCCGCCGCCCAGGTTCAGGCCCGACACCGCCGCCTTGTAGGTCATGCCGCGCGACAGACGCAGCACGTCTTCGACCGCTTCGGTCTCGCTGGCATAGGGCCACATCCGGGTGCCGCCCAGGGCCGGGCCGAGAACGGTGTTGTGGATGGCGATGATGGCGCGCAGACCGGCATCGGCGTTGTGGCAGAACACCACTTCTTCGTGCTCGGTGTGGGCGATGGTTTCGAAAATCATGGGTAGTACTCCAAGCGGGTTGGGCGCGTACGGGAGCGGAAATCGGGTTGGGTACCGGCAGCCGGATGCGTTCTGGTGATGAGGTGTGGTCGTGTGGGCCGGTAAGCCGCGAAGAACCGGCATTTTAATGCAATAAGCCCGGCGCAACAGCCCGGTTACGACATTCGACAGCGCAATTGGGGGCGAAAGTTGCGCATTTAAATTTGGAGCGTGTGCATTAGTTGCTCGACTGCGCGCGAGTGCCGAAGCAGACAGTGCCGAAACAGAACCGGTGCCGATCTTCGCTGCCTATCAGCGCACGCGCGACGGCCGTCTGGCCATTGGGCTTCAAAAATGCCGCAACGGGCGCTGTCGAAGCCAGAGGGTGGCGAGCCATTTTTCGCCGCGCTCGACCGGCATGCCGGCATGCAGGCTGTCGGGATGGCGAAGCCCGTCGGCCAGCAGGTTGTCGAACACCACTGCGCGCCCCGGCGCCGGCTGAACGCGCACGCCGATGTTCGGAAAGTCGGTTGCGCCGCCGGCCTCGACCGGATTCAGGTAGCAGCACAGCGTGGTCTGCCGCTGCCCAAACGTGTCCAGCTGTTGGCCTTCGGCGTGCTCGGGCAGGGCATCGTAGTGCGGGTGATACTGCTCGCCCGGGCCATAGCGCAGCACCGCCAGCGGCTCGGCGTGGATCAGTTCTCCGCCCGACACTGCGGCCATCCGAAGCTGCAGGAGGCGCAGCCAGAAATCCTCCTGGATTGGATCGATGCTGGCATCCTGACTGGTGCGCACCTGAAATTCGATGGCGTCGCCCCTGTCCGGATCGAACACTTTTGAGCGGCGCAGGTGCGGCTGCGCCATGACGGTAATGAACCGGCAGTCCTCCGCGCTCAAAACCCCGTCGAACACCCGCACCCAGGGCGCATCGTGCAGGGTTTGCGCCGTGGGCAGCATCAGCAGCCGCTCCAGCGAAAGCTGACCGGACGTGTCCGAGCTGGCGCCCGTTGCCGGGCCGGCGCGCGGCACATTCGCGCCGGGACCGAAGCCATGGCTAGCCAATTGCCGGGCGAGGTCGGCGGCCAGCTTCGGGTCGGCCGGCATCGACTCGCCCAGCCGCGCGCGATCGACCAGAAACTGCGCGGCGTTCGCATCGCCCAGCGCGCAGGCTTCGTTCAGCAAGGCGGTGCTGGTGGCGGCATCGCTCGGTGTGCCCGAGCGCGCGAAAAACAGTGCCAGCGCCCGCATCGCCGGAGGAAACTTGCGCCGCGCGCTGGCCAGCATCCAGCGGTTGATCTGCTCGAAATCGCGGGCGATGGCCGAATCGCCGAGGGCGACCAGTGCCAGCCAATAGGGTGCCTGCGGCACCGCCTTGGCATCGGCCCAGCGCAGCAGCCGGACGGCTTCGGCGATCTCCGCGTCGGACTCGGGGAGAAACAGGAATACTCGCGCCAGCTCGACCGCTGCTTCGGCGTGGCCGGCCGCCACGGCGCGCATGAGCACGGGAACGGCCTCGCGGGGCCGCGACTGGCCGATCAGCTGTCGGGCCAGCACGTACAGAGCGTCCCGGTCGCCCGCCCCGGCCGGATGGGTTGATGGGTCGGCAGATGGCCGCTCGGACGAATCGGTTTCGTTCATATCGTAAGATGCATTCGATCAAGTGCGGCTGCCGTGCGTCGAATCGAAGCCGCGAGCGACCGATGGATCGCGAGTCCACGGAGCGTTCGCTGGTTCAAGTTCCAGACCGGCTGTTCGCGATTCACCCCTGAGGACCACCACCATGAAGCCCATTGGTTACTGCCTGGCATTTTGCCTTTTATTTCCGGCATATTCGAGCGCCGGCGCCGATGACCGGCAGGTGGTGATCGACGCCTACATGCGGGCCTACCAGCACGAAGCCTATCGATTGGAGCTGCGCGACACGGACGGTGGTGGCCAATCGGCCATCGTGGATGTCCAGATGCCGGATCGCTTGCACGTGCGCTCGGCGCAGGGTGAGTTCATCGTCCACCCCAGCGGCACCTGGGCCCGGCAGGGCGGCGCGTGGAGCAAGCTGCCGGAAAACATGACGCCGATGATGGCGGCCTACCGTCCGCCGACACGCGAACAGGCCGAGCGCGACATCGGCGCGGTGGCCTTCGTGATGGAAGAAACCGTTGAGGGCTGTCCGTCGCGCACCTACCGCTACCAGTCCGACAGTGAGGCGTTCGGCGCTGGCCCGAGCGGCGAGGATGTGATTCTGTCGATCTGTCAGGAGACCGGCCTGCCGATCCGCGCGCAGCCGTTGAATGCCACGGCCAGCCTGATCTACGACTTCAGCACCCGCGTGGATATCCGCCCGCCGGACTGAATCGTGACCGGCGTATCGGCGGCGGTTCGAGCCGGGCATTCGGGCACGGGTACAATGACAGGCTCATCCGAACGCTAGCCTGCCGAGGTTTCCATGACCCCGCACACCGGCACCGCCGCACGCTCCAAAGACGGCTTCAGCCCCTCCAGCGCCGAACGCCCCGAAACCGACGCCTCGCCGCTGCGCTTTGTCACCGCCGCCAGCCTGTTCGACGGCCATGACGCGGCCATCAACATCATGCGCCGGCTCATCCAGGCCCAGGGCGCGGAGGTGGTGCATCTGGGCCACAACCGCTCGGTCGAGGACGTGGTCCGCGCGGCTTTGCAGGAGGATGCCGACGCCATCGCGCTGTCCAGCTACCAAGGCGGCCACGTCGAATACTTCAAGTACATGGTCGACATGCTGCGCGAGCGCGGCGCCGGCCATATCCGGGTGTTCGGCGGCGGCGGCGGCACCATCACTCCCGAAGAAATCGCCGAGCTGCAAGCCTATGGCGTGGAACGCATCTACCACCCCAACGATGGCATGCACATGGGGCTGGTGGCGATGATCGAGGATGTCGTGCGGCGTGCTTCGCACGCCCGGGAATCGGGAATCGGGAATCGGGAGTCGGTCGAGGAGCGGGGAATCGGGAATCGGGAACTGGGAATCGCAGGAGCCGGATTGCCTGGCCTCGATGATGAGATCGGCATCGGTCGCGTGCTCAGCACCATCGAAGACGGCGTTTACAGCGAACCCGAACTCGCCACGTTGCGTAAACAGTGGGCCGCCAGCTCCTCCGATTCCCGATTCTCCATTCCCCATTCCCGGATGCCCACGACCCCGGTCGTGGGGATCACAGGCACCGGCGGTGCGGGCAAGTCCAGCGTCACCGATGAGTTGGTCAATCGGTTCCTTCAGCATTTTCCGCAGATGCGCATCGGCGTGCTGGCGGTCGACCCGACCCGGCGGCGGACCGGCGGTGCGTTGCTGGGCGACCGTATCCGGATGAATTCGCTGCGCTCGCCGAGGGTGTTCATGCGCTCGATGGCAACCCGGCGCCAGCACGTGGCCACCAGCGCGGTGCTCAAGGATTGCATCGCCTTCATGAAGGGCATGGGCTACGACCTGGTGATCGTGGAGACCGCCGGCATCGGTCAGTCCGACTCCGAAATCGTCGATCTGGTCGATTTTCCGGTTTACGTGATGACCAGCGACTACGGTGCGGCCAGCCAGTTGGAGAAGATCGACATGATCGACTTCGCCGAACTGGTGGTGCTCAACAAGTTCGACAAGCGCGGCGCCGAGGACGCGCTGCGCGACGTGCGCAAGCAGTGGAAGCGCAATCGCGTCGCCTTCCAGATGGCCGACCAGGACGTGCCGGTCTATCCCACCATCGCCAGCCAGTTCAACGATCCGGGCGTCACCTGGATGTTCGTCAATCTTTGCCGTCTGCTGGCGGCGAAGATGGGAATCGGAAATGGCGAAGCGGGAACCGTACAAGCGCGCTGCGATTTCAATCCGCAGGTCGACACCTCCCTCAAGGAGCCGCGTGCCACAGTGCTGATCCCCGGCCAGCGCACCCGCTACCTGGCCGAGATCGCCGAGCAGGGCAGGGCAATCGGCCGGCGCATCGAAAGCGATGCCGAAATCGCCGACCGCGCCCAAAGCTATTACGAAGTACTGCGCGATCTGGACGATCCGCACTTGCCGACGGCTCTGGATCTGTACGCTAGCGAAGCCCTTCACGCGGCCTCCGACTCCGACCCCGACTCCGCCGCCCCGAACCCCGAACTTCGCACCCTTCGCCAGCGCTACAACGATGCCGTCCAGTCGTTGTCGAGCGAATCGCTGAGCGGCCTGCGGCAGTGGCCGGCGCGGCTGAAATCGATCACCGACGAGGCAACCGAGTATCAGGTGCGCGACAAGGCCATCCGGGTCGAGAACTACCGCGAATCGCTGAGCCACCAGAAGATCCCCAAGATCGCCGCGCCCACGTTCACCGGCTGGGGCGAACTGCTGACCTTCCTCGGCAAGGAGAACCTGCCCGGCGGCTACCCCTACACCGGCGGCGTCTACCCGTACCGGCGCAGCGGTGAAGACCCGATCCGCATGTTCGCCGGCGAGGGCACGCCCGAGCGCACCAATCGGCGTTTTCACTACCTCAGCGTCGGCCAGCCGGCGGTGCGCCTGTCGACCGCATTCGATTCAGTCACCCTGTACGGCGAAGACCCGGCGCCGCGTCCGGACATCTTCGGCAAGATCGGCAATTCCGGCGTCAACATCGCCACCCTCGACGACATGAAGAAGCTGTACTCCGGCTTCGACCTGTGCGCGCCGACCACCAGTGTTTCGATGACCATCAACGGCCCGGCGCCGATGATCCTGGCGATGTTCATGAACACCGCAATCGATCAGCAGGTGGAGCGGTATCTGCGCGCCGATCCGGATCGCTGGCATGCGGCGACCAAGGCGATCGACGAGTACTTTGCCAATCGCCCACGGCCGAGCTATTCCGGCGCGCTGCCGGAAACCAACGACGGCCTCGGCCTGTCCTTGCTTGGCATCACCGGCGATCAACTGGTGCCGCCCGAAATCTACGAGCGAATCAAGGCGCACACCCTGTCCACCGTGCGCGGCACCGTGCAGGCCGACATCCTCAAGGAAGACCAGGCCCAGAACACCTGCATCTTCAGCACCGAATTCGCCCTGCGCATGATGGGCGACATCCAGCAGTATTTCGTCGACTGCAAGGTGCGCAACTTCTACTCGGTTTCCATCTCCGGCTATCACATCGCCGAAGCCGGCGCCAACCCGATCAGCCAGCTCGCCTTCACGCTGAGCAATGGCTTCACCATCGTCGAGTACTACCTGGCGCGCGGCATGGACATCGACGACTTCGCGCCCAACCTGAGCTTCTTCTTCAGCAACGGAATGGATCCGGAGTACACCGTCATCGGCCGCGTGGCGCGGCGCATCTGGGCGCGCGCCATGCGCGAGCGCTACGGCGCCAACGAGCGCAGCCAGATGATGAAGTACCACATCCAGACCTCCGGCCGCAGCCTGCACGCGCAGGAGATCCAGTTCAACGACATCCGCACCACCTTGCAGGCGCTGTACGCCCTGTTCGACAACTGCAACAGCCTGCACACCAACGCGTTCGACGAAGCCATCACCACGCCGACCGAAGAAAGCGTGCGTCGCGCAGTCGCCATCCAGATGATCATCAACAAGGAGCTGGGGCTGAACTTCTGCGAAAACCCCTGGCAGGGCAGCTTCATCGTCGACCAGCTCACCGATATCGTCGAGGAAGCCGTGTACAAGGAGTTCGAAGCGATCAGCGAACGCGGCGGCGTGCTCGGCGCCATGGACACCATGTACCAGCGCGGCAAGATTCAGGACGAATCGATGTACTACGAGCACAAGAAGCACGACGGCAGCCTTCCGCTGGTCGGTGTCAACACCTTCCTGCCCAAGGAGCATGCCGGCGACATCGTCACGGAGATCGAGCTGATCCGCAGCACGCCCGAAGAAAAGGGCCAGCAGATCGCCAACGTGCAGCACTTCCAGCAACTGCGCAACGCCATCGCCCCGGCCGGCGAAACCTCGCATGTCCACCTGGCCGACACCGACACCGCCACCGCGCAAACGCACGACGGCCACGGCCTGGCCTACCTGCAAAACACCGCCCGCGACCGCAAGAACGTCTTCGCAGCCCTGATGGAAGCCGTCAAGACCCACAGCCTGGGCCAGATCAGCCATGCCCTGTACGATGTGGGCGGAGAGTATCGGCGGAATATGTGATACATGCCCATCATCTCGACCTTCTTCGGCATTTATGTGCGGATGTACTTCGCCGATCATCCACCGCCACACATTCATGTCGAATACCAAGGACATGAGGCGCTGGTCGCTATTGAAGATGGTGCAGTCTTCCAGGGAAGCTTGCCTCGTGGCGCCCCGGTGCTCGTGCAGCAGTGGTGTCTCGACCATCGAGCGGAGTGGGGCCAAATTGGTCCAGCGCTCAGGCCTTGCGCCCGCTGAGCCGGATACCGGGAGCCGACAATGATTAAGCTGACCGCGATCGAGAGAAAGCAGGGCACGCAGCTCCTGCTGCGGTTCTCCGATGGCGCATGGGGTGTTTACGACTTCGCAGACTTCGTTGAGGCGGGCACCGAGATGACTGAGCCCCTGCGCGACCTTAAATTCTTCTCCCGATGCTTCATCGAGGCGGGTGCGCTGGCTTGGCCGAACGGCTTCGATCTGAGCGCGGAATCGCTGCACAGGCGGCTGAAGGAGCAAGGGGCGCTCCACCAGAGCTTCGCTGCGGCTTGAGCGCGAGCGAATTGCGAAGCTGTGGCGTGATCTCATGAAGATCAAATACTTTCGCGGAACCGACACGCTATACATCGAATTCCGTTCAGGCAGCATCGTTGAAACGCGCGATCTGGACGAAAACACACAGTTGGACGTGGATGCCGATGGTCAGATTTGCGCGCTCACCATGGAGCACGCCAGCGAACGTGCCGATGTTCCGCACTTTTCCTTTGAGCAGATTGCCGCCTGAAGATGCAACGCCGAAACCGGCCAGGAAATCGAATGAACGACAGCGACCCGCTGAAGTGCACCTTCGAAGACGCCCGCCGGGAAACGCTGCTGCAAGGGATAACCCTGTCGACGCGCGCGAAAATCGCCTTGTTCGAAGAGATGGTCACCCTTGCCATGACCTTCGGCGCATACGACCGCCTTGTGGCACGCCGGACGGCAGCGACCAGGCGCTCGGAGAGCCGGCCATGCGCCGCAGCTTCGCCGAATGAGCCACCACAGTGCTGAACTGTCCGCTCGGACCGCAGTGCGCCGCTGGGTGCTCCTCCTGGGTGTAGCGCCGGAGCCCGGCCCAGCGAACCGACCGTGCGAAGCCGACTACTGCCTGAAACCATCCAGATAAAGTCGCTTGACCTTGGGAAACTCGAGCGCGACTATGAGGCGCCACACCCCAGGTTAGGGGCCAACTTGGCGTGAGGGGGCGTGATCCCCACAGTTTTTGACAGCTTTCCGTTGAGGAAAAGGAGCCATAAATGAGCGATGAAGTCGATGCAACAAAGGTCCTGATTAGCGCCATACCTCAGCCAGCAAAGACCGGCACATCGCGCAGTTTGCGCTCCGACCACGGCTTGCAGCGCGCGATGGCGACGAGCAGGCGCGGTACCAGCACGTCGAGGCGGAATCGGCGGTTGAAGCGCCAC
>JAXMJH010000136.1:0-46855 GCA_034376725.1 Lysobacteraceae bacterium | reverse complement strand
GCGCACCTGAGACTCGTTCATGTCGATCACCATGGCTGTGATGATCGACCCGGTGCGCCGGCTCACGCCTCCCTCCAGGCTCATACCTCGTTGGAATCAGGCTGGCGGGTTCAGGCTCATACCTCGTTGGACAAGACTGGGACTTTTTATGACAGCCCGGTGGGTGTAGGCTTGGCGCGTTTGTTCGACTTAACCGATTTGTAACAGAAATCCGGCACGTCGCCGTGCCTGCGTAGACCGCTACTGCAGGCCGGCCGGAATGCGGCCGTTCAGCAGCTGGATCGCGAATGAACGCCCCCGATCGCTCCTGCCAGCAAACCCCACCCGCCAAGGACCCGCTCACATGAAACCCACACGCACAGTCCCGCCGCCCACCGCTCGCCGCAACTTGCTCTCATTGGCCATTGCCCTGGCGCTGCCGGTTGGCGTCGCCACCGCGCAGGACACCACGGAAGATCCGCAGACCAGCAACGCAGCCCGGCTGGACGCCATCACCGTGACCGCACAGCGGCGAGAGGAAGACCCGCAGAAAATCCCGATCTCGATGACCGTGCTGGCACCGGAGAAGATCGACATCCTCGGGTCGGGCGGCGAGGATATCCGCTTCCTGTCCGGCCGCGTGCCCAGCCTGAACATCGAGTCGTCGTTCGGACGCGCGTTCCCGCGCTTCTACATTCGTGGCCTCGGCAACACCGACTTCGATCTCAATGCCTCTCAGCCGGTTTCGCTGGTTTACGACGATGTGGTGCTCGAGAACCCGATTCTCAAAGGCTTCCCGGTGTTCGACCTGGATCGCATCGAGGTGCTGCGTGGGCCGCAGGGCACGCTGTTCGGCCGCAACACGCCGGCCGGCGTGGTCAAGTTCGACTCGGCCAAGCCGACGCAGGATTTCGACGCCTACGGACAGGTTTCCTACGGTCGGTTCAATACCACCAACTTTGAAGGCGCGGTGGGCGGCGGACTGGGTGGCGGCTGGTCGGCACGGGCCTCGGCCATGTTCCAGCACCGCGACGATTGGGTCGACAACACCTTCACCGGCGAGAAGGACGCGCTCGAGGGCTACGACGAGTTCGCCACGCGGCTTCAACTGCGCTACGAGGGCGACGGTTTCGACGCGCTGTTCAATGTCCACTACCGTGATCTGGACGGCACCGCGCGGGTGTTCCGGGCCAACATCATCGAGCAGGGCACCAACAATCTGGTTCCGGGATTCAAGCGCGATGAGGTTTCCATCGACGGCCTGAATTCCCAGAAACTGGAGAATTTCGGCGCCAGCGCGCGCCTCAGCTGGGATCTCGGCCGGGTGACGGTGTTCTCGATCACCGGTTACGAGGATGTCGAAGTGCTCAGCCGAGGCGACATCGACGGCGGGTTCGGCGCAGCCTTTCTGGGCAACTTCGGCCCCGGATTCATCCCGTTTGACGCGCAGTCGGCCGATGGTCTGCCCAAGCACGAACAGTTCACCCAGGAAATCCGCTTCCAGTCGAACGACTGGGGCCGGTTCGACTGGCAGGGCGGCTTCTTCTTCTTCCAGGAAGACATCACCGTCGACAGCTTCAATTTCGATACCTTTGGTCCCGGCCAACCGATCAACGGCTTCGCCCGTCAGAAACAGGACAACACCGCCTGGGCGGTGTTCGCATCCGGCGATTACGATCTGACCGATCGCCTGAATCTGCGCGCGGGTCTGCGCTACACCGACGACGACAAGGATTTCGTGGCCGAGCGCACCCAATCGCCGCTGTCGTTCCTCGGCGTCGGCCCGATCGGCCCGATCGAGGCCGACGTCTCCGATACCGATGTGAGCTGGGATGTTTCGCTCAGCTACGCGATGAGCCAGGACACCAACGTGTTCGCCAAGGTGGCGCGAGGCTTCCGGGCACCGTCGATCCAGGGCCGGCTGCTGTTTGGCGACATAGTTTCCACTGCCAAGTCGGAGACCATCCTGTCCTATGAAGTCGGCTTCAAGATGGAGCTGTTCGACAACCGCGCCCGCCTGAACGCCACCGGCTACGTGTTCAACACCGATGATCACCAGCTGACCGCCGTGGGCGGCGCGACCAACTTCAACACCCTGATCAATGCCGACGAAGTGAAGGGCAAGGGCTTCGAGATCGATGCCGAGGCCCTGGTGACCGACAACCTGTTCGTCACCTTCGGCATGAGCTGGAACAACACCGAAATCAATGACCCCAACCTGGCCACCCAGGTCTGCGGCTCGGGCCTGTGCACTGTTCTCGACCCGATGATTCCCGGTACCGATCTGGCACTGATCGACGGCAATCCGCTGCCCCAGGCTCCGGAGTGGGTGTACAACCTCACCGCGCGCTACAGCATCCCGCTGGATAACGGAGCCGAGCTGTATTTCTACACCGATTGGTACTACCGCACCGAGATCAACTTCTTCCTCTACGAGTCGCGGGAATTCACCGGTGACCCGCTGCTGGAGGGCGGCCTGCGCGCCGGCTACCTGTGGAACAACGGCCGGTACGAAGTGGCCGCATTCGGTCGCAATATCCTCAATGAACTGGAGGCCGTGGGCGGCATCGACTTCAACAACCTCACTGGCTTCGTCAACGAGCCATCGATCTGGGGTGTGGAGTTCACCGCCCGGTTCTGATTCCTCGAACCGGAAGCACCCTTGCAACGGCGGGCCGATTCGGCTCGCCGTTGTTGTTTGAGACGGCGCCACGAAACGTGCTCGGGGCACGTCGCCGGCCACGCCGGATGCTCAGTTCTGCGACAATAGCCGGCTTTACAGCAGGATGTGCCCGTGCCGCGTCGCGCCAGTTACCCGGAGTTTGAGGCTGAAATCGTCGATCTGAGCCACGACGGTCGGGGCGTGGCGCGCCGGGATGGCAAGGCTGTATTCATCGCGGGCGGGCTGGTCGGCGAGCAGGTGCGGGCGAAGCAGACCGGTCGCCATCGCAATTACGACGAGGGCGAGGTGCTGGAGGTGCTGACAGCATCGCCGCTGCGCGTGCCGCCACGCTGCGTGCATTTCGAATCCTGTTCGGGCTGTGTACTTCAGCACCTGGATGCCGAAGCCCAGATTCAGGCCAAGCAACGCGTTCTCCTGGAAAATCTCGAGCGGATCGGCGGCGTGCGGCCGGCCGAGGTGTTGCCGCCGCTGACGGCGGCGCATTGGGGATACCGCCGCAAGGGGCGGTTGTCGGTGCGCTGGGTGGAGAAGAAGGGCAGGGCGCTGGTGGGCTTTCGCGAAACCAATCCGCGATTCGTGGCCGACTTGTCGCGCTGCGAGACCGCCATTCCGGCGGTCGGCGAGCGGATCGGCGACATTGCTGCCCTGGTCGATTCCCTGGATGCCCGGAAGGAGATTGCGCAGATCGAATTCATCGCCGGCGACGAGGCCACCGCGCTTATCTTTCGGAACCTGCACCCGCTGTCCGCAGCCGACCGCGAGCGACTCAAGGCCTTCGCCGAGACCACCGGTCTGGCGGTGTTTCTGCAACCGGGCGGTGTCGATTCGGTGGTGGCGCTCTGGCCCGAGCGGGTGAGCCTCTCCTATGGCATTCCTGCGTTCGACGTTCGCATCGGCTTCAGGCCGCTGGATTTCATTCAGGTCAACGATGGCATCAACCGCGCGATGATCGAGCGCGCTCTGGCGTTGCTCGACGTGTCCCCCGCCGACCGGGTTCTGGATCTGTTTTGCGGCCTGGGCAACTTCAGCCTGCCGCTGGCGCGCACCGGCGCCACCGTGGTGGGCGTGGAAGGCGATGCTGGTCTGGTGTCCCGTGCGCGGGACAACGCGATCTCCAACGGGCTGGCGTCGGTGGAGTTTTTCGCCGCCGACCTGACTACCGACCTCAGCGCCCAGCCCTGGATGCGGGCCGGCTTCGACAAGCTGCTGCTCGATCCGCCGCGCTCTGGCGCCGATGCGGTGCTGGCGCAGTTACCGCTTAAGGGTATCCAGCGCATCGTTTACGTCAGTTGCCATCCCGGCTCGTTGGCGCGCGATGCCGGTTTTCTGGTTCGCGAACGCGGCTTCACCCTGACCCATGCCGGCGTGATGGACATGTTTCCGCACACCGCCCACGTGGAGAGCATTGCATGCTTCGTACGCGACTGAGGGCTGTCTTTGGCGTCGGTCGACCGGCCGCCGGCCAGCCGGCATCGAAAGGGCCGAACCGCGAGGGCGGCCAGGAGCGGCAACGATGCTGGTGATCGGAATCGCCGGCACCGGGCTGGCCGACCACGAGCGCGACTGGCTGCGGCATCCGGCCGTGGCGGGCGTCATTCTGTTTACCCGCAATTTCTCCAGCCGCGAACAAATTGCCGCGCTCACGGCCCGCATTCGCGCCGAGGCGGCTCATCCGTTGCTGGTCTGCGTGGATCAGGAAGGCGGCCCGGTACAGCGCTTTCGCGACGGCTTTTTCGCCCTGCCGCCGCTGGCGCGGCTGGGCGAGCGCTATCGGGCCGATCCGGTCGCCGCGCTGGCGCTGGCCGAACGCCACGCCTGGCTGATGGCGAGCGAGATGCAGGCGGTCGGCATCGACATCAGTTTTGCGCCGGTGGTTGATCTGGCGCGCGGCAACCGGGCGATCGGCGAGCGGGCGTTCGATGCCGATCCGGCGATCGTGGCCGCGCTCACCCGGGCCTATCTGCGCGGCATGCGCGCCGCCGGCATGGCCGCCACTCTCAAGCATTTTCCGGGCCATGGCTCGGTGCTGGAAGACACCCATTTCGATACCGCCGTCGATCCGCGCGACCTCGATACCTTGCGTCGGGAAGATCTGTTGCCGTTTGCCGAGGGCATCGCGTGCGGCGCCGAGGCAGTGATGATGGCGCATGTGGTTTATCCGGCTATTGCACCCGAGCCGGCCGGCTATTCGCCGCGCTGGATCGGCGAAATTCTGCGCGGTGAGATGGGCTTTCGCGGCGTGGTGTTTTCCGACGACATCGGCATGGCTGCGGCCTTTTCGGCTGGAGGGATTGCCCGGCGCATCGACGCCCATCTGGATGCCGGCTGCGATGCCGTGCTGGTCTGCTCGCCCGATCTGGTCGAGGAATCGCTCGCTGCCGTCGCCGCCCGACCGGGCAGCAATGCGCTGCCGCTCACCGGGTTGATCGGTCGCGGCGGTACCGGCTTCGACACGCTGCTGGCCGGCGAACCCTACCGCAGCGCGGCATCCGCGCTCGCAATGCTTACGACTGGAGGAAATTCCAATGGCCAATGATCTGGCTCAGGCCCTGACTACTGCCGACCGGCTGTTCGAACGCGATCAGCTGGAGGCCGAAATCGGCCGGCTGGCCGACGAACTGGTCGCCGATCACGTCGGCGAACGCCCGGTGTATCTGACCATAATGAACGGCGGCATGTTGTTCGCCGCCCAGCTGGCGCTGGCGATCGGCGAGCGGCTGGACCTGGAGTTCGACTATCTGCACGCCACCCGCTACCGGGGCGACACCGTGGGCGCCAGCCTGCATTGGTTGCGCCTGCCCACAACCTCACTGGTTGGCCGAAAAGTGGTTCTGGTGGACGACATTCTCGACGAGGGCCATACCCTGAGCGAGGTCAAGGCCTGGTGCCTGGCGCACGGTGCCGCCGAAGTGCGGGTGGCGGCATTGGCGGTCAAGCAGCACGACCGCTGCCTGCCCGACGTCAAAGCCGATTACGTCGGCGTCCATGTCCCTGATCGCTACGTGTTCGGCTATGGCATGGATTTTCACGAGCAGGGCCGAAACCTGCCGGCCATTTTTGCGTTGGCGGAGTAGGGCATGTCGTCGAATCTCGATCTGGCGGTGATCGGCGGCACTGGACTGTATCGGCTGGCCAACCTGGAGCAGCCCGATAGCATCGAGCGCGACACACCTTACGGCGCACCGTCCGGCCCGGTGCGCATTGGTGTGCTGAACGGCAAGCGGGTGGCCTTTCTGGCCCGCCACGGCGAGTCGCACTCGATCCCGCCACACCGGATCAATTACCGCGCCAATCTCTGGTTGCTGAAGTCGCTGGGCGCCGCTCGCGTGCTGGCGATCAACGCGGTCGGCGGAGTCGGCGAAGGCTGCGGCCCGCGCGCGCTGGTGCTGCCCGATCAGCTGATCGACTACACCTGGGGTCGAATCGCCACCCTGTGCGAGGAGCCGGGTACCGAGGTTCTGCATGTCGATCTGACCGACCCATACTGTCCGGCGTTACGCGCGGAAATCCTGGATGCCGCCCGCCGATTGGGCATCGGGCTGCGCGACGGCGGTTGTCTCGGCATCACCCAGGGGCCGCGCCTGGAAACCCGCGCCGAAGTACGCAAGCTGGCGCGCGACGGCTGCGATCTGATCGGCATGACCGGCATGCCCGAGGCGGCGCTGGCCCGCGAGTTGGGCCTGCGTTATGCCTGTCTTGCCATGGTGGCGAATTGGGCCGCCGGGCTGGACCCGGACGACCGGGAGATCACCCTGGCGGAAATCGAGGGCCATCTGGCGGCCGCCACCCAACCGCTGCCGGAGCTGATCGCCCGTCTGCTGGCGTGACCCGGCAGGTACGCGGCAGTATGCTCGGGATTGCCACCGTTTCAGGTTCCGGTCATGTCCATGTCCACCCATCGGGTCGAAAACCAGCCGCCGCCGTTCGAGCCTGACGATTTCTGGCGCAACGATGCCGTGCTGCGCGCGGCCGTCGCTCGCGAGGGCGCCGCTCAGTGGCAAGGCGAGCTTTCGGCGTATGGCGCGCTGGCCGGCAACGCCTTGTTTCAGCTGGGATTCGACGCCAATCGGGACAAGCCGCGCCTGAAAACCCACGACCGGTTCGGCCATCGGGTGAATCAGGTCGAATTCCATCCGGCCTATCACCAGCTGATGCAGGCCGGCGTGGAACACGGCGTTTCGGCGCTGTCCTGGCGCGACCCGCGGCCGGGTAGCCACGTTGCGCGGGCCGCGCTGATCTTCATGCACCATCAGGCCGAAGCGGGGACCAACTGCCCGCTGACCATGACCCACGCCGCCGTGCCGGTGCTGCGTCAGGCACCGGGTCTGGCCGAGTGGGCCGAAAAGGCCATCGCCGCGCACTACGACCCGCGCGACGTGCCCATCGCCGGCAAGGCGGGCATCACGCTGGGCATGGGCATGACCGAAAAGCAGGGCGGATCCGACGTGCGCGCCAACAGCACCCGGGCCGAGCCGCTGGCCGGCGAGGGCGAATATGCGCTGACCGGCCACAAGTGGTTCATGTCGGCACCGATGTGCGATGGTTTTCTGGTGCTCGCCCAGGCGCCTGGTGGCCTCAGCTGCTTCCTCCTGCCGCGCTGGCGACCGGATGGCGAGCGCAATAACTTTCGCTTGATGCGCCTGAAGGACAAGCTGGGCAATTGGGCGAACGCCAGCAGCGAAGTCGAGTTCGATGCCGCCTGGGCCAGTCGTATCGGTCCCGAAGGGCGTGGCGTGGCCACCATCATCGAAATGGTGGCGCTGACCCGGCTCGACTGTCTGGTCGGGTCGGCCGCCGAGATGCGCCTGGCGCTGGCGCATGCGCTCCACCATTGCCGACACCGCCGGGCATTCGGCAAGACGCTGATCGATCACGCGTTGATGGCCAATGTCCTGGCTGATCTGGCGCTGGAGTCCGAGGCGGCCACGATGCTGGCGATGCGCGTGGCGCGGGCGGTCGATGCTGCGCCACGTGACTCCGGCGAGGCGGCCTTTGCGCGAATCGCCACCGCGATCGGCAAATATTGGGTGTGCAAGCGCGCACCGGCCTTCGTCAACGAGGCGCAGGAGTGTCTGGGCGGCGCAGGCTATGTGGAGGAATCGATCCTGCCGCGGCTGTATCGCGAGGCCCCGCTCAATTCGCTGTGGGAGGGCTGCGGAAACATCCAGTGCCTCGACGTGCTGCGATCCCTTGCACGCGAGCCCGAAACGGGCCGCGCCATGCTGGCCGAGCTGGCCCTGGCTCAGGGCAAGGATGCGATCTACGATCGGGAGCTGGCGGATCTGCGCTCGGTGTTGACCTCGGGAGAGAATCTGGAGCCGGTGGCACGTCGCCTGGTAGAGCGTCTGGCGCTGGCCGTGCAGGCCGGCCTGATGCTGCGTCACGCACCGGAGCCGGTAGCCCAGGCCTTCCTGGCCAGCCGGCTGGCGGGCGATCACGGCCTGGCGTTCGGCACCCTGCCGGCGAAAGCCGATGTCGCGGGAATCCTGGTCAGGGTGGGGAGCGGCTGAATTCCCCGTCAGCCGCCTGAATCGGGCTCATCCGGGTCGATCGGCCATCCGGCCAGGAATTGCCGCCGGACTGCCGGCGCGGGGTATCCAGGTTCGGGAGGCATTGCCTCGACGGTGGCCGATACGAGCGAGTAGCGAGCCAACGCTCAGCGCGCCTCGACCAGCGACACGCCCACGCCCAACGTGGTTTGCTTGTGGTTGTAGTCGATCAGGGATTCGCCGTAGCCGCTGGTGAGCTGCACGTAACCCTTGAGGGCGCCTATAAGTGGAAAGTGCCAGTCGGCCTGCACCGCGCCGCGATCGCCGCTGAAGCTGTAGCGGGTGAGCAGGCCGAAGTCATTGCCATTGTGGGAATAGACCACACGCAGATCGTGGCTGCCCATGAACTGGCGGATATCCGGATTGTCGTCGTCGTTGCGGCTTTCGCTTATCCGCCACCAGGGCCGGGCGTAGATCGAAATATTTTCGCGCTCGAAGCCGAACTGCGCGTAGATCCGGTTCCAACTGCGCGAGCGCGGCAGATTGCGCCCGTTCGACTCGTGGATCAGGCCCAGGTTGAGCACTTCCCAGCGCCAGCCATCGAACAGATCGATGCCCGGGCCAAAGGTCAGGAAGGTTTCCGGTTGGTAGTTGGTTTCTCGAAACGGCGACGATTCGACGCCGTCATAGGCCTGCCAGTTGGCGATCTGGGTATAGCCGAACCAGAGATCGAGATCGAGGCCTAGAATGTTGTCCAAGGCCTTGGTCTTGAGACTGATCTGGAACTTGGCTTCGATGCTGTCCAGTCCGAGCGGCTCCTCCAGCGTTCGCCCCGGCGCGGGCGAGGACGGTAGCTGGTTTCGGTTCGTGGTGGCGCGCACTGGCAGGGCATAAACCGGGTTGTGGGCGCGCACCTGAAACAGGCCGCCATTCTCGGCATCGCCGGTTTCCCAGTGCTGCGCCATGCTGGTGCGCGATTGCGGATTGCGATCCGTGCGAACGGGAAACGGCTCACGCCCGGCGGGTGGCGGCCTGGATGCCGCCCCAGGCGCGTCCGTGCCGCGTCCGGTGGCTCGGTCATAGCAGGCCAGACGCTCGGCGGCGCCGTCGATGGCATGGCAGGTATCCGGGCCGGCCTGGGCCAGCGCTGCCGAAGGCAGGCTTGCCAGTGCAGCGAGGAGCAGCCAGGGGAACAGCGCGCTGTGTTGAAGCATGGTCATGAATCCGTCGGCTTGCTGAGCGAAGAGTGGTGGGGGAGGTGGTCGATCATGCCGTCTTCGACCGGCGAGTGTGGCATTCAGCCGCTGAACTGAAGGCGAGCCAATTCGGCATACAGGCCGCCGCGTGAAATCAGTTCATCGTGCCGGCCCTGGTCGACGATGCGACCGTGGTCCATCACCACGATCCGATCGGCCTTGAGCACCGTTGCCAAGCGATGGGCGATGACCAAGGTGGTCCGGCCTTCCATCAGACGTTCCAGTGCCTGCTGGATGGCTCGCTCGCTTTGGGCGTCGAGCGCACTGGTGGCTTCGTCGAGCAGCAGGATGGGTGCATTCTTCAGTACCGCACGAGCGATGGCGATGCGTTGCTTCTGTCCCCCCGACAGCCGCGCGCCACGTTCGCCGAGATAACTGCCGTAGCCTTCGGGCAGGGCGCTGAGAAATTCGTGCGCCTCGGCGCTGCGCGCCGCCGCCAGCACATCCTCATCGGTGGCGTCCAGGCGACCATAGCGGATGTTGTCGAACGCGTCGGCGCCGAACAGGACCGGGTCCTGGGGCACCAGGGCGATGGCCGAACGCAGTGCGGCCGGGTCGAGTTCCGGCAAGGCAATGCCATCGATCGCGATGCGTCCGCCGTCCGGGTCGTGGAAGCGCAGCAGCAGTTGAAGCACGGTGCTCTTGCCGGCTCCGGACGGGCCGACCAGTGCCACCGTTTCTCCCGGACGCACGTGCAGATCGAAGTCGTGCAGCGCCGGCTGGTCGGCACGCGATGGATAAAAGAACCGGACATGCTCGAACCGGATGTCGCCCTGGGTCGGGTTGGGTAGCGCCCGGGGTGCGGCTGGGGCGCTCACGGTCGGCGATTCATCCAGCAGTTCGCCGATCCGCGCCATGCCGCCGGCGGCGCGCTGAACTTCGCTCCAGACTTCGGTGAGCGCGCCCACCGATCCCGCGCCCAGTACCGCATAGAGCACGAACTGACTGAGCGTGCCGGCAGTCAATGCGCCGGACACCACATCCTTGGCGCCGACCCACAGGACCACAGTGATTGCGCCGAACACCAGCACGATCACCGTGGCGGTCAGCAGCGCCTGGGTGCGAATCCGGCGTCGTGCCGCGAACAACGCATTGATCACCGCATCGCCGAACCGGCCCCGCTCGTGGTCTTCGCGGGCATAGCTCTGGACGGTATGCACCGCGTTGAGGGTCTCGGTGGCACGCGCGTTGGCGTCGGCGATGCGATCCTGGCTGATCCGCGACAGCTTGCCGACTCGCCGCCCGAAGAGAACGATCGGCGCCACGGTGAGCGGGATCCCGACCAGGGCCAGCGCCGCCAGCCGGGGGCTGGTGAGCGCCAGCATCACGCCGCTGCCCAGCAGCGTGAGCAGGCTGCGCAGTGCCACCGATACGCTCGATCCGATCACGCTGCGCAGCAATTCGGTGTCGGCCGACAGCCGCGAGACCAGCTCGCCGCTGCGGGTGCGTTCGAAAAACCCCATGTCCAGCGACAGCAGGTGGTTGTAAACCTTGCGACGCAGATCGGCGACCACCCGCTCGCCGAGCAGGCTGACGAAATAGAACCGTCCAGCGGTTGCGATCGCCAGCACGATGGCGACGGCAAACAGCCCGGCGAACCAGCGATCGACCGCAGTTGGGTCTTCGGCGCCGAACCCTCGGTCGATCATCAGCCGGATGGCTACCGGCAGGCTCAAGGTGGCCGATGAGGACAGGGCCAGGAACCCCAGCCAGGCCGCGACCAGGCCCCGATGCGGCCCGATCAGCGGCCAGAGCGCACGGAATGCGGCCAGTTTGCGTTCGGCCGGCGGTGGCGATTCATTCATCGAGAGTGTCTTTGTCGGAGGGGCGCGGGACGCAGCGCCCGTGGGTCGCGTCGCGCAGCGCGACGGACAGAAGGGGCAGTCGTTCCGCAGGAAGGCGCAGTATCAGGCAAGCGCCTTCAGCGTGGAAGCGCTCCGCGAGTTTCTCGGCAGCGAATCCGGCGAGCATCTGGTGCGCGGTACCGAGGTCGGCGAATGTCACGTCGAGTGTCACATCGGTCATGGTTTCCAGCGGCTCGCGGGCTGCGCTTCGAAGGCACTCGGCCGCACAGCCGCCATAGGCGCGCATCAGGCCGCCGGCACCCAGCTTGATGCCCCCAAACCACCGGGTGACCACGGCGACCGTCTGGTCGAAGGATTGCCCGTCGATCGCTGCAAGTATGGGTCTGCCGGCGGTGCCAGCCGGCTCGCCATCGTCGCTCGAGCGGTAATTCTGGCCTATCCGGAATGCCCAGCAATTGTGCGATGCCGAGGGATCGGAAACCGCTCCGACAAACGCCAGCGCCTCGCCCGTATCGGCGATCCGGCTGGCGTGGCAGATGAAGCGACTCTTGCGTACCTCGACTTCGAAGCGATGCGTAGCGGTAAGAACGAACAGCGGCATCGCGCCATTATCGCGGTTTGTCGGCTGGGTGCGAGTCCCGCTCGGTCATCGTGCCGCGCTCGCGCGCGATGCGCTTTCGTTCGATCTCCACGATGAATCGTTGCAGTGCCTTCTGGGCCGGCGCGTCGAGCGGCTGAAACGCGCAACCGATCCGTTGCCGCGACTCGCCGCGCGCGGTCTCGACCGAGCCAAGGTTGATCACCCGAAGCGGAGTCCTGAGTTCTTCCTGATCCGGAACGCGCAGCCTGGCCTGGGCCAGGCTCATGCCGATCGCCAGGGCGTCGCGCTCGGACTCGGGGCACAGCAAGGCCATGCCGCCCAGACTGAGGTCGATCACCGGAAAATCGATCTGCCGAGCGGTACCGCCCGGCCGGTCGGGCAGCTCGATTCGACATCGCAGGTCCAGCGCACCCAGCGCCGGGATCCGGAAGAACTGTCGTTGTTGGGCATAGTGCAGGCGCTCGGGCATGGCCGCCTTGAACGCCGGGTGGCCCTGATGGATCACTTTCTCGAGTGGTCCGCACTCGAAACGCACCGGCACCCGGTCGATCCGGGAAGTCATCGTCAACCGATCCCGCAAAAGGGCACGCGCGTTCATCGCCTCATCAGGGCCGAGGTCGAGCACGATGAACCGGCCGTCATCGGAAATGTCCAGCACGGCCGACACCCATGAACTGGAGCGCAGGCCGAGGTCAGCCAGAATCTGGCAGCGCTGGCCGATCATCCGGCTCAGCAGGTCGCGCACGTGGCGTGGCGATTCGACGACGAATGCCATCGCATCATTCGGCTCGCTGTCGTTTTGGGCCATGGTTTCGCTTCGTCCGGGAGGTCTGGCGCAGATGGAACCGGTTGCCGATTCGGGACAGTTTCGAGGTCGGCGGACGCGGGGACTCAGGCTACAATGCCCGCCCATGAAAGTCATTGCCCACACCGCCGCCGAACGGATACCCGTCATCACCATCGATGGACCTTCGGGGTCGGGCAAGGGCACCGTCAGCCGGCTGCTGGCCGAGCGACTGGGCTGGCACTATCTCGATTCCGGCGCGCTGTACCGGGCCGTTGGGCTGGCGTCGAGCTGGCTTGGGCTGGATCTTTCCGATGCCGAATCGGTGGCCCGCTGCGCCGCGGAAACCCGCGTGCGCTTCAAGCACGAAGCCGCCCACGAACCGCGTGTCCTGGTTAACGGGGTGGATGCAACCGATGAGTTGCGCACCGAAACTGCCGCTGCGGCGGCGTCGGCAATCGCGGCCTTGCCGTCAGTCAGGGAGGCGCTCAAGCAGAAGCAGCGGGACTTTTTGAAGCGCCCCGGCCTGGTCGCCGACGGCCGCGATATGGGCACGGTGATCTTCGATGATGCAGCGCACAAGTTTTTCCTGACTGCCAGTGCCGAGGAGCGCGCGCGGCGCCGTTATAAGCAGTTGAAGGAAAAAGGGGTTCCAGTTAAACTGTCGAGTCTGCTGCACGACATTCGGGCTCGCGACGCCAAGGATGCCGAGCGGGTTATCGCGCCATTGCGTCCGGCTCCGGATGCAGTGCTGATCGATTCGACCGGTTTGGGCATCGAAGAAGTCGTCGAGCGAATCGTCTCAAGCCTGGGTTGATCCCACCCGTGTGGTGGCTCGGCGCGGCTTGTCGGCGTTGTGCGGCAGTACCGGCCCCGGTCGCATGATCGGGAAATTTCATCGGCGCATCTGCGCCAAAAACTGGTGGGTCGCGGCGATCAATCCGTCCCGCGCAACCCGTGTTTTCAACCGAGTATTCATTCAATGACCGAATCTTTTGCTGAACTGTTCGAACAGAGCCAAACCAACCTGGCAAACCTCAAGCCCGGCGCCATCGTCACCGGCATCATCGTGGAAGTGCGCAACGATGTGGTGGTCATCAACGCTGGACTGAAGTCCGAAGGCATTGTTCCGATCGAACAGTTCCGTAACGATCAGGGTGAAATCGACGTCGCCGTGGGCGACTCGGTCAAGGTCGCCCTGGAATATCTGGAAAACGGTTTCGGTGAAACCGTGCTGTCGCGCGAAAAGGCCAAGCGCGCCATGGTGTGGGACGAGCTTGAGGAAGCCCTCAATGCGAACGCCACCATCACCGGCCGCATCAGCGGCAAGGTCAAGGGCGGCTTCACCGTCGACATCAAGGACGTGCGGGCGTTTCTGCCCGGCTCGCTGGTCGACGTGCGCCCGGTGCGCGACCCGGCCTATCTGGAAGGCAAGGAGCTCGAATTCAAGCTCATCAAGCTCGACCGCAAGCGCAACAATGTCGTCGTGTCGCGTCGTGCCGTCGTCGAGAGCGAGAACTCCGAAGAGCGCGAGGCGCTGCTCGACAAGCTGGTCGAAGGCACTGTGCTCCCCGGCGTGGTCAAGAACCTCACCGATTACGGCGCGTTCGTCGACCTGGGCGGCATCGACGGCCTGCTGCACATCACCGATATGGCCTGGAAGCGCGTTCGCCATCCGTCCGAAGTGGTCGAAGTCGGTCAGGAGCTCGAAGTGCGCGTGCTCAAGTACGACCGCGAGCGCAACCGCGTCAGCCTGGGCCTCAAGCAGCTGGGCGAGGATCCGTGGGACAACATCGCGCGCCGCTACCCGGCCAACAGCCGGCTGTTCGGCAAGGTCTCCAACGTGACCGATTACGGTTCGTTCGTCGAGATCGAGCCGGGCGTCGAAGGCCTGGTGCACGTCTCCGAGATGGACTGGACCAACAAGAACGTCAACCCGTCCAAGATGGTTCAGGTCGGCGATGAAGTCGAAGTGATGGTGTTGGACGTCGATGAAGAGCGTCGCCGCATTTCGCTGGGCATGAAGCAGTGCCAGTCCAATCCCTGGGAAGCGTTTGCCGCATTCCACAAGAAGGGCGACCGGGTGTCGGGCCAGATCAAGTCGATCACCGACTTCGGCGTGTTCATCGGGCTCGATGGCGGTATCGATGGCCTGGTCCATCTGTCCGACATTTCCTGGAACGCCACCGGCGAGGACGCCGTGCGCAACTTCAAGAAGGGCGACGAGCTGGAAACCGTCGTGCTGGCCGTCGACCCGGAACGCGAGCGCATTTCGCTGGGCCTCAAGCAGCTCGAACAGGATCCGTTCGGTCAGTTCATGGCGGTCCACACCAAGGGCGCTGTGCTGACCGGAACCGTCAAGGAAGTGGACGCGCGCGGCGCGACCATCGACCTGGGCGACGGCGTCGAGGGTTACCTGCGCGCCAACGACATCGCCAAGGAGCGCGTCGAGGACGCGACGCAGCACCTGAAGGTCGGCGACACCGTTGAAGCCAAGTTCATCGGCATGGACCGCAAGAGCCGCAGCCTTCAGCTGTCGATCCGCGCCAAGGACGAGGCCGAGCTCCGCGAGGTGATGGACGAGTACCAGAACGCGGGTAGCGGTACCACCAAGCTGGGCGCTCTGCTCCGCGAGCAGCTCAACAAGAGCGAGTGACGTATCGTCGCCCCGTCCGACGTCGGGCGGGGCGACTCGTATTCATGGCGAGGATCGCAGCGGAATGACAAAATCGGAATTGATCGAAGCGCTCTCCCGGCAGCAGGCCCACCTGAAGTCCGATGACGTCGAGCTGGCGGTCAAAGCCATGCTGGAGCAGATGAGTCGTGCCCTGGCGGAAGGCGATCGGATCGAGATTCGCGGGTTCGGCAGCTTCTCGCTGCATTACCGGCCGCCGCGCGTCGGACGCAATCCGAAGACCGGCGACTCGGTGCCGCTTCCGGGCAAGCATGTTCCGCACTTCAAGCCCGGCAAGGAGTTGCGCGAACGGGTCAACAACAGCCTGGGTGGTTCCGCCGGGCATTCGGATGTGAAGCCCGTCCTGCCCTGAATTCGACCCGGACATCGGCCAGTGCGCGCTGCGTCAGTGCGTGGCGATACGCGCTGAAGCCGATGCGATGACACGGCATGGTGCCTGATTCGGATTGCCGGTCGTCGTGGATACAGAATCCAAAGTGCCGCAAGCCAGCCCTATGGTGGTTCCAACGCGCCATCCGACTGGGATTTGTCCCGGCCCGGCGATAAGCTGGCGTTGGCGATTCGCCTCCACACAGCGGACTGAACCATGAAACTGTTGCGCTTCCTGCTGGCGCTGGCTTTTGCGGCGTGCGGTATCGTTTTTGCGGCCCTCAATTCCGAGACGATCAGTCTTGATTTCTATTTCTGGCAGTTTCGGCTGTCGGCGGGTCTGGCTGTGTTGATGGCCGTTTTTCTGGGCGCTCTGGTCGGCGGTATCGCAGTGTCCGTGGGCTCGGTGATGCCCAACCGACGCAGAATCGAACAAGCCGCTGCCGACGCGCGCGCTGAGGCTGCCTCCGAGCCGGAGCGCATGTGATCGATCAGCCGCTGTTCTTTCTGATCCTGCCGTTGGCCGTCGCGGCCGGCTGGATGATCGGCCGGCAACGCGGCACGCGAAAGACCGGCGAGCGGGTCAGCAAACTGTCGCAGGTCTATTTTCGCGGCCTGAACTACCTGCTCAACGAGCAGCAGGACAAGGCAATCGAACTGTTTCTGGAGATCGCCGAAGTCGACGCCAATACCGTCGAGACCCAGCTGGCCCTGGGTACCCTGTTCCGGCGCCGAGGCGAAGTCGAACGCGCCATTCGCCTGCATCAGGGACTGGTGACCCGTGAAGGACTGAACGACGAACACCGGCTGCTTGCCATTCTGGAGCTGGGCGAGGATTACATGCGGGCCGGCCTGCTGGACCGGGCAGAGACCTTGTTCAGCGATCTGGTTCGGATGGAGCCGACCGCGCCCCGGGCGCTGCGTCATCTGATCACGATCTATCAGTCCGAGCGGGACTGGGTCAAGGCGATCGACTGCGCTCAGCGCCTGCAACCAATCTCCGATGAACCCATCGGCGTTTTGGTAGCGCATTTTCACTGCGAACTGGCCGAAATGGCCCGAGCCGAGGGCGATCTGGCGGCTGCCGAAGCACAGCTCACTGCCGCGCAGAAATCCGATCCAGGTTCGGTGCGGGTTGCCATTCTTCGCGCCGCGCAGAAACGTCAGTCGGGCGATTACGCTGCGGCGATCGGATTTCTGGAACACGCCGTGGCCTGCGACCCGGCTTTCCTGCCCGAGATCATCTATCCGCTCCTCGATTGCTACCAGCGACTCGGGCAGCATGATCGCGCACGGCAGTTTCTCGACCTGATGGTCGCCGAGCATCCAGGCGCAGCTACCGTTCTGGCGAAGGGCCACTGGCTAGGCCAGCACGTCGGGGCGCAGGCGGCGGCGGATTTTCTGTCCGAAGCATTGCCAAAACGACCGTCCATCCGCGGGCAGGCGGCACTGATCGCGTTGATTCGCGAGGGTCGCATCGACAGCGCGAATGCCGCGCTGGAGGCGGTGGCGAGCGTGACCGAGAACATTCTGAAGCTCGATCAACCTTATCGTTGCGAGCGTTGCGGCTTCGGTGCAAAGGCACTGCACTGGCAGTGCCCCAGCTGCAAGTCCTGGGGCTCGACCAAGCCGATCTCGCTGCAGATGGGGGTGTGATGGCCGCCTGGCTGATGATGGCTGCGTTCGGGCTGGCGGTGCTCGGCGCGGAAGCGGCGCGGCGACTCGCCATCGCGCAATCCCTGCTCGATCTGCCCGGCCCGCGTCGCAGCCACGCGCAGCCCACTCCCAGGGGCGGAGGTGTCGGCATCGTCCTTGCGGTGCTCGTCCTCGGTCCGGTTCTGGGCGGCGTCCATGCCGGGGACTGGACCGCCTTGGTGCCGCTGTTGCTGGCCTTGGCGATGACTGCCGCCATAGGCGCGGCTGATGACTTTACGCCGCTGCCGGCGTGGCCGAGATTGCTGGTTCACTTCGGATCGGCTTGGCTGGTGGCCGGCTGGCTGCTTGGCAGCCCGGCGTCGAATGCTGCCTTCCTGGCGACTGCGCTCTGGATTGTGCTGCTTGTCGGCGCGATCAACGCCTGGAACTTCATGGACGGGATCGACACCCTGGCGGCGTCGCAGGCGATGCTGGTCTTCGCGGCGCTGGCCTGGATGCCGGGACTGGCGCTGGAGTCCGATCTCTGGCGCGGACTGTCCCAGGTCGCAGTGGCCGGCTGCGCTGGTTTCTTGCTGTTCAATCTGCCGCCGGCCCGGTTGTTTCTTGGCGATGTCGGCAGCGGCGCGCTGGGACTGCTGGTGGCCACGCTGCTGGCCTATGCCGTGCTCGGCGAGGGATTGTCCTGGCCGCTCGCGCTCATCATTCCATCGGCATTTCTGGCCGACTCGAGCCTGACACTGATCGGCCGCATGATCCGTCGGGAGCGCTGGTGGGAACCTCACCGCGAACATCTGTATCAGTGGGCGGTGCGGGCTGGATCGGGCCACGCTGTCATAAGCGCGTCGTATTCGATCTGGACAGTGTCGGCTATCGTCATCGCTTGTCTGGTGCAGCCCGCTGGAATGCAGGCTTCGATGCTGGCGTTGTTCTGGGTTTATCTTTTCGCTGGTATCATTTGGTTCGCAATGACCGGGAAATTCCGCAGGCGGGCACGGAGACGAAGCGCTTGATCACACCCATTCAACGCCTCGCGGCCCGGGTTCCGCGGTTGATGGTGGTCGGCCACGATCTGGCCATGGTGCTGGTCTGCTGGGTGGGGCTCCAGCGTCTGCGCTACGGACTCAATCCGCTGCCCCCGGAAATCCCCTGGCTCACCCTGCAGTCGATGATCGTCGTGGTCGCCCAAGGCCTCGTGTTCTGGCGCGTGGGACTGTATCGGGGTCTTTGGCGCTTCGCCAGCATGCCCGATCTGTGGAACATCCTTCGCGCCGGCGTGCTTGGGCTGTTGGCCATCATGGTCGGGCTGGTCATGGTCCAGCAGCTCGGTGGCGTGCCCCGGTCGACGCTGGTCGGCTATCCGTTTGCCTTGATGCTTCTGTTGGGCGCGCCCCGGCTGCTGTATCGCGCCTGGAAGGACAACAGCTTCGCCTTTCAGAATGAAGTGGCGCGCTCGCGGGTGCTCATTCTTGGCGCGGGGCCCAGCGCCGAGGGGCTGCTGCGCGATCTGCGGCGCAGCGGGCAATACGTTGTGGTCGGAATGATCGACGACGATCGCCGGCTGCATGGCGCCAAGGTTCAAGGTGTTCCAGTACTGGGGTCGCTGTCGCGGGTCAAGGATGTGGCGCGCGAAGTGGCGGCCGATCTGCTGGTCATCGCCATGCCGACTGCCGACGCCGAGGAAATGCAGCGGGTGATGGCGCTGTGCGATGAGTGCGGGCTGCCGGTTCGCACCATGCCGCGCCTGGAAGACATCCTGGAGGGGCAGGGCGCCAGCGCGCCGCTGAAAGAAGTCGCCATCGAGGATCTGCTGGGTCGGGCGCCCATTCAACCCGACTGGCCGGCGATGCGCGAATGGTTGGGTGGCCGCACGGTGATGGTGACCGGGGCCGGCGGCTCGATCGGGTCGGAACTTTGCCGACAGTGCGCGCAACTCGACATCGGCGCCCTGGTGCTGGTCGAACGCAGCGAATATCCGCTGATTCAGATCTGCGAGGAACTCGATCAACGCTGGCCGGGGCTCACCGTTATCCCGGTGCTGGGCGACTGCGGCGACCCGACGCTGCTGAGCCACACGTTCACCCAGCACAAAGTCGATGCGGTCTTCCATGCTGCGGCGCACAAGCAGGTCCCGATTCTCGAAGGCCAACTGCGCGAGGCGGTGCGAAACAACCTGCTGGTGACCGAGACCATCGCCCGGGCGAGTCGGGATGCAGGCGTCGGCACGTTCGTTTTCATCTCGACCGACAAGGCGGTAAACCCGATCAATGTGCTCGGTGCCACCAAGCGGATGGCCGAGATGGCCTGTCAGGCGCTGGCGCCCGGCGTGGACACCCGATTCATCACGGTCCGGTTCGGTAACGTGCTCGGCTCGGCCGGCAGCGTGGTGCCGCTGTTCAATGAGCAGATCCGTCGCGGTGGCCCGGTCACCGTGACCCATCCCGACGTGACCCGCTTCTTCATGACGATTCCTGAAGCCTGTCAGCTCATTCTGCAGGCGGCATCGATCGACAGCCATGAAGCCATCTACACGCTGGACATGGGCAAGCCGGTGCGCATTCGTCTGCTGGCCGAGCAGATGATTCGACTGGCCGGCAAGCGCCCGGATATCGACGTTCCGATCCGCTACATCGGCCTGCGTCCGGGCGAGAAACTGCACGAAGTGGTTTTCCATCCGTCGGAGCGACATCATCTGACGACCCACCCCAAGATATTGCGCGCCGAGCCTCGGGATTCCGATCCCGGAATGATTCTGACCAGCCTCAAGCTGGCCCGTGAAGCCGTGCATCGGTTCGACGAAGAGCGGTTGTTGCGGATACTGCGCAACGCGGTGCCCGAGTATGTGCCGGAGACCGAAGAGCAGCGGCGGGCGGCTTCCGCCCAGATCATTCCGCTTCACGGCGGCGGAAATCCGTGAGCTATCGGGTCAAGACCGCCGTATTCCCCGTCGCAGGCCTGGGTACGCGGTTTTTGCCGGCCACCAAGACGGTGCCCAAGGAGATGCTGCCGATCATCGATCGGCCCTTGATCCAGTATGCCGTCGACGAGGCTATCGAGGCAGGCTGCGAGACGCTGGTGTTCGTCACCAATCGCTACAAGCACGCGGTGGCCGATTATTTCGACAAGGCCTACGAGCTGGAGCACAAGCTCCAGCGCGCCGGCAAGACCGAGCAGCTCGATCTGATCCGCAACATCCTGCCGGCTCACGTACGTGCGGTGTTCGTCACCCAGGCCGAGGCCTTGGGGCTGGGCCATGCGGTGCTGTGCGCACGCCCGGTGGTCGGCGACCAGCCGTTCGCGGTTCTGCTGCCCGATGATGTGATCTGGAATCGCGGCGGAGACGGTGCCCTGAAGCAGATGTGCGTTCTGGCCGAGGCGCGCCGGGCCAGTGTGATCGCCGTGCAGGACGTGCCGCGCGAGAGTACCGGAAGCTACGGCATCGTGGCAACCGACCCCTTCGAGGGCCGGGCCGGGCGAATCACGGCGATGATCGAGAAGCCGGAACCGGAGGCGGCACCCAGCACCCTGGCCGTGGTGGGTCGCTACGTACTCGACCCCAGCGTGTTCGGACATCTGGCCGCGACCACACCGGGCAGCGGGGGTGAGATTCAGCTGACCGACGCGATTGCCGCGATGTTGAGTGAACGCGAAGTGCTGGCCTATCGGTTTCAGGGCACCCGGTTCGACTGCGGCAGCCGGCTCGGGCTGGTCGAAGCGACCATCCGGTTCGCTCTCGATCACGAAGACATCAGCGCCGACGCGCGAAAGTCGATGGAAGCCGCGCTGACCGAGCTCGGCGTGGCACCCTCGGCCTGAGAGTCTGTCCGTCCTCGCTCAAAAAGCGAACCAGCTCCAGACCGCCCAGGCCATCAGCGCAGCGGCCAGCGCCACGCACAGCCATGACAGGCGGACGTGCGTTCTCGCGTGGGTCAGGGCTGCCTCTCCCTCGCGTATTGGCATGTCGGTGAGCGTGCGGGTGTCGGGGAGTGGATAGCGCCGCTGGGTGGAGATTCGGCCGGCCTGTTGGTGCAACCAGCCAGCCAGGGCCAGCAAGGGCAGTGCCAGCGACAGGCACACACCGAGCAGGAGCAGACGCAGCGACACCAGCAACGAGTCGGGCGAGGTCATCGCGCTCGGCTCGAACAGGCCATCCAGCCAGCGATACAGCGCGAGCGACAGGGCGAGCCCCAGTACAATGCTGGCCAGCAGGGCGAGTCGGACTGCTCGGCGATAGGTTGGATCGGCGCGATGGATCAGTGGGTTCATTGCGGTCTCCAAAGGCGAATGGTAATACGGGGTATCCGAGTCAAATGACCGATCAGGCGTCGAACTACTACCGGGCGTCGGCCAACCCGACGCCAATACGTCAGTCGCTGCAGGGCCGCCGCGCGGCGCGGGTGTGCGTGATCGGCGGTGGCTTCGCCGGTCTGAATACGGCGCTGGGCCTGTCCGAGCGGGGCATGGATGGGGTGGTGGTGCTGGAGGCCGGTGATCTGGCGTTCGGTGCTTCAGGCCGAAACGGCGGTTTCGTGTTTGGCGGCTTTTCCCGCAGCGAGGCCCGGTTGTTGGCCGAACTGGGTCCTGTGATCGCGCGGCGACACTATCGAGGCACGGTCGATGCGGTGCAGCTGATCCGCGCGCGCATCGACCGGTATGGCATCGATTGCCAGCCGTGCGACGCGGGAGTCATCTGGGCCAACTGGTTTCGCGATTCCGAGGTGCTGCGCACCAGGCAACGGCTGTTGGCCGAACAATTCGACCAACACTGGCAATGGCTGGATGCCCCAGCGCTGCAGGCGCAGATCAGCTCACCGCGCTACAGCGAGGCGTTATGGGAACGCACGGCCTTTCACATGCATCCGCTGAACTACGCCGAAGGCATCGCGGTGGCTGCCGAGCACGGCGGTGTGGCGGTGCATCCGCGATCTCCGGCCGTCGGGCTTGAGCGCGCCGGGGCCGGTTGGATCGTTCGCACGCCGGAAGGCGCGGTGGATGCCGAACGGGTGGTGCTCGCCTGCGGCGGTTATCTGGCCGGTCTCAATCGACGGGTCGACGGCGCGGTGCTGCCAGTGGCCACTTACATCATGGTCACCGAGCCGCTGGGCGCGCGTCTAGACAGCGCCATGACCACACGGGCAGCGGTATACGACACCCGGTTCGCCTTCGACTACTACCGGCCGCTGCCGGATAGCCGACTGCTCTGGGGTGGACGAATCTCGGTGCTCGATCGCTCCGCCGACGCCGTTCGTCGCCTGCTGTACCGCGACATGCTGAAGGTGTTTCCGCAGCTGGACGGCGTACGCATCGATCACGCCTGGTCCGGCCTGATGAGCTATGCGCGCCACGAAATGCCGCAATTGGGCGAGATCGAACGCGGCCTGTGGCTGGCTCAGGCGTTTGGCGGCCACGGGGTGGCGCCGACCACCTATGCCGGCGAACTGCTGGCCCGCGCGATCGCCGAAGGCGACACGCGCTGGCGCGAGCTATCGGGTTACGGTCTGGTGTCGGCGTTCAAGCCCGCCGGTTTCGCCGCCGCGCAACTCAACTACGCCTGGCTCCAGGCGCGCGATGCCTGGAAGGATTGGCGCGAGCGGTCGGCGTACTGAGCGCTGACCCGATGCCCGGGCCGCTCGCGGATGCGGCGACCCGGGAACGAGGGATCAGAGTGCTTCGAAGATGCCAGCCGCGCCCATGCCGGTACCGATGCACATGGTCACCATGCCGTACTTCTGCTGGCGCCGGCGCAGGCCATGCACGATGGTGGCGGTGCGCACCGCGCCGGTCGCACCCAGTGGATGACCGAGCGCAATCGCGCCGCCCAGCGGATTGACCTTGGACGGATCGAGACCCAGCTCGCGAATCACCGCCAGCGCCTGCGCGGCGAACGCCTCGTTGAGTTCGATCCAGTCGATCTGGTCCTTGCTCAGCCCGGCGAGCGCAAGCGCCTTGGGAATCGCGGCGATCGGTCCGATGCCCATCACTTCCGGACGCACGCCAGCCACCGCGAAGCTGACGAACCGCGCCAGCGGGGTCAGTCCGTATTCCTTGATGGCTTTTTCGGATGCCAACAGTACCGCGCCGGCACCATCGGACATCTGCGAACTGTTGCCAGCAGTGACCGAACCGCCGGCGCGACCGTCGCGAAACACCGGGCGCAGTCGGGCCAGGCCCTCGGCGCTGGTGTCGGCGCGCGGACCTTCGTCGTTTTCGATCGTCAACTGGCGAAGCCGGACGGTGTTGCCGGCCAGATCGGGCTGATGCGAGGTGATCTGGTAGGGCGTGATCTCGCTGCTGAACTCGCCGGCCGCCTGGGCCGCCAGCGCCTTCTGGTGCGATGCCAACGCAAAGGCATCCTGATCCTCGCGCGAAACCTTCCACTCCTCGGCGACTTTTTCCGCGGTGATGCCCATGCCGTAGGCGATGGCGACATGATCGTCTTGAAACACCTGCGGACTCATTGCCACCTTGTTGCCCATCATCGGCACCATCGACATCGACTCGGTGCCGCCGGCAATCATCAGGTCGCATTCGCCCAGCCGGATGCGGTCGGCGGCCAGGGCCACGGCCTGCACGCCGGAAGAGCAGAAACGATTGATGGTCTGGGCCGGCACGTTGTTGGGCAGTCCGGCCAGCAGTGCGCCGATACGCGCCACGTTCATGCCTTGCTCGCCCTCTGGCATGGCGCAGCCGATGATGATGTCCTCGATCCGGCTGGGATCGACACCCGGCGCCTGCGCCATCACGGCGCGCAGCACGTGGGCCAGCATTTCGTCAGGGCGGGTATTGCGAAACACGCCGCGCGGCGCTTTGCCGACCGGGGTGCGGGTCGTGGCGACGATGTAGGCGTCCTGGATCTGCTTGCTCATTGTCTTTCTCCGAAGTGCCGGGAATCGGGAATCGGGAGTGGGGAGTCGTCATCGACAAGCTCGACGACTCCACAGCCGGTTCTCGTGTCCCGTGCGTGCTTGAACGATTCTCTATTCTCTAGTCCCGATTCCCGGCTTCTCAGTTTCTGAGCGGCTTGCCGGTGGTCAGGGTGTGCATGATCCGCTCCTGGGTTTTCGGCATCAGCGCCAGGGCCACGAAATGCTCGCGCTCGAGCTTGAGCAGCCAGTCCTCGTCGACCAGTGCCCCGCGATCCACCTCGCCGCCGCACAGCACCGTGGCGATGCGGGTGGCGACTTCCATATCGTGCGCGGAAATGAACCGGCCCTCGAACATGTTGACCAGCATCATCTTGAAGGTGGCGATACCGACGTCGCCGGCCACCGGAACAGCCCGTGCCGGCAGCGGCGGACGGTAGCCGCTCTCCGCCAGCGCCAGAGCCTGTGCCTTGGCCACATGCAGCAGTTCATGGGCGTGGAATACCACCACATCACCGGCGCGGGCCAGTTTGCTGTCCTTGGCTTCCAGCGCCGAGGCGGACACCTTGGCCATCGCGATGGTTTCGAAGTAGGACCGCAGCTCGGCGAACACATCGCCGCCCGGACCAGCCGCCTGTGCGGCGCGGACCGCAATCTCCTTGAGTCCGCCACCGGCCGGCAGCAATCCCACGCCGGCTTCGACCAGACCGACATAGCTTTCCAGCGCGAACACGCTGCGCGCCGCATGCATCTGGAACTCGCAGCCGCCGCCGAAGGCCATGCCGCGAACCGCCGCCACCACCGGCACCAGCGCGTACTTGATGCGCTGGCTGGTGGCCTGGAAGTTGGCGATCATGGCATCGAACTCGGCGACCTGACCGGCCTTGAGCAGACCCATGGCGCCCTTGAGGTCGGCGCCGGCGGAAAACGGCTCACTGTCCTGCCAGATGACCAGGCCCTTGAAGTCCCGTTCGGCGATGTCGATGGCCTTTTGCAGACCGTCCAGCACACCGTCGGAAACGGTATGCATCTTGGTTTTGAACCCGACAACGGCAATCCCGTCGCCGTCGTGCCACATGCGCACGGCATCGGTCTCGAACACGGTTTCGCCGGGGTTGGCGCGTTCCGCCAATACCGGGTCGGGAAAGCGCTGGCGTGCATAGACCGACAGCGCCGAGCGCGGCGTGACCGATCCGCTGGCCGGGCTGTAACTGCCCTCGGCGGTGTGTACGCCTTGCCGGCCGTCGTTCACCCAGGCCGGCAGGGCGGCATTCGACATCGTCTTGCCGGATGCAATGTCCGCCTCGATCCACTTGGCCACTTGCTGCCAGCCGGCGCCTTGCCAGGACTCGAACGGGCCGTGCTTCCAGCCGTACCCCCAGCGAATGGCCAGATCGACGTCGCGCGCGGTGTCGGCGATGTCAGCCAGGTGATAGGCGCTGTAATGAAACAGATCGCGCAGGCACGACCACAGGAACTGTGCGTGCGGGTGTTCACAGTCGCGCAGCCGGGCGATGGTCTCGGCCGGGTTCTTGCCCTTCAGGATTTCGACCACTTCTGGCGCCGCTTCGGGTTTGGCCACGCGATAGTCGCCACTGGCCAGATCCAGAACATGAATGTCCTTGCCGATCTTGCGGAAGATGCCGCCGCCGGTCTTCTGACCCAGTGCGCCCTTTTCGATCAGGGCGGCCAGCCATTCGGGGGCCTTGAAGTAGCCATGCCAGGGGTCTTCCGGCAGCGTGTCGGCCATGGTCTTGATGACGTGCGCCATGGTGTCCAGACCGACCACATCGGAGGTCCGGTAGGTGGCGCTTTTGGGCCGTCCGAGCAACGGGCCGGTCAGCGCGTCGACCTCGTCGAATCCCAGGCCCAGGCGAGCCGTGTGGTGCAGGGTGGACAGGATCGAGAACACGCCGATCCGGTTGCCGATGAAGTTCGGCGTGTCCTTCGCATACACCACGCCCTTGCCCAAGGTAGTGGTGAGAAAGGTTTCCAGACCTTCGAGCACGTCCGGATCGGTGCCGCGACACGGAATCAGTTCGGCCAGATGCATGTAGCGCGGCGGGTTGAAGAAGTGCACGCCGCAAAACCTCGGCCGTACCGCATCGGGCAGCGCGTCGGCCATGGCATTGATGCTCAGCCCGGAGGTATTGGAAGCCACCACGGCGTGCGGCGCGATGTGGCCGGCGATCTTGCCGTACAGATCCAGTTTCCAGTCCATCCGCTCGGCGATCGCCTCGATGATCAGGTCGCAGCCGTCGAGCAGGTCGAGGCCAGTGTCGTAGTTGGCAGGCACGATGGCCGATGCCAGCGACTTGCGCGCCAGGGGAGCGGGGGACAGCTTGCCGAGATTGGCGATGGCGCGGTTGGCGATGCCGTTCGGATCGCCTTCCTTTGCGGGAAGATCGAACAGAACCGTATCGACCCCGGCGTTGACCAGGTGCGCGGCAATCTGCGCACCCATGACGCCAGCGCCAAGCACCGCGGCCTTGCGGATCAGAAGGGGTTTGGACATTTCGGGCTCCTCGGTTCTAGGGAGTGGATGAATCGGTGAGGGAATGAATCGGAGCGCGCAGGCCGGCCGCCGCGAAGTGGATCAGCGACTGGCCCGCGCGCTGACAGTGCTGGTGCTCGCTGATCGACGCCGGCCGCTTGATGAGGCCGAAGTCCGCCATGGCATAGGTCAGCGCGCCGGCCACGAAGTCCAGTCGCCAGTAGAGTTCTTCTTTGGGCAGCTCCGGCAGCGCGGTGGCGATGGCCGCCGAAAAGCGGCGCAATACATGGCCGTAGTGCTCGGAGAGGAAGCTGCGCAACCGATCGTTTTTCTCGGCGTAGGCGCGTGCCAGCACACGCACAAAAGCGGGACCACCGTGACGGTCGAGTGTCAGCGCGAGCGCGGGCTCGATGAAGGCGGCGAGGATCGCCTCAAGACTCGGCGAGGGCAGGTCTTCGGCCTGCTTAAGCGCGGCGAGACGGCGTTCGCTCAGCTCGTCCAGCCGGCGACGGAAGACCTCGTTGACCAGGTTTTCCTTGGAGCCGAAATGGTAGTTCACCGCAGCGATGTTGACTTCGGCCAGCGCCGTCACCTGACGCAGCGAGGTGCCGGCAAAACCATGCTGGGCAAACAGCGACTCGGCGGCACTCAGAATGCGATCCTTGGTCTTGAACGGACTCTCAAGACTGCCTGTGGCGCCCATGGCAAACAACCGATTCAAATGAGCGTTTGATTCTAGACCTGACAGCTGGAGGTGTCAAACCAGGCGCTTGGGACCATTTGAGAACTCTGTCACGGAATCTGGCGATACGTTAGACTGTCCTGCGGAAGCTGGGCTAAGCCCCGGAAACAAGTAACTTTCCTTCCGTCCTGAATGTGTTAGCCTTGGCCCCTTCTGCACGGGGCCTTCACCCTTTTCTATTACTCGGAGTCCACGAAATGGCGCTGGAGCGCACGCTTTCGATTATCAAACCCGATGCCGTTGCCAAGAACGTGATCGGTCAGATCTACACGCGGTTCGAGAATGCCGGCCTGCGCATTGTTGCCGCAAAAATGAAACAGCTGTCGCGCGCAGAGGCCGAAGGCTTCTATGCGGTGCACCGCGAGCGTCCGTTTTTTTCGGCCCTTGTCGAGTTCATGATTTCCGGCCCGGTGATGATCCAGGTGCTGGAGGGCGAGAACGCTGTCGCGACCAATCGCGACCTGATGGGTGCAACCAACCCGAAGGACGCGGCGGCCGGCACGATCCGGGCCGATTTCGCCGACTCCATCGATGCAAATGCTGTGCACGGGTCCGATGCCGCGGAGACGGCCGCCGTGGAAATCGCTTATTTCTTTGCCAACACGGAAATCTGTCCGCGTTGAGCGACCAGGGGAGGGGTGCGTGAGCACCGACGGCGCCAAAGTCAATCTGTTCGATTTCGACCGTAACGGGCTCGAAACCTTCTTCGTCGAGACCCTCGGCGAGAAGCGCTTCCGTGCCCATCAGGTGATGAAGTGGATCTATCACCAACACGTCACCGACTTCGCCCAGATGACCGACGTCGGCAAGGTGCTGCGCGCCAAGCTCGAGGCGCATGCCGAGATCAAGCCGCCGTCGGTGGTGTTCGAAAAGGACGCCATCGACGGGGTTCACAAGTGGCTGCTGGGCATGAACGGCGGCAGCGCCATCGAGACCGTATTCATTCCCGACAAGGGGCGCGGCACACTGTGCGTGTCCTCGCAGATCGGTTGCGGACTCAACTGCAGCTTCTGCTCGACCGCGACCCAGGGTTTCAATCGCAACCTGAGTGCGGCCGAAATCATCGGGCAGGTGTGGACCGCCTCCCGGTTTCTGGGAAACCTGCCCCACCGTCAGCGCAAGCTCACCAACGTGGTGATGATGGGAATGGGTGAGCCGCTGCTCAACTTCGACAACGTGGTCACCGCCATGAGTGTGATGCGCGACGACCTGGGTCTGGGCCTGGCCAACAAGCGGGTCACGCTGTCGACGGCGGGGCTGGTGCCGATGATCGACCGGCTGTCGGAGTCCAGCGACGTCTCGCTGGCGGTGTCCCTGCATGCACCCGACGATGAATTGCGCACCGAGCTGGTGCCGCTCAACAAGAAATACCCGATTGCCGAGCTGATGGCGGCGTGCCAGCGCTATGTCGCCCGTCGGCCCCGGACCAGCATCACATTCGAATACACCCTGATGCAGGGCATCAACGATCATCCGGCCCAGGCCCGGGCGCTAGTCAAACTGCTGCGCCAGGTTCCGAGCAAGCTCAATCTCATTCCGTTCAATCCATTCCCCGGTACGCGCTACGTTCGCTCCGATGAGGAGCGAATCCGCGCGTTTCAGACCATCATGCTCGATGGTGGAATCCTGACCATGGTCCGGCGCACACGCGGAGATGACATCGACGCGGCCTGCGGTCAGCTCAAAGGTCAAGTGGTCGATCGCACCCGCCGTCAGGCCGACTTCCGCCGTAAACTCGAGGCCGGTGCCGGAGCGCTCCATGTCGCCATGTGATCGCCTCTTTACGGTGTTGCTGGTGGCCCTGATGCTGGGGGGCTGCGCCAGCACGGCGAGCGAGAATCGGCAGACGCGAGAGCGCAATCAGGAAGAATCGGTGCGACTCAACCTGAGCCTGGCGCAGGGCTACATGCAGCGGGGCGACTTCAAGGTAGCGCTGGATCGTCTGCTCAAGGCAGAGGCGCTGGATCCCAAGTCGGCGGATGTTCAGACGATGCTGGGCTTTCTCAACGAACGCATAGGCCGCGAGGAGCTCGCAAAGAAGCATTACACCCGGTCGGTCGAACTCGATCCGGACAATGGCATCATTCTCAACAATTATGCGACGTGGCTGTGCCGTTCCGGCCGCGCCGACGAGTCGGATACCTGGTTCAGGCGCGCCTTGAAGGATCCGTTCTACAAGACGCCGGAAGCCGCCTTGTCCAACGCCGGACAGTGCGCGCTGGAGGCCGGCGACCGGGCGCGGGCCGAGCTGTATTTTCGCCAACTGCTGGAGATCAACCCGGCATCCGCTCCTGCCCTCGAATATCTGGCCCGGCTCAGCTTCGAGCAGGGCAACCTGATGAGCGCGCGCGCCTTCTGGCAGCGCCGCGAAGCCATGCCGGTCGACGATCCAACGCTGCTCGACCTCGCCGCACGCATCGAGCTTGGACTCGGCAATGCGGCGGGTGCCCGCAAGTATCAGCAGCGTCTGAGCGCCGATTTTCCCGATTTCCGACCACCCACGCCGACCACGCAGCCACGCCCATGATCGACATCGATAATTCAGATCACGTTGCCTGTTGCCCGGAAGGGCTGGGCGAACGACTCCGCAAGGCCAGGGAAAATGCTGGGCTTACCGCCCACGAGCTGGCCGCTCGCATGCACGTCCTGGTGCGAATCGTCAATGATATCGAGCACGACCGCTTCGACCGGCTGGGCGCGGATGTGTATGTTCGCGGTCACATCAAGAGTTACGCGCGCGAAGTCGGCATGCCCTTGTCGGAGATCGAGTCGTTCATCTGCAGGAAGCCAGCCGAAGTCGCGCCAGAAATGATTTGCGTCACCCCGAGGCCGCGCTGGCAGGCGAGCCTGGAGGCATTGGCGCACCGGTCGGTTTATATCGTGCTGACTGTTGCCATCGTCGCGCCGATCGTCTGGCTGGCGGGCAACCATCGGCTGTCGGTAGCCGATCAGCCATTGGCCTTGCTCGATGCTCCGGCCGGGCCCGGTGTGAATTCGCTGGCGGTCGCAGGAGTCGTCGATGGGGCGGTGCGCGCGCCGGTGATTGCGCCAGCGTCGCTCACGCCCAGGCTGCCTCCGGCAGAGCCGGAGCAGGACGCTCCATCATCAACGAAGCCGAACCGGGCCGATGCAGAAGAGGGACAGTGGCAGTTCGTGTTCACCGGCGACAGCTGGTTCGAACTGTACGACCGGGATGGCAATCGGCTGATACATGAACTGGTACGTGCCGGCACCGATCTGCGCTTTCCGGTCGCGCGCATCGGCCGCGTCGCACTTGGCAATGCCAGCGACGTCGAGGTGCTCAGTGGTGCTTCGAAGATCGACATCGAACGTTTTCAGCAAGGCAACGTAGCCCGCTTTGCGGTATCCTCCGACGGCGAAGCAGTGGCGCGCACGAGCGGCGGTTGAGTCCACAGCACCGCCGCTTCATCAACTCCCGTATCATTTTGACTCCGGCGCACGGCACCGGGGTGGAGATCGCATGGCAATCGAACTGGAAGACGAACACGAACTCGGCGAACGGGTAAAGACCTGGCTGCGCGAGAACGGCAGCACGATGATCACCGGCGTCGCCTTGGGCGTGGCCGGCATTTTCGGCTGGAACTGGTGGCAAGAGGCGAAGCTCGAACATCGGATCACTGCGGCGACGCAGTTCGAGGCATTGACCGACGCGGCGGCCGCAGAAGACGCCGACTCGGTCGCTTCCCTGGCTGCATCGCTGTCCAAAGACTACCGGGATACTGGCTATGCCGTCCTTGGCCAGTTGCGCCTGGCTGACCTTCGCGCTGCGCGCGGCGAAAGCGACGCGGCGCGCGACGCGCTGGTCGCTGCCGAAGGCATGGTGAAGAAGGATCCAGCGACGGCGGCTTTGATCGCCATTCGGTTGGCTCGAATCGACTTGGCGGCGGGTCGGCCGCAGGCCGCGCTCGATCGTCTCGAAGTCGTCGATCCGACTTTCGCAGCCGTGGCCTCGCAGCTGCGTGGCGATGCCTTGCGCGATCTGGATCGGACCGACGAGGCGCGCATCGCCTATGAGGATGCCCTCACGCAGCTCGATGCATCGGCCGCCCCGCAGAGGGAAATCCTTGAGCGCAAGCTCGCACAGCTCAGCCCAGCGCTGGCACCGGAGGCTTGATCGTGCGAAATCCCGGCATGAGATTGGCGGCAATTATCCTGCTGACGGCCCTTCTGGGCGGCTGCGGCACGATCAAGGGCTGGTTCGGCAAGGGCGATGGCAAGGACAAGGTCGGCGAGCCGGCAGCATTGGTCAAGTTCGACGCCTCGGTGAAGCCGGATCGGCTGTGGTCCCGGTCGGCGGGCAAGGGTGAGGGTCGCTTGTGGCTAAGGCAATCGCCATCGGTCGCCGAGGGCCGCGTCTATGTCGCCGATATCAGCGGCCGGGTTGCCGCGATGGATATCGCTTCGGGTCGGGAGCTGTGGCGCATCAAAACCAAGCTGCGCTATGCGACGCCGCCGGGCGTCGGTGCCGGCGTAGTGGTGGTGGGCACCCTGGACGGCCAGATTGTGGCGCTTGACGCCGATACCGGCACCGAACGCTGGCAGGATCGACTGCTTTCGGAGATCGTTGCGCAGCCGTTGATTGCCGGCGGTCTGGCGATTGTGCGCAGCAGCGACGGACGGGTATTCGGTCTGGATCTGGCCGATGGTCGCAGGCGCTGGGTGTTCACCCGTGGATTGCCCTCACTTACCGTCCGAGGAAACGGGGCTCCGGTCATGGGCCAAGGACTGGTCTATGTCGGCTACGACGACGGCGCCGTCGTCGCGCTTCGTCTCGAAGACGGGCTGAGGGTCTGGGAGCAGACCATCGCCGAGCCCGAAGGGCGCACCGAACTGGAGCGCATGGCCGATGTCGATGGCGAGATAGCGGTCGGTCTGGACGCGATTTTCGCCGCCAGTTTCAAGGGCCGGCTGGCCGCACTGAATGCGACCGGCGGCAATCCGGTATGGAATCGTGAGCTAAAGTCGGCCTCCGGCGTTCACTTGGCGCGAGACCGAGTCATCGCCGTCGATCTGGAGGGCAATGTCTGGGCGCTGGATCGCAACAACGGCAATGCCATCTGGCGTCAGGATGCGCTTGCGATGCGCTGGCTCAGCTCGCCGGCCGTGCACGGCAATTACGTGCTGGTCGGCGATCTCGAAGGCTATCTGCACTGGCTGAACCTGGACGACGGAGAGCTGGCGGGCCGGGTCCGCCTCGGTGGCGATCCGATTCGAGCCACGCCGCAGGTCTCTCCCGATGGCGTTGCCGTGGTCGTCAATACCAAGGGCAAGATGGCAGCCTATCGCGTCGACGGCGGCTGAGGACACAAGCGTATGTTGCCGCTGGTTGCTCTGGTGGGTCGGCCCAATGTCGGCAAATCGACGCTTTATAACGCGCTCACGCGAAGCCGCGATGCCCTGGTGCACGACCAGCCGGGCGTCACCCGCGACCGACACTACGGCGTCTGTCGGCCTGAGGATGGGCGGCATTTCGTCCTGGTGGATACCGGAGGACTGGCCGGCGAAGAAGAGGGACTGGCCGGCGCCACCGCCAGGCAGGCGAGATCGGCTGCTGCCGAGGCGGATATCGTGCTGTTCGTTGTCGATGGGCGCGAGGGTGGCTCGGGCCTGGATCACGAGATCGCTTCCTGGCTGCGCAAGCTGAACCGAACCGTATTTCTGGTCGTCAACAAGACCGACGGACTCGATGAGGACGCCATCCTCGCAGAGTTCAGCGGGTTCGGTATCCAGCCGATGTTCGGCGTTTCCGCAGCCCATCGTCGCGGCATCGACACACTGCTCGAGGAGATACAGGAAGCATTGCCGGCCGAGGCCGATCCGACCGTGCTGGAGGATGATCCCGACCGCATGCGGCTCGCCTTCGTGGGTCGGCCCAACGTCGGCAAGTCCACCCTGGTCAATCGACTGCTGGGTGAAGAACGCATGATCGCCTCCGAAGTGCCGGGAACCACGCGCGACGCCATCGCCGTGGATCTCGAGCGCGACGGCCGCCGTTATCGTCTCATCGACACCGCGGGAATCCGGCGCAAGGCACGGGTCGAGGAGGCGGTCGAGAAATTCAGCGTCATCAAGTCGCTGCAGGCAATCGAATCGGCCCAGGTCGTGGTCGTGCTGATCGATGCGAGCGACGGCGTTTCCGATCAGGATTCGACCATCCTCGGCCACGTGCTGGATGCCGGGCGCGCCCTGGTCATCGCCGTCAACAAGTGGGATGGGCTGGATACCTACCAGCGCGAGCAGATCCGCAGCCATCTGGACCGCAAGCTCACTTTTGTACCCTGGGCGGAGATCGTCTTCATCTCCGCGCTGCACGGCTCGGGGCTCAAGGAGCTGTTCGCCGCCATCCACCGCGCCCATGCCTCGGCCACCCGCACCTTCAGCACCTCGGAAGTGACCCGCGCGATGGAAGCGGCATACGTCGCTTTCCAGCCGCCGGTGGTGCGTGGCCATACCGCCAAGCTGCGTTACGGTCATCCGGGCGGAGAAAATCCGCCGACCTTCGTTCTGCACGGCAGCCGGATCAAAACGCTGCCCGACAGTTACAAGCGCTATCTGGAAAACTTCTTCCGCAAGCGCTTCAAGCTGGTCGGTACGCCGGTCAGGCTTCAGTTTCGCGAAGGCGACAACCCCTATGAGGGCAAGAAGAACCCTCTGTCCGACAGGCAGATCCAGCGCAAGCGCCGGTTGATGCGACACGTCAAGGGGAAATGATTCCGCGTGCCGGGATCGTCGCTGGGATACTGGCCGGCGGCCGGGCAAGCCGACTCGGTGGCAGCGACAAGGCCTGGCATGAATTCGAGGGCCAGCCGCTGATCGAGCGTACCCTGGCGGCGCTGAGCGGGCAGGGTGTCCCGGTCATCATCGCCAGTGGCCGCAGCCGGTCCCGTCATGCGGCCCTGACGGCGCCCGTGGTGGCTGATTTGCGCGACGGCCAGCTCGGCCCGCTGGCGGGCATCGAAGCGCTGCTGGCGGCATGCGAGAGCCGCTGGCTGCTGACCGTTCCGGTCGACCTTTTGCGCATACCGGCTGATCTGGTCGAGCGTCTTGCAGTCCAGGCTGGCCCGAACGGCGCCTTCGCCGCCGATGACGACGGCGATCAGCCGTTGATCGCACTGTGGCCGGTGGATGCAGCGCGTTCGGCGGTTGCAGAGTCGCTCGAACGTGGTGCGTGCGCGGTGCATCGCGTCCAGGCCGAGCTGGCGATGGCCAGGCTGAACTTCGACCGATACCGGTTCGGTAATCTGAACAGCCCCGACGATTTCCTGCGCGCCGACAGCGAGCACGATCATGACCACTGACTTTCCACAGCGTATCCGCCTCTCTGAAGCCGAGGCGCTGATCGACGCGGTCGGCGCCCGTCAGCGCCTTTCGACCATCCGCATCGATTGCGCGGATGCGCTGGGCTGCGTGCTCGCCGAACCGGTGACAGCGCCGATCGACCTGCCGGTCTTCGACAATTCGGCGATGGATGGCTACGCCGTTTGCGGCGCCGATCTCGACCCGGCGCGCCCGGTGCGGCTGCGGTTGATCGGGGAACAGTTCGCCGGCCCGTCGAAGGCGCTTTCGATCGCTTCGGGCGAATGCGTCCGGATCACTACCGGCGCGCCGATGCCGACCGGGGCGGACACGGTGGTAATTCGCGAAAACGCTATCGCGAGCGGAGCGCTGATCGAATGCCGACCGGGGACGCCGCCTGGGGCCAACCTGCGGCACGCCGGCGAGGATGTCCGGGCGGGGCAAACCCTGCTGAACGCCGGGCAGCGAATCGGCGCCGCGCAATTGGGGTTGTGCGCGGCCTTGGGGCTGGACTCGGTCATGGCCGCGCCTAGAGCCCGTGTCACCGTGTTCAGCACCGGCGACGAGCTGCGCGCCACCGGTCAACCGCTGTCGGCCGGCGAGATTCACGACAGCAACGGTCCGATGCTGGCGGGCTTACTGGCATCCGAAGGGATCGTCGCCCGACGCGGCCCGGTACTTCCGGACCAGCCGCAGGCGATGCTCGACCGGCTGCGCGACGCTGCGTCGGACAGCGATCTGCTGATCACCTGCGGCGGCGTTTCAGCCGGCGACAGAGACCACTTGCCTGCCTTGCTTCAGCAGCACGGGCGGCTGCACTTCTGGCGGGTGCAGATCAAGCCTGGAATGCCATTGCTGTTGGGTGAGATCGACGGCACGTTGCTGCTGGGCCTGCCCGGCAATCCGGTGGCCGTGCTGGCCTGCTTCCTGGTCCTTGGCCGCCGGCTGATCGATCGCCTGGAAGGCGTCACAGGACTGCGGTCGCAGCATTTCGCCCGGCTCCAGCGCGCGGTCGAAAAGCGTCATGAGCGCCTGGAATTCATGCGCGGAGTGTTGCGCTCCGATCCGGACGGTGTGCTGCGGGTGATGCCCGATGACGCCACCGGATCGCACCGGCTGGCTGCGGCGTCCCGCGCAAATGCGCTGATCGTGCTGCCCGAAGGTCCATGCATGCTGGAAGCCGATACCGTGGTTCCGGTCGTCCCGTTCGGCCCGGTGGGATAATGTCGCCATGAGCCGGCCGACCGTCCGCGAACTTCACCCTACCCAGGCCTATGCCCGGCTGCGCGCAGGCGCGCGGTTGATCGATATCCGCGAAGCGGGCGAGCGCGCCGGCGGAATGGCCGAGGGCGCGGTCGGTGTTGCGCGCACCGACCTGGAAGCCGAACCCGGGCGCTGGCTGACCGGGCAGCCGGGCGAGACCATCCTGATCTGCGCCCGCGGAACACGCTCGTTCAGCTGCGCAGAAAGACTTATTGAACATGGATATACGGGTGTATCTTCAGTAAGTGGTGGAATTGCATTCTGGGTCGAGTGCGATCTGCCGATGCAGCCGGCCGAGGCCGACGCGGATTTTCTCCAGCGTTATGCGCGGCACCTGTCGTTGCCGGAAATCAGCCTCTCGGGTCAGCGCAGACTCGCTGCCGCTACGGTTGGGATGGTCGGCGCCGGAGGCCTTGGCTCGCCGGCCGGCTTCTATCTGGCGGCTGCCGGCGTCGGGCGGATTCGAATCGCCGACCCGGATTCCGTCGAGCGCAGCAATCTTCAGCGGCAGATCCTGCATACCGATGCCGGCGTGGGACAGGGCAAGGCGCACTCGGCGGCGCGGGCGCTGTCGGCGCTCAACCCCTCGGTTCGCATCGAGCCGCTGCCCGAGCGCATCGACGCTGCCAACGTCGAAAGCTTTCTCGACGGCGTCGATGTAGTAATCGACGGCGCCGACAATTTCGCCGCGCGCTATCTGCTGTCCGATGCCTGCGTGAAGCTGGGCAAGCCGTTGGTCTATGGCGCAGTGGAGCGCTTTCAGGGCCAGGTCAGCGTGTTCGACGCCGGCCGCCAGCGTGGCCAGGCACCGTGCTATCGCTGCCTGTTTCCGTCGCCGCCGCCGGCCCGGTTCGCGCCCAACTGCGCGGAGGCCGGGGTTCTGGGCGTGTTGCCCGGAGTCATTGGTTTGCTTCAGGCCACCGAGGCGATCAAGTTGATTCTGCAACTCGGCGAGCCGCTGACCGGACGCCTGCTGCATTTCGACGCCAAAACCATGCGTTTTCGCGAAACCCGCTTGCGTCCCGACCCCGATTGCCCCGTGTGCGCACCCGGTCGGGCGTTCCCGGGCTATATCGACTACGCGCAGTTCTGTTCGCAGAACGACTGACCGGCCGGTGACGGCTAGGAACCGCCGGTTTTGCCGTTCAATGCTTCGAAGGCCGCCAGTTGCTCCGGCGTTGCCGGTCGCTGGTGGCGATCCTTCCACTCGCCGAACGGCATGCCGTAGACGATTTCGCGGGCGGCGTTTCTGTCGAGGGGCAAGCCCTCGGCTTCGGCTGCCTCCCGGTACCAGTCGGCAAGGCAGTTGCGACAGAACCCGGCGAGGATCATCAGATCGATGTTCTGTACGTCCGGGCGCTGCACATTGAGGTGATTCAACAGGCGGCGAAACACCGCCGCTTCGATAGTTGTGACGTCCACAGTGTCCTGCATGGGCCTGATCGGGGATAATCTCGGGCCCATGACTTTACCTCAAGCCAAGGAACAGGCGATGACCGCACGGATTCTGGATGGCCGGCGCATTGCCGACCAACTGCTCGACCAGCTCGCCCTTCGGGTTCGCGAGCGTGCACGCCTGGGTCATCCGGCGCCAGGTCTGGCAGTCGTGCTGGTCGGCGCCGACCCGGCGTCGCAGGTATACGTCCGCAACAAACGCCGTGCCGCCGAACGGGTCGGCATTCGGGCGATCGACTTCGATCTTCCGGCCGATACCGGCGAGGACGCGCTGCTGGAGCTGATCGACCGGCTCAATGCCGATCCCCAGGTGCACGGTATCCTCGTTCAGCTGCCGCTGCCCGGCATCCCGGACGCCAGCCGGCTCATTCACCGGATCGACCCGCGCAAGGATGTCGACGGTTTTCATCCCGAGAACGTCGGCCATCTGGCCCTGCGACAGTTCGGCCTGCGGCCGTGCACACCGCGCGGAATCACTACGCTGCTGGCCTACACCGACCGTCCGGTGCGCGGGCGGACTGCGACCATCGTCGGCGTATCCAATCACGTCGGCCGGCCGATGGCGATGGAGCTGCTGATCGCCGGTTGCACCACCATCTGCTGCCACAAGTTCACGCCGCGCGACGTGCTGGAATCGCAGGTCCGGCAGGCCGATATTCTGGTGGTCGCGGTCGGTCGTCCGAACTTGATCCCCGGCGAGTGGGTCAAACCTGGCGCGGTGGTCATCGACGTGGGTATCAACCGCCTCGATGATGGGCGCCTGTGCGGCGACATCGACTTTGCGGTGGCCAGCCAGCGGGCCAGCTGGATCACGCCGGTGCCGGGCGGGGTGGGACCGATGACGGTTGCCACGCTGATGGAGAATACGGTCGAGGCGGCCGAGCTGGCCGATGCAACATGATATGCCTTGAATCCCAACCAGGAGCGATCCGAATCCGATGCACGCCACCGTACCCGCGCTGCACACTGTGACTCGCACGGTTCCGCGACGCGCATCCGCTTGGCACGCGCTGCGCATCGTGGTTGCGGCTGGGCTGGCTATCGCGCTGGTTGGCTGCGCCGCCGTGGCTCGCCGCGCGGCCGACAACCTGGCCAGCAATCTCGGGCAGGCCGTGGTCAACAGCAACGACCCAGCTACCGTGCGCGACGGTCTGCCTGCCTATCTGCTTCTGCTCGACGGGCTGATCAACGGCAGCCCGGATAGCCCAGGCCTGCTGCTGGCAGCCGCCGAACTCAATGCCGCCTATGCCGGTAACTTCACCCAGGAGCCGGCGCGCGCCAGCCGTCTGAGCGACAAGGCGCTGGGCTATGCGCGCCGCGCCTCGTGCCTGCGCAGCCAGCCGCTGTGCGATTCGCTGGACGGGCCGATTCCCGACTTCGAGGCGGCCCTCGCCGATTTCACGGCCAAGGACATCGGTCTGATCTACGGCCTGGCGGCCACCTGGACCGGCTACCTGCAGGCCAATCGTGAAGACTGGCAGGCGATCGCCAATCTGCCCAAGGTGGAAATGCTGCTCAAGCGGGTGGTTGCCGAAAACCCGCGTCACGCCGATGGATTGGCCTTCGTGTATCTTGGTGCGCTGAATTCCCTGCGGCCGGCGGCAGTGGGCGGCGATCCGGAGGCGGGCAGGGCGTATTTCGAACGCGCCATTGAACTTTCCTCGCAGCGCAATCTCTACGCCAAGACCATGATGGCCGAGTACTACGCCCGACTGGTGTTCGATCGCGAACTGCACGACTCGCTGATCCGCGAAGTACTCGAAGCCGACCCCATCGCGCCGGGCTTCACCCTGGCCAATGTGCTGGCCCAGGAGCGCGCGCGTTATCTTCAGGCCAGCGCCGACGACTTTTTCTGAGATGCCATGAACCGTTTATTGAATCGCCTTGTCCTTCCCGCGCTGCTCGCTCTGCTGCCGCTTTCGCTAGCGGCACAGACTCTGAAGATCGCCACGCTCGCCCCGGAGGGCTCGCCCTGGCTGCGCGAACTGCGCCAGGCCGGCGCCGAGGTCGAGGCGGCCACTGAGGGCCGGGTCAAGCTGAAGTACTACCCCGGCGGAGTGATGGGCAACGATGCCACGGTGCTGCGCAAGATGCGCCTGGGCCAGCTCCAGGGCGGCATGCTGACCGGCAGCGAGCTGTCGATCCTGTACAAGGACGCGCAGACCTACAGTCTGCCGTTCCTGTTCAACGACCTGGCCGATGTCGACGCGGTGCGCCGGCGCATGGATCCGGTGATCGAGCAGGGCCTGGCCGATGCCGGTGTGCGCGTGCTGGGCATGGCCGGGGTGGGCCTGGCATATCTGATGAGCACAAAGCCGATTCGCAGCGCCGAGGATCTTCGCGCCGCCAAGGTCTGGGTGCCGCAGAACGATCTCATTTCGGAAGTCACCTTCCGCACCGGAGGGGTGAGCCCGGTTTCGCTGCCGCTGTCGGACGTGTTCACCAGCCTCCAGACCGGCCAGATCGACACCGTCGGCAACACCCCGTCGGGCGCGATCCTGCTCCAGTGGCACGGCCGCCTGCGCTATCTGCTGGACATTCCGCTGGCCTACGTCATCGGCTTTCTGGTGATCAACGAACGCGACTGGGCCAAGCTCTCCGAAGTCGACCAGGGCGCGCTGCGCGCGGCTGCCCAGGCGGCGTCGCGGCGCATCGACATGAACAACCGCAGCGACGATGAAAAGGCGCTGGCGGCACTCCAGGGCCAGGGCCTGACCGTGATCGAGCCAGACGCCCAGGAAATCGCCCGCTGGCGCTCGGTTGGTGTGGAGGCGACCGAGAAAATGGTCCGCGATGGCGTCATCAGTCAGGACGTGCTCGACGGCATCCGCGCGGCGCTGGACAACCCGGCGGTATCCGCCCGTTCCGACGACTGATCCGGCACCGTGCTCGCTCGCGCCCTGCGTGCCCTGCACGCCGCCGAAGACGCCCTGCTGGCCGGACTGATCGGGGTGTTGTTGCTGGTGGCGGTCGGTCAGATCGTGCTCCGGGTCGGCTTCTCTGCCGGCTTCGGCTGGATTGAACCCGTTGCGCGGATGGGCGTGCTCTGGCTGGCTCTGCTGGGTGCGCTGGGGGCGGCTCGTCAGCACCGTCATATCGCGATCGACGCGCTGCCGCAGGTGCTGCCATTGCCGGCCCGCCGGCTTGTGTGGCGCATTGCGCAATTGGGTGCTGCGGCGGTTTCCGGGGTGCTCACCTGGTACGCCTGGCGTCTGCTGGCCATGGAGCGGGAGATGCCGGTCGCCTTCATATCCGGCGTGCCCAGTTGGGTGCCGATGCTGATTCTCCCGGTCGGCTTCGGGCTGATGACGGTGCGATTGTTGCTGGCCTCATTCGGGCATGTGCCCGATCCTGCCGCACCGCCGACCGATGAGGTTGCCCGGTGATTCTGGCCTGGCTTGCCCTGGCGCTGCTGGCGGCGCTCGGCATGCCGCTGTTCGCGGTTATCGCCGGCGTCGCGCTGCTCGGCTTTCACAGCGCCGGCTACGACCCGAGCGCGGTGCTGGTCGAGTTCTACCGGCTGGGCGATCTGCCCGGCCTGATCGCCATTCCGCTGTTCGCGCTGGCCGGCTTCATTCTCGCCGCCAGTCGGGCGCCGCAGCGCCTGGTTCGCCTGTCCAACGCCGTGCTGGGCTGGCTGCCCGGTGGCCTGGCCATCGTGGCCATTACCGTGTGCGCCTTTTTCACGGCGTTCACCGGCGCGTCCGGGGTCACCATCGTGGCCATGGGCGCGTTGCTGTATCCCGCCCTGCGTCAGGCCGGATATGGCGAGCGCTACAGCCTGGGGCTGATCACCTCGGCCGGCAGCCTGGGGCTGCTGTTCGCGCCCTCGCTGCCGCTGATCCTGTACGGCTTCGTCGCCGGCCAGCTCGGCACCCAGCCGCCGGTCACCATGGAGGCCCTGTTTCTGGCCGGTATCCTGCCCGGCCTGATGATGGTGCTGCTGTTGGCGATCCACGCCGTGTGGGTCAGCCCGCCAAGAGTGCGTGCGCCGTCCTGGGAGGGCGCCGAGCTGGGTGCCGCGCTCAAGGATGCGGCCTGGGAGCTGCCGCTGCCGTTCGTGGTGCTGGGCGGCATCTATTCGGGCCTGCTGGCGGCCAGCGAGGCGGCGGCGGTCACTGCGCTTTATGTGTTGATCGTGAGTACCGTCATCAAGAAGGAAATCAGCTGGCGCAGGCTGCCCGAGGTGATGGCTGGCTCGATGCGGCTGATCGGCGCCATTCTGCTGATTCTGGGCTGCGCACTGGCGATGTCGAACTGGCTGGTCGATCAGGAAGTGCCGACTCGGCTGTTCGAAATCATCCAGTCGCGGGTCGATCAGCGCTGGCTTTTCCTGCTGCTGCTCAATCTGTTTCTGCTGGTCGTGGGCATGCTGCTGGATGTGTTCTCGGCCCTGGTGATCCTGGTCCCGCTGCTGGTGCCGGTGGCTCTCGGCTACGGGGTCGACCCGGTGCATCTGGGCATCATCATGCTGGCCAATCTTCAATTGGGCTATTTCACGCCGCCGGTCGGCATGAATTTGTTCATCGCCGCCTACCAGTTCGGCACGCCGGTGGTGAAGCTGGTCCGCGCCACGCTCCCGTTTCTGCTGATCCTGGGCCTGGCGGTGCTGTTGATCACCTGGTGGCCGGCGCTGTCACTGGTGCTGGTCCGCTGACTTCACGCCCCCCGGCCGGACTCGCACCGGACCGGATCGCCAATCGCAGGCTATAATGGCGCGCTTCATCTTCTCGGAGCCGCCCATGCTGCGCATCCAGGCCGAAGCGCTTACTTTCGACGACGTTTCCCTGGTGCCCGCGCTGTCGACGGTGCTACCCAGGGATGTGAGCCTGGGAACCCGCATCACCCGCGACATCCGGCTCAATCTGCCGATCGTCTCCGCCGCCATGGACACGGTCACCGAAGCGCGGCTGGCCATCGCGATGGCCCAGTTGGGCGGAATCGGCATCATCCACAAAAACATGCCCGCCCAGCGTCAGGCCGATGAAGTGCGGCACGTCAAGACCTTCGAGGCCGGCGTCATCCGCGAGCCGTTCACCGTCGGGCCGGACACCAGCATCGCCGAAGTGATGCGCCTGACCCGCGCGCGCAACATCTCCGGCGTGCCGGTGGTCGACGGCGAGCAGTTGGTCGGCATCGTCACCAGCCGCGACATGCGCTTCGAAACCAAGCTGGACGATCCGGTGCGCCACATCATGACCAAGCGCGACCGCCTGGTGACCGTGAGCGAGGGCGCCAGCGACGAAGAAGTGCTTGCGCTGATGCACAAGCACCGCATCGAAAAGGTGCTGGTGGTCAACGGCGATTTCCAGCTGCGCGGGCTGATCACCGTCAAGGACATCCAGAAGGCGCGCGACAACCCCAATGCCGCCAAGGACCAGGCCGAACGTCTGCGGGTGGGCGCTGCCGTGGGCGTGAGCGGGGACACCGAGGCGCGCATCGAGGCGCTGGTTGCCGCCGGCGTGGATGTCATCATCGTCGATACCGCGCACGGCCATTCGCAGGGCGTCATCGATCGGGTTGCGTGGACCAAGAAGCACTTCCCGACCGTGCAGGTGGTGGGCGGCAACATCGTGACCGGCGATGCCGCGCTGGCCCTGCTGGATGCCGGCGCCGATGCGGTCAAGGTCGGCATCGGCCCGGGATCGATCTGCACCACGCGCATCGTGGCTGGCGTGGGCGTGCCGCAGATCACCGCCGTGGCGATGGTTGCCGAGGCGCTGCAAGAGCGCATCCCGCTGATCGCCGATGGCGGCATCCGGTACTCCGGCGATATCGCCAAGGCCATAGTCGCCGGCGCCAGCACGATCATGATCGGCGGCCTGTTCGCCGGCACCGAGGAAGCGCCCGGCGAGGTCGAGCTGTTTCAGGGCCGCAGCTACAAGAGCTACCGCGGCATGGGCAGCATGGGCGCCATGCAGCAGGGCAGCAAGGACCGTTACTTCCAGGACGCCACCGACGCCGACAAGCTGGTTCCCGAAGGCATCGAGGGCCGCGTGCCTTACCGCGGCGCACTGCGCGACATCGTCCACCAACTGGCCGGCGGCCTGCGCGCTGCCATGGGCTACGTCGGCGCCGCGACCATCGAAGACATGCGCACCCGACCCAGCTTCGTGAGGGTAAGCAACGCCGGCATCCGCGAAAGCCACGTCCACGACGTGCAGATCACCAAAGAGCCGCCCAACTATCAGGTTGGGTGACTGCCGGGAAGCGGGAATGGGGAATCGGGAATCGGGAATCGATCGCCCGACTGGTCTCTGCCCCGATTTCCCACTGCCGATTCCCCATTCCCCATTGCCAGCCCCATGACCGACATCCACAGCGACAGGATCCTCATTCTCGACTTTGGCGCGCAGTACACGCAGCTGATTGCCCGGCGCATTCGCGAGATCGGGGTGTATTGCGAAATCTGGGCCTGGGACCACGACCCGGATGAGATCGCGGCGTTCGCGCCCAAGGGCATCATTTTTTCCGGCGGACCGGAGTCGACCACCGAGGCCGGGGCACCGCGCGCGCCGGATCGGGCTTTCGCTCAAGGCGTTCCGATTCTCGGCATCTGCTACGGCATGCAGACCCTGGCCGCGCAGTTGGGCGGCACGGTGCAGGCCGGGCTGGAGCGCGAGTTCGGCTATGCCCAGGCCGAAGTGCTGGGCGACTGCGCGCTGTTCGACGGGCTGAGCGATCGGCCCGATGGTCATCGACTCGACGTGTGGATGAGCCATGGCGACCGGGTGTCGGCGGTGCCGCCCGGATTCACCGTGGCGGCGCGCACCGACTCGGTGCCGATCGTGGCGATGGCCGACGAAACCCGCCGGATCTATGGTGTGCAGTTCCATCCCGAGGTCACCCACACCCGGCAGGGCGGCGCGCTGCTGGAGCGCTTTGCGGTGTCGATCTGCGGCTGCGAAAAGCGCTGGACGCCGGCCAACATCATCGAGGATCAGATCGACCGGGTGCGCGCACAGGTTGGCGACGATCACGTCCTGCTGGGACTGTCCGGCGGCGTGGATTCCTCGGTGGTGGCGGCACTGCTGCACCGCGCGCTCGGCGATCGACTGACCTGCGTGTTCGTCGACACCGGCCTGCTGCGCTTCGGCGAGAGCGAGCAGGTGATGGCCACCATGGCCGAGCACATGGGCGTGAAGGTGATCCGGGTCGACGCCAGGGCGCGCTTCTTCGCCGCCCTCGAAGGCCACGGCGACCCCGAAGCCAAGCGCAAGATCATCGGCCGCCAGTTCATCGAAGTGTTCGACGGAGAGTCGGCGAAGATCGACAACGTGCGCTGGCTGGCCCAGGGCACCATCTATCCCGACGTGATCGAATCCGCCGGCAGCCGCACCGGCAAGGCCCACGTCATCAAGAGCCACCACAACGTCGGCGGTCTGCCCGAGCACATGAAGCTGGGCCTGGTAGAGCCGCTGCGCGAACTGTTCAAGGACGAAGTGCGGCGCATCGGCGTCGAGCTGGGTCTGCCGCACGCCATGGTCTACCGCCATCCGTTCCCCGGCCCCGGCCTCGGCGTGCGCATTCTCGGCGAGGTGAAGCCGGAATACGCCGAACTGCTGGCCAAGGCCGACCACATTTTCGTCGAGGAACTGCGCCGCCACGACCTGTACGACAAGGTCAGCCAGGCATTCGCCGTCTTCCTGCCGGTCAAGTCGGTCGGCGTGGTCGGCGATCAACGCGCCTACGAATGGGTGATCGCCCTGCGCGCCGTCGAAACCATCGACTTCATGACCGCCCAGTGGGCGCACCTGCCATACCCGTTCCTGGACCTGGTTTCGCGCAGAATAATCAATGAATTAAGCGGCATATCTCGCGTAGTTTATGACATCAGCAGCAAGCCACCGGCGACGATTGAGTGGGAGTGAGGGGGCTTTTTCGGTATTTTTGCCAGTTATGGGAGAATTTCCGCAACATGTTTATTTGGATAGGGCTGTGTCACGATAGCTATCGGTGACAATTGCCCGCCATCAGAACAGGTTAGTGGTGGAGCTGACGGTACGAACGATTGGCCGGATTAAGGCTTTTTCGTTCACTATCGAAACTCAGGGGAAAATATCGCCATGAACTGCACCGAAGCCGGAGTGCTTGATGACCATCAGTGTCCACAATCCAGACCAGTATATGGCCAGCCTGCGGCAGATCATTGCCCAGGGACGCAAGCGGGTCGGCCTCTTGGTCGGAGCGGGCGCACCGGCCGGTATCTTCTCCCCCGGCAGTGACAAGCCGCTGATCCCTGCGGTGGCAGGCCTCACCGATATGGTGATGGAGGGGCTGAGAGCCGACTACGGCGAGACCCTGGACGCCCTACGGGCCGAACTCGATACGCCGAACATTGAAGCGATCTTGTCGCGGGTGCGCAGCTTGGCCGGCGTCATAGGCAAGACAAAAGTTCATGAACTTGATGGGGCAGGGTATAAAAAGCTGAGCGAAGCCATTTGCGAGCAGATCGGAACCATTGTCAACAAGCCCCTTCACGAAGGTCCTTCGCCGTACACCGAGTTCGTAACGTGGATCAGCGGCACGGGACGCGAACACCCGGTGGAGATCTTCACCACCAACTATGACCTGCTGTTCGAGCAAGCGCTGGAGCGTACACGCGTTCCGTTCTTCGATGGCTTCAGCGGCGCCAACGAGCCTTTCTTCGATCCATCTTCAGTGGCGAGCAATGACCTGCCCGTGCGCTGGACGCGCTTGTGGAAGTTGCATGGCTCGCTCGGCTGGGCTGCCAATGCGCAAGGCGAGGTGGTGCGTACGGGACAATCTAATGCGACGCATCTGGTGTTTCCAGAGCACCTCAAGTACGACCAGACGCAAAAAGCACCATATGCCGCGCTCTTCGACAGGCTGCGTGCCTTCCTGATGACGCCTGACACTCTGCTGATCGCAACCGGGTTTTCATTCGCCGATGCGCACATTTCCGCACGAATTGATGAATGCCTTGCTGCCAATCCGTCGGCCAGCGTGTTCGCGTTCCAGTTCAAGCCGCTCGAGCAAGAGACACATGCCCGCGATATCGCGGCGCGCCGCGCCAACATGAGCTTGTATTCCCCGGACAAGGCTATGATCAATGGCATCGCTGCGCCATGGATTCCGGGTGATCTGCCCACGCGCGATTGGGGCGCCATTCGAGCCACTTATTGGGGCATCGACGAGGAGAGCGGGACCGGACAGTTCCAACTTGGCCGCTTCGACCGGCTCGCTCGCTTTTTCGCATCATCCCGTGCAGCTCAGAACTTTCAATCTGCTGTCGTGCCGACACTGCTAGTGTAGTGCTTGCGAAATACGTGAACTATTAGGTGTTGCCACGGTCATATTCGTGTCTGTCCCTTGGAGCGAATGATGAAACCGGCTGCTGCGATCACACTCACCCAAGAGCAACGAAAAGAACTGGAGCGGCGCGT
>JAXMJH010000135.1:0-6832 GCA_034376725.1 Lysobacteraceae bacterium | reverse complement strand
TGCGCACCTGAGACTCGTTCATGTCGATCACCATGGCTGTGATGATCGACCCGGTGCGCCGGCTCACGCCTCCCTCCAGGCTCATACCTCGTTGGAATCAGGCTGGCGGGTTCAGGCTCATACCTCGTTGGACAAGACTCGGCGTGGCGGATGCCCGAGCCGAACCGATACAATAGCCGGCTTACCTTCTAGCGATTGGCGACCCGATATGGCACTGGACCCGACCGACCTTTACGACGTTCGTTCGCTGCTCAGCGAGGAAGAGCGCGCAGTGCAGGATAGCGTCGCCCGTTTCACCGACGAGCGCGTGCTGCCGATCATCGGCGACTGCTTCGAGCAGGGTCGGTTTCCCGCCGAACTGGTGCCCGATATCGCCGCCCTCGGCCTGCTGGGGTCCAGCCTGCCGGAAGAGTACGGCTGTGCCGGTCTGAATGCGGTCAGCTATGGCCTGATCTGTCAGGAGCTGGAGCGCGGCGATTCGGGCATTCGAAGCTTTGTCTCGGTGCAGAGCTCGCTGTGCATGTATCCGATTTTCGCTTACGGCAGCGAGGAGCAGAAGCGCGAGTGGCTGCCGGCGATGGCGGCCGGCGGAGTGATCGGCTGTTTCGGCCTCACCGAGCCGCACGGCGGCTCCGACCCGGCCAACATGAAGACCACCGCGCGCCGCGACGGCGGCGACTGGATCATCAATGGCGCGAAGATGTGGATCACCAACGGCAATCTGGCCCGTATCGCGATCATCTGGGCGCAGACCGACGATGGAATCCAGGGATTCATCGTGCCGACCGACACGCCGGGATTCACCGCGCAGGAAATCCACAAGAAGATGAGCCTGCGCGCCTCGGTGACTTCGGCGCTGTATCTGGACGGCGTACGGGTGTCCGATGCGTTCCGCCTGCCCAACGTGAAGGGCCTCAAGGGGCCGCTGGGCTGTCTCACCCAGGCCCGCTACGGCATCACCTGGGGGCCGATCGGCGCTGCGATCGCCTGCATGACCGAGGCGGCGGCCTATGCCGGGGAGCGCATCCTGTTCGACCGCCCGCTGTCGGCCAACCAGGCCGTGCAGCTGAAGCTGGCCGACATGGCCCGGCGCATCACCTTGGCGCAGTTGCTCAGTCTCCAGCTCGGCCGCCTGAAGGACGCCGGACGGATGCAGCCCACCCAGGTTTCGCTGGCCAAGTGGAACAATGTACGCATGGCGCTGGACATCGCTCGCGAGGCGCGCGACATCCTCGGCGGCGCCGGCATCACCACCGAGCACTGCCCGATCCGGCACGCATTGAATCTGGAGTCGGTGATCACCTATGAAGGCACGGAAACCGTGCATCAGCTGGTGGTCGGCCGGGAAATCACCGGCATCAACGCGTTCTGATTCGCTCGCGAGCCGCCCCTGATGACCGAGTTGGCCGAGTTGGCCGAGATGCCCGAACCGCTGTCGGCCACCCTGGCGCAGGTGTTGCCTGTACTCCAGCGCACCTGCCGGCAACCCTGGTGGTTGATCGGCAGTGCCGCGCTGACGGCCTGGGGCGTGCCGGGCATCGTCTGTCAGGACATCGACCTGCTGGTCGGTCTGGACGACGCCGCCCGGCTTGAAGACATCTGGGCTGCGCGGCGCGAGCGATCCTTTGTCACCGTCAACGATCACCTCTTCCGCTCGCGTTTCGCCCGCTTCACCGGCTTCGGCCTGCCGGTCGAAACCATGGGCGGGCTGGAGTTGAACGTGGCCGGCAATTGGCGGCCGGTGATTCCCACCGACCGGCGCTGCCTGTCGACACCGGCCGGCGACCTGTATCTGCCCAGCCTGCCGGCGCTGATCGACATCCTGGATGCGTTCGGTCGGGACAAGGATCGCGACAAGGCGCGTCGCGCCCGTGCCTGGTTGGCCAGCCAGCCTGAACTTTCTGCTTCGAGTCCCGCATCGAGTCCCGAATGATATCCAGCTCAACCGCCATACCGGCCCGCATGAAGGGCCTGAACCGCGCCGAGATCGTCGATCGCAACTTCACCGAGTTCGTCGAGGGCTGGCACGGTCAGGCGGCGTCGCGGCCCAGCCTGGATGCGCCGGTATTGTCGGGCAGCGCGTGCACGGGGCGCGATTTTCTGGAGCTGTTCGAATCCCAGCTGATCTCCCGTCATCTCGATCTGATGGCGCGGGTTCTGCGCGTTCAGAACAAGGTGTTCTACACCATCGGCAGCGCCGGCCACGAAGGCAATGCAATGGTCGCCCGGCTGACCCGGCACACCGATCCGGCGTTCCTGCACTACCGCTCGGGCGCGTTCATGGCCGAGCGCTTCCGCAAGCTGCCGGGCATGGACCCGATCATGGATTCGGCGCTGAGCTTTGCCGCCAGCAAGGACGATCCGGCATCGGGCGGGCGGCACAAGGTGTGGGGCAGCAAGCCGCTGTGGGTGCTGCCGCAAACTTCGACCATCGCCTCGCACCTGCCCAAGGCGCTGGGTACGGCGATCGCCATCGAACAGGCCCGGCGGATCGGCCACGACTCGCCGATCCCCGAGGACAGCATCGCGATTTGCTCGTTCGGCGATGCCTCGGCCAATCACGCGACCGCGCAGACCGCCTTCAATGCCGCCGCCTGGACCGCCTATCAGCGGCTGCCGGCGCCGGTGCTGTTCGTCTGCGAGGACAACGGCATCGGCATTTCGGTCAAGACGCCGGCCAACTGGATCGCCGAAAGCTTCCGGGTGCGCCGGGACCTGGATTATTTTCAGGCCGACGGCCTGGATATTGCCGCCGGCCTGGCCCAGGTATCGGCTGCCGTCGAGCACTGCCGGCGCAGCCGCCGGCCGACTTTCCTGCACCTGAAGACCACCCGTTTGATGGGTCATGCCGGAACCGACTTCGAGCTGGAATGGCGCACCGTGGAGGAGTTGGTCGCACTGGAGGCCACCGATCCGCTGTTGCGCTCGGCCGAGATCGCCCTGGCGTCGGGGCTGATGTCGGGCGAGGAAGTGCTGACGCTTTACGAATCGATCCGAAGCAAATGTTTCGCGGCCGCCGAGGAGGCCGACCGCCGGCCCAAGCTGACCGCGCTCGATGAGGTGATGGCCCCGCTGGCGCCCTACACGCCCGAAGCGGTGGCCGCCGAGGCCGAGCGCAGGGACTTCGAGGATCGCCGTCTGGCCGTGCACGGCAACCCCGAGCGGCTGCCGGAGAACCAGCCGCCGCGGCATCTGGCCATCCAGATCAACCAGGCGCTGCATGAGCTGCTGGCCAAATACCCGGAGTCGCTGCTGTTCGGCGAGGATGTGGCGCAGAAGGGTGGCGTGTACACGGTCACCAAGGGTCTGTTCAAGGCGTTCAGCGCGCGGCGCGTGTTCAACACGCTGCTGGATGAAACCGTGATTTTCGGACTGGCGCAGGGCTATGCCAATCTGGGCATGCTGCCGATCCCGGAAATCCAGTATCTCGCCTATTTCCATAATGCCTGCGACCAGATTCGCGGCGAGGCGGCCTCGCTGCAGTTCTTCAGCAACGGCCAGTACCGCAACCCTATGGTGGTGCGGATCGCCTCGCTGGGCTACCAGCGCGGTTTCGGCGGGCATTTCCACAACGACAATTCGATTACCGCACTGCGCGACATTCCCGGCCTGGTGATCGGCTGCCCGAGCCGCGGCGACGATGCGGCGATGATGCTGCGCACGCTGGCCGCACTGGCCAAGGTCGACGGCCGGGTCTGCGCGTTCCTGGAGCCGATTGCGCTGTACATGAGCAAGGATCTCTACGAGCCGGGCGACGGCGGCTGGCAGTTCGCCTATCCGCCGCCCGGGCAGGCGCTGGCGCTGGGCGAGGGCAGGCTGTACGGCCCGGATGCGGATTCGGACGCAGCGGAGCCGGTCGATCTGCTGATCATCACCTTCGGCAACGGCGTACCGATGAGCCTGCGCGCAGCGCGGCGGATTGCCGCCGAACGCGGTTGGTCGGTGCGCACCCTGGATCTGCGCTGGCTGCTGCCGCTGAACGAGCGGCAGATCGCCGAGCAGGCTGGCAAGGCCCGACGCGTGCTGATCGTCGATGAAGGTCGCCGCTCGGCCGGTGTGGGCGAGGGCGTGGTGACGGCATTGGTCGAGGCGGGGCTTGGCGGTCTTCCGATGGCGCGCGTGGTCGGCAGCGACACCTACACGCCGCTGGCCGGAGCGGCCTTTCTGGTGCTGCCGGCCGAGGGCGACATCGTCGCGGCGGCGCTCGCGTTGCGCTGAGGCCAGCCCACCGGCTGGCTTGCGCCGGCAATTCAAGACCGACCTCGCGAACACGAAAAAAAGCCCGGACGCGATCCGTCCGGGCTGCAAAAAAGTTGACCGGCAGGGCCAACAGGACGAAGCGGGTGGGTCAGATGGTGAACATCTCGCCGTTGACGATGCGCACCTTGGTACCGTCGAACTTGGTCAGGGTGAAGCCATCGAAGTCTTCGTTGTAGGTTCGCGAGTAGTCGCGCAGCAGGCCCAGTGCCTGCTGCTCGCCGACCAACAGGCCTTCGACGCCCTCTGAGCGGAAATGCACGCCGGCCCAGTCGCGACCCAGAGCGACGTTGTTGGCGAGTTTGTTGATCTCGCCGCCGATGGTCAGTGGCTCGCCATTCCACGGCAGCAGACTTTCGCCGGTGGCATCGGCCTGGACCGGGTTGGGCACCAGCATGTCTTCATCGAAGAACGCCTTGAGCACCGTCGCGCAGGCACCGGAGATCGAGCCGTGACCCGCCGGATAGGCCGGATGGGTGGGCGAGCCTTCCGGGAAAGCCATCGGCAGCAGGTAGTTGCCATTGCTCGAAAATACCCGGTCGGCGCCTTCCGACGCGCCGATCTCGACCGGAAGACCGTAATCCTTCACGCCCGTGAGCTGGAAGTGCAGGCGGCCGGCGTAGACTTCCGGCCGCAGCCGGCGATGCACCAGCCATTTCTGATACCAGGCTCCGGTGAGTGCCAGATTGCCGGCCTTGGCCACCAGATCGAGCACATCTGCGCCGCCGAACGAAACGAAACCGCCCTGGGTGGCCGAACCCAGATACGGGTTGGCGGCATCCAGGCTGCCCGGAATCGACAGCAGGATCAGCGCGGCGCTTTGATAAGCCTGATAGGTGAAGTCGACATGCACCCACTCGCCGAGCGCGCGGGCGTCGGAGATGTAGCGCGGATTGCTCTTGGTCAGCGGGGGTGGGGCAACACCGCGCTGAACCGCCAGCCACGACGCCGGGTCGGTCATGAAATCGTCGCCCGGAGCCGGCGTGGCATAGCGCTGTTCCAGCGTGCTGTTGCCGAACGGGATCGGCTTGTACAGGAGCTGGCTGATGTAGGGGCCGACCAGATCGCCGGGCGTCTCGCCACGGAAAACGGTATCGGTGGTCACCTGTCCACCCGACTTCGGCCCAACGGTGGCCGAGAAGAAATTCAGATCGGTGATTGCCGCCGCGATGGTCGGATCGCTTTCGAAGGCAATGAATGGCACGTCGCGGCACAGCGCCTTCCAGTACACCTCGCCCATTTCAGCGGCGGTCTCGGCGCTGGCAAAGGCCGGAGCGGGGCGGATCAGAGTGGCGTGGGAATCCCGTCCGGTCAGTTCGAACTTGTACGCTGCCTGCGGATTGGCAAGCTTGGCCGTGCCCTGCGGAGCAAGCGGGATCGCCTCGAAGTCGGCGCTTTGGCGCGAAGCGAGCGCAGTCAGCAGCGCCCGATAAGCGGTCGGATCGACTTCACCCAGGTCGTTGTGCGGAAGCGCCTTGCTGAAGCTGCCGCGAAAATCCGCGTACCGGCCCTCGTCGCCGTTGGTGCGTTGGGCTCCCAGAAAGTTTTGCAGGTAATCGCGCGCCGCCGCCGTGCGCAGACGGACGGCATCGGCACTGCGACGGGCCGGATTGTCGGCCAGAATCGGGTGCCCGCCGGAAAGCGGTCGAACATGTGATGCGGCGGCGACCGGTGTATTGCCGGCCAGCGCGGCACCCGAGAACGCAGAAATCCCACCCAGGCCGGCGAAAACACCCACCCCGGCGCTTGCCTTGATGACATCACGCCGCGAAAGCCGGCGCTGAGCCACGCGCTCACCCGCGCGCTCACCATCGTTTGGTAATTTCGACATGTGATTCTCCCCAATCGGTATATAGGCGATCATCCCGCGATCGCCAGTTCACGAGTTGTGTGCGCCGATCCTTGCGCGACGTGCGTCGGGATGCACGTAGGCCGCTCCACGTGGTCGGCATCGGATTCCCCAATCCGCTGCCAACCAAAACGAATCACCGGTTCGACGCGGTAGTCGAAGCTCTTGCGACCGTGTCGAGACTGGTTGAAGGGTCGGACAACGGAATCCGATCCGGCCGTCCGCTGCAGCGACTGGCATGCCGGTGCTGCAACACCGCCAAGCGCGAGCTGGACGTGCCGTTGAAATGCCGCTGTTCATGCCCAATCCTTCGCCATCACACCGTTGCCGCTCTGCGCGGAAAGTCCTGTGCTGATGGGCGAAGATCAGGCGAAAGCGAAGCCAATGGAAGTCGATTTTCTCTATCGGACCGATAGAAAAAAGTCATGGCCGCTTCGAGGTTGTTTTGCGTACCGGAGCAGCGCTGACGCGCCCGCAAGGCCGCAAGTCGGGATCGCGGGGTGCTTCGTGGGTTACGGCGGCCCCGGCATTCGCTTCGCTCGTGCCGGGCTACGCGGGTGGTTTGGCCTTCGGCTTTGGTAGCCTGTATATGGACTCCTCCCCTACCGCAAGCTGTTTTTTCTGGCTGAGATCAACGCGAACGTATATTCGGCATCGTCGTGGGGGCCGTCGCCCCCGTGCCTGGATGGGTCGTTCGAATCGCGGCTGCCTATCGGCTTGTCGGCA
>JAXMJH010000134.1:0-22709 GCA_034376725.1 Lysobacteraceae bacterium | reverse complement strand
GCGCACCTGAGACTCGTTCATGTCGATCACCATGGCTGTGATGATCGACCCGGTGCGCCGGCTCACGCCTCCCTCCAGGCTCATACCTCGTTGGAATCAGGCTGGCGGGTTCAGGCTCATACCTCGTTGGACAAGACTGGGGCTGGTCGAGGCATGCCGGGCGTGGTTCAATGGCGGCAAGAAGCGGGGGTGCCTGGCGCGGTCGGGCTGAGAAATACCCTTCGAACCTGATCCGGGTGATACCGGCGTAGGGAAGCTTCGCAGCGCGATCCCTGCCTGATCAATGCGCTCCGGTGCCCACCGCTTCGTCCGTGCTGCGACGCCTCGCGTCGCCCGCGCCCGTGCTTTCCTTGACACGCAGGACGAACGCCATGAATGCCATTCCATCCGATCTGGTCCTCCGCACCCAAGCATTGTCGGAGGCGGTCACCCAGCCGATCGCCGGTTCGCGCAAGATTCACGTCGAAGGCTCGCGCCCGGACCTGCGCGTACCGATGCGGGAAGTCCAGCTTTCCGACACCCCGAAGATGTTCGGCGCCCAGATCAATCCGCCGTTCGCCGTTTACGACACCTCCGGCCCCTACACCGACCCGGACACCCGGATCGATCTGATCGCCGGTCTGCCGGCGCTGCGTGCGGGTTGGATCGCCGAGCGTGGCGACAGCGAGCAGTTGCCCGGCCTGAGTTCGGACTACGGCCGCCAGCGCGCCGAAGACCCGCGGCTGAAGGATGTCCGGTTCATGGAGATCCGCGCGCCGCGTCGCGCTGTCGCCGGGGCCAATGTCAGCCAGATGCACTATGCCCGACGCGGCATCGTCACCCCCGAGATGGAGTTCATCGCCATCCGCGAAAACCAGCGTCGCGAGGCCTTGGCCGAGCATTTGGCGCGCCAGCATCCGGGCCAGTCGTTCGGTGCGGCGCTTCCGGCATCGATCACGCCCGAGTTCGTCCGGGCCGAGGTGGCGCTCGGCCGGGCGATCATCCCGTGCAACATCAATCATCCCGAATCCGAGCCGATGATCATCGGCCGCAACTTTCTGGTGAAGATAAACGCCAACATCGGTAACTCGGCGGTCACCAGCTCGATCGCCGAAGAAGTCGAGAAGATGGTCTGGGCGATCCGCTGGGGCGCCGATACGGTGATGGACCTGAGCACCGGCAAGAACATCCACGAAACCCGCGAGTGGATCATCCGCAACTCTCCGGTGCCGATCGGCACCGTGCCGATCTACCAGGCACTGGAGAAAGTCGACGGCCGGGCCGAGGAGCTGACCTGGGAGCTGTTCCGCGACACGCTCATCGAGCAGGCCGAGCAGGGCGTGGACTACTTCACCATCCATGCCGGCGTGCGGCTGGCCTATATTCCGCTGACCGCAAAGCGGGTGACCGGCATCGTCTCGCGAGGCGGAAGCATCATGGCCAAGTGGTGCCTTGCGCATCACAAGGAGAGCTTCCTCTACACCCGGTTCGAGGAAATCTGCGAGATCATGAAGGCCTACGATGTGGCCTTCTCGCTTGGCGACGGCCTGCGTCCGGGCAGCATCGCCGATGCCAACGATGCCGCGCAATTCGGCGAACTGGAAACCCTGGGCGAGCTGACCAAGATTGCCTGGCAACACGATGTGCAGACCATGATCGAGGGCCCCGGCCACGTGCCGATGCAGCTGATCAAGGAGAACATGGACAAGCAGCTGCGCGAGTGCGGCGAGGCGCCGTTCTACACGCTCGGCCCGCTGACCACCGATATCGCGCCCGGCTACGATCACATCACCAGCGCCATCGGCGCGGCGATGATCGGCTGGTTCGGCACCGCCATGCTCTGTTATGTCACTCCGAAGGAGCACCTGGGCCTGCCCAACAAGCAGGATGTGCGCGACGGCATCGTCACCTACAAGATTGCCGCGCACGCCGCCGACCTGGCCAAGGGCCACCCCGGTGCCCAGGCGCGCGACAACGCGCTCAGCAAGGCGCGCTTCGAGTTCCGCTGGGCCGACCAGTTCAACCTGTCGCTGGACCCGGAGAAATCCAAGGAGTTTCACGACGAAACCCTGCCCAAGGAAGCCCACAAGCTGGCGCATTTCTGCTCGATGTGCGGACCGAACTTCTGCTCGATGAAGATCACCCAGGACGTGCGCGACTATGCCGCCGAGCAGGGCCTGGACGAATCCGCCGCCTTGGAGAAGGGCATGGCCGAGAAAGCCGCCGAGTTCCGTGCCGCGGGCAGCGAGGTCTACTTGCCGGAGTGAGCGCCGGAATGTCCGGCCTGCCGCCGAGTCGCTGTGGCCGCCGGGCTGTCGGCGGCCTCGGTGAGTCCAGGTTCATGGCATGACCTGATGCCTGGGCTGATGCATGACCTTGTGCATACGCCACCTGCACGGCCCGGAGTTAAACTGGCAAGTTCTGGAATTGTGCAGGGCTGCCGAATATGTCCGATGCCACATCCAACAGGCCGTTGATTGCCCGGTCGGGTCCGTATCCGGTCGACGTCGAGGCCGGGAAAACCTACTGGTGGTGCGCCTGCGGGCGCAGCGACAGCCAGCCGTTCTGCGATGGATCGCACAAGATCTGCGCCATTGTCCCGCTCAAGCACGTCGCCGAGCGCACCGGGACGCTGTGGTTCTGCGGCTGCAAGCGGACCGGCCGGCCGCCGTTGTGCGATGGCAGCCACAACAGCATCGCCTGAGCGGGCCTGGGTCGGAGGGAACCACAGACTCCGGCGACGTTCCAAGCCAACACACGAAACGAGGATTACCGTCTTGATCGAGAATTCGCCGGCCCGCCCGGTCTTGCCGATGCTGCTCATGGTTGTGCTGGCCGCCTGCGGCGGTGGCAATCCGGGTGCGCCGGGCGAGACCGCTGTCAGCGTGACCACGACCGTGCTCGAACCGGTTGCCTGGGTGGACACCATCGAAGCGCTGGGCACGGCGCGCGCCAACGAGTCGGTGACCATCACATCCAAGGTCAACGAAACCGTGGTGCGGGTGAATTTCGATAGCGGCGATGTCGTCGAAGCCGGTCAAGTGCTGGTCGATCTCTCCGGGCGCGTCGAACTGGCCGAGCTTGAGGAAGCGCGCGTCAACCTGCGCGAGGCCGAGCAGCAATACCGGCGCCAGGGTCAACTGGCCGAGCAGAAGCTCATCCCGGCCAGCCAGCTCGATACCCAGCGCGCGGTGCGCGACTCGGCCAGGGCGCGTCTGGATGCCATTCGCGCACGCCTGGCCGACCGCGTCATCACCGCGCCGTTCAGCGGCGTTCTGGGATTGCGACAGGTGAGTCCCGGCACCGTGCTCAGTCCCGGCGATCCGATCACCACGCTCGACGACATCTCGATCATCAAGCTGGATTTCGCGGTTCCCGAGGCGTTCCTGTCCACGCTCCTGCCCGGCCAGAAGATCACCGCGCACAGCGTGGCCTGGCCCGATCAGGAGTTTGTCGGCACGGTGCGCAGCCTCGACTCGCGGGTCGACCCGATCACCCGCTCGGTCACCGTGCGCGCCGAAATCGACAATGCCGACCACAAGCTGCGCCCAGGCATGCTGCTGACCGTGGTGGTGTCCCAGCCGGCACGGCGGGCGCTGGTTCTGCCCGAGCTTGCACTGACCCAGATCGGTCGGCAGGCCTTCGTGTATCGCGTCGAGCCGGACAACACCGTCGCCCAAGTCAGCATAACCGCCGGAGCGCGTCGGGTGGGTCAGGTTGAAGTGGTCTCCGGCCTGTCGGCGGGCGACCGGGTAGTCGTCGAGGGCACAGTCAAGTTGCGCGCCGGCACCGCGATCCAGGACGTGGGCCAGCCGGATCAGTCGAGTGGAGAGCCACGGCCATGATGCTGTCCGATCTGGCGGTTCGCCGCCCCGTCTTCGCCACGGTGGTCAGCCTGCTGCTGATCGTTCTGGGCGTGTTGTCGTTCACCACGCTGCCGCTGCGCGAGCTGCCCGACATCGATCCGCCGGTGGTCTCGATCTCGACCGGATATCCGGGTGCTTCGGCGGCGATCATCGAAACCCGGATCACTCAGCTGCTTGAGGACGCAGTGAGCGGCATTGAGGGCATCGACACGCTGGACTCGTCGAGTCGCAATGGCGAATCGCGGATCACCATTGAGTTCAAACTCAGCCGCGACATCGAAGCAGCGGCCAACGATGTTCGTGATGCGGTCAGCCGGGTGGTCGATCGGCTGCCTGAAGAGGCCGATCTGCCGGAAGTCCAGAAAGTGTCGGCCGATGCCGACGCCATCCTCTGGCTCAATCTGAGTTCGGAAATTCTCGATACGATGGCATTGACCGACTACGCCGAGCGCTATGTAGTCGATCGCCTGTCGTCGATCGAAGGGGTCGCTCAGGTGCGGATCGGCGGGCGTCAGCGCTACGCCATGCGCATCTGGCTGGACCGCCAGGCACTGGCCGCGCGCGGCCTGACCGTCGCCGACGTGGAAGCCGCGCTGCGCCGGGAGAACATCGAGCTGCCGGCCGGTACGCTGGAATCGACCACGCGCGATTTCACCCTGCGCATGGAACGTGGCTTCAGCGGCGAGGACGAGTTCCGCCAGCTGCCGCTGGTAAAGGGCGAGGACGGTTACGTGGTGCGCCTGGGCGATGTCGCCGAGGTCGAACTGGGCTCCGAAGACCGGCGCGCCTATTTTCGCGGCAACGGCCAGCCCCGCGTGGGCCTTGGCATCATCAAGACCTCCACGGCCAACAGCCTGGACGTCGGCGATCGGGTCAAGTCCGAGATGGCCGGTATCAACCGCAGCCTGCCCGAGGGCATGGAAATATCGCTGGCCTTCGATTCGACGGTGTTCATCAATGTTGCGGTCGAGCGGGTTTACAAGACGCTGGTCGAGGCCGTGGTTCTGGTGCTTTTGGTGATCTGGCTGTTTCTGGGCAGCGCAAGGGCCGCGCTGGTCCCGGCGGTCACCGTGCCGGTCTGTCTGATCGCCGCCTTCATCGGCCTGAGCGCATTCGGTTTTTCGATCAATCTGCTCACCTTGCTGGCGCTGGTGCTGGCGATCGGCCTGGTGGTCGACGACGCCATCGTGGTGCTGGAAAACGTGCAGCGCCGGGTCGACATGGGCGAGCCGCCCGCGCTGGCGGCGATCCGCGGTACCCGGCAGGTGGCGTTTGCGGTGATCGCTACTACAGCCGTGCTGATTTCGGTGTTTCTGCCGGTGGCGTTCCTGGAAGGCAATAACGGCCGCCTGTTCCGCGAACTGGCGGTCGCGCTGGCCGGCGCGATCTTCATCTCGGCTTTCGTGGCGCTCACCCTGACGCCGATGATGTGCTCCAAGCTGGTGCGCCCGCACGTTGGCGGCAAAGGTCTGGATGGCTGGATCAATGCGCGCCTGAATGGCCTGTCGGTCACCTATCGGCGCTGGCTGGAGACGCTGATCGGGCGGCGCGGCCTGTTCGCGCTGCTGATGTTGGGCAGCGTGGTGCTGATCGGCGTGCTGTTCATGGCGATCCCGCGCGAGTTGGCGCCGCCAGAGGATCGAGGCTCCTACTTTGCCTCGGTCTCTGGCCCCGAGGGCGCCGGCTTCGATTACACCGTCAAACAGATGCAGGAAGTCGAACGCCGGCTGATGGCGCACACCGGCGAGGATGGCCCGCTGGATCTGGTGATTTCCCGGGTGCCCGGTGGTTTTGGGGCCGGCGAAGACATGCACACCGGCACCGTGATCGCTTTGCTCAAACCGTGGACAGAACGCAGTCAGTCGACTTCCGATGCCGTGCAGCTGGCGCGCCAGGATCTGGCCGATATTCCCGGCATCCGGGCCTTCCCGGTTGCCCGGTCGGGCCTGGTGCGCAGCGGTGGTTCACCGGTTCAGGTGGTGCTGGGTGGCCCCGATTACCAGGAAATTCAGGCGTGGCGGGATCGGTTGATGGCGCGCATGGAGCAAAATCCGGGCCTGTTCGCGATCGACTCCGACTACAAGGAAACCCGCCCGCAGATCCGCGTCCAGCTCGACTCCAGCCGCGCTGCCGATCTTGGCGTCTCGGTCAATGATGTCGGGCGCACCCTGGAGACCATGATGGGCTCGCGCCGGGTCACCACGTTCATCGACGACGGCGAAGAGTACGACGTCATCCTCCAGGCGCGGGACGAAAACCGCGCCTCGCCCGCCGACCTCAATAACCTCTACGTGCGCGCGCGCGGCGGCGAACTGGTGCCGCTGTCGAACGTGGTCACGCTGTCCGAACTGGCCGAACCGGGGCGGTTGAACCGCTTCAATCGGCTTCGGGCGATCACCGTTTCGGCCAATCTCGCACCCGGCTACAGCCTGGGCGAAGCGCTGACGTGGGTCGACCAGGTGGTGCGCAGCGAACTGCCGCAGACTGCGCAGATCGATTACAAGGGCGAGTCGCGCGAGTACATTCAGTCCGGCAGCGCGGTGCTGTTCACCTTCGTCATGGCGCTGCTGGTGGTGTATCTGGTGCTGGCCGCGCAGTTCGAGAGCTTCCTGCATCCGGTCACCATCATGCTGACCGTGCCGCTGGCGGTATTGGGCGCGTTGCTCGGTCTGGCGGTCACCGGCTCGACGCTCAATCTGTTCAGCCAGATCGGCATCGTCATGCTGGTCGGCCTGGCGGCCAAGAACGGCATTCTGATCGTCGAGTTCGCCAACCAGCGCCGCGATGCCGGCCTGCCGGTGCTGGCGGCGATACTGGATGCGTCGGAAACCCGTCTGCGCCCGATCCTGATGACCTCGCTGGCGACCATGATGGGCGTGCTGCCGCTGATCATCGCCAGCGGCCCAGGTTCGGCCAGCCGCAGCGCGGTCGGCGTGGTGGTGTTCTTCGGCGTGGCCCTCTCGACCTTCCTGTCGCTGTTCGTGGTGCCCAGCTTCTACGCCCTGCTGGCCCCGTACACCCGCTCGCCCGACGCGCTGGCGCGCAAGATCGAGGCCCAGGCCCACGCTGTCCCCGACCGGGAGGGCAAGGCACCGGCGTAAGGCACAGCGGTGCAAGCGCACAGCAGGACCTCGAATCCCAGCCGCCCATTCCCGGTTCCGCAGTGAGTTGCCCGGCCCAGGCCCCAGGCCACCGGCCGGGGCCTACAGAAGTCGAGGCTGGCCTCTCGCCCGATGCGCGTCGACAAACCAGGCTCCGCCCCACGCCCCGAGCCCCGAATCCCGAATCCCGATTCCCGATTCCCCATTCCCCATTCCCGATTCCCGATTCCCGATTCCCGATTCCCGATTCCCCAACAAGCCCCCAGTCATCCAACTGCCCGCCGGGGCCGGTATCCTTCGCCGATGACCTATCGCCTCCGCTTCACGCTGGTTCTTGCCCTGTTCTGCATCCCGGCGCTCTCGGTCGCCGGCAGTTACGACATCGATTACCGGGTTCGCTTTCTCACCGAGGAAAAGCTGGCCGAAGTCACGCTGATCACCCGACCGGGCGACGGTCGGCTGATTTCGCTTGATTTCAGGCTTTCCGGCAGCCGCTACAGCGGCTTCGAAGGCGACGGGGAAATCGAGGCTTCGCCGGACCGATTGCGATGGCAGCCGCCCGAGGCCGGTGGCCAGTTGCGCTACCGTTACCGTATCGACAAGAAGCGCCGGAACGGCGGCTACGATGCCCGGATCACGCCCGATTGGGTGATCGTGCGGGGCGATCATCTGGTCCCGCCGGCGACCGCGCGGACCACGCCGGGCGCCGATTCGCGCGCCCGGTTGTACTTCGATCTGCCCGAGGGCTGGAGCGTCGACACGCCGTGGGTGATCAACAAGGCGAAGACGGCCTACGTGGTGGTCAACCCGGAGCGGCGCTTCGATCGGCCGACCGGCTGGATGATTGCGGGCGATCTGGGCGTGCGCCGCGATTTCATGGACGGCACCACCGGGCAGATCAGCGTGGCGGCGCCGCGTGGCGACGCGTTTCGTCGCAATGAGGTGCTGGCGATGGTTCATGTGGCCTACCCGGAAATGGCCGCCGCATTCGGCAAGATGCCCAGCAAACTGCTGATCATCGGCGCTGGCGATCCGATGTGGCGCGGGGGGTTGTCCGGCCCGCGTTCGCTGTACTTCCATTCCGACCGGCCGTTGATCAGCGAGAACGGAACCAGCACCCTGTTTCACGAGCTGGTTCACGTCATCACCCGAATCCAGGGCCATCACGAACACTGGATCGCCGAGGGCATCGCCGAGTATTACTCGCTGAGCCTGCTGTATCGCTCGGGCCTGATCAGCGACGCGCGGTTTCAGCGCGGGCTGGATTGGATGCGCAGCCACGGTCGGCGGGTCAAGACGCTGCGGGGCGTCCGCTCGCATGGCCCGGTGACTGCGCGCGCGGTCACCCTGTTTGCCGAACTCGACGCCGAAATCCGCCAGCGCACGAAGGATGAACGCAGTCTCGATGATCTGGTGCAGGCGCTGATGAAGATCCGCCGGCCCACCTTCGAGCAACTGCGCGACGCAGCCGAAGAGATCATCGGCAAGCCGTCGGAGACGCTGCAATCGCCGGTGCTTCGCTGAGCTCGCATCCGCGCCCGCCGTTGGCGGCGAGTGCATTGCCGGTGCGCAGGGAAGTCCGCCCCGCTCAGGGCACCCGGGGCTTCGCGACCAGCCGCCCTTCGGTGTCGGCGGCCAGATAGGCGAAGGCGGCGTAGGCGGCCACCTGCTGGTCTAGGGCGGCCGGTTCGATCTTGTCCAGCGTGTCGTCGGCGGTGTGGTGGTAGTCGAAATAATCGGTACCGTCCTGCGCCAGCTGGGCCCAGGGCATGCCGATTTCTGCCAGCGGAATGATGTCCGGGCCGGGGCCGCCGCCCTGCCGCTGAGTCTCGATGCCGAGCGGCGCCAGCACATGACCGATGCGCTCGATCACCGGCCACGAGGCTTCATCGACGCCAGCGCGAAGGGCATAGATACGGCCAGCGCCAAAATCGCTTTCCGCCCCGATGAGGTGTCGCGCCACATCCCCCGCATGGGCTGCGGCGTAGGCGCGGGCGCCGATCAGGCCTTGCTCTTCATTGGCCCAGGCGATCACCCGGACGCTTCTGGCGGGTCGGTCTGCGGCCGGCAGTCCGGCGATCAGGGCGCCGGCTGCCATGGTGATCGCCACGCCCGCACCGTCGTCGATGGCTCCGGTGCCCAGGTCCCAGGAATCCAGATGGCCACCGATCACCACCACTTCCTCGGGCAGCGAGCGGCCGGTGACTTCGCCGATGACATTGTGCGAGGTGTACTCGCCATCGAAACCGACATCCAGAGCCAGGCGGACCCGGATCGGCTGCCCGCGTCCGAGCAGGCGCTCGATCTGATCGGCGTCGGGATTGGACAGGGCGGCCGCCGGAATCGGGGCGACGCCTTCGGCATAGCTCATCATGCCGGTGTGCGGAAAACGATGCGAGTCGGTGCCGATGGAGCGGATCAGCAGGGCCGATGCGCCCTTGGCCGACGCCACCGACGGCCCGCGACTGCGGGCGGCGACGGCGGGTCCATAACCCCGGCCGTCGCGAAACCGAAGCATGCGATAGCCGATGTAGGCGATCTTGCCGTCCAGACTGCCGTCCGGCGCGGCCTCCAGCTCGGCCAGATCGGCAAAGCCGACCACCTGCGCTTCGACCGGCTGGTCGCCGGTTCCCACGCTGCCGCCCAGCGCGGTCACCAGCACCGGCTGCGCGAATTGCGCCAGCACTTCGGCCCGCTCTGCGCCCCGTCGCCAGACCGGAAACGTCACCGGCTCGGTCCACACCCGGTCGTAGCCGAGACCGGCGAATTTTGCCTTGGCCCATTCGACCGCGCGGGCATCGGCTTCGGTCGCGGGCATCCGCGCTCCGATCTCGGTAGTCAGCGACTCGACCAGCGCGTAAGCGGCATTCCCGGCCAGCGCCTGATCGCGCAGGGCGGTGGCCTTGGCCACGGCCGTTTCGGAAAGTTGCGGTGCCTGCGCAGCGGCGGGCAAGGCCGGCACAAGTACGGAAGAAAACAGGAGGCCGGCCAGACAGACACGAAGCATGGGTAAATCCTTCAGACAGAAAAAACAACGGACGCCGGAAGGCCAGCGTCCGCAGCGGACAGACTGCGATTCAGCGGTTTCGGAGCGCGTCGCGGATCTCGGTCAGCAAACGGACCTCCTCGCTCGGCTCGGGCGGCGGCGGCGCGGCCTCCTGCTTGCGCTTGGTCGCATTGATGGCCTTGATCACCATGAAGATCGCGAACGCGACGATGACAAACTGGATCAAGGTATTGATGAAATCGCCGATCCCGATCGCCACGGCCGGCGTTTCGCCGGCTGCCTCACGCAGCGTGATAGCGATGTCCGAGAAATCGACCCCGCCGATCAGCAGCCCGATCGGCGGCATGATGATTTTTTCGACCAGCGATCCGACGATCTTTCCGAACGCGCCGCCGATCACCACGCCCACGGCGAGATCGATGACGTTGCCGCGCATTGCGAAATCCCGAAACTCGGTCACCATGCCCATTGCTCGTCTCCTGTTCTGGTTGTTGGAACGCAGGCAAGGACGCGCCCTGCGGCACGCCACGAGGGCAGAGGGTAGCCGGATTCGGGTTTGCGCTCCAGTGGCCGCCGGTGTCAGTGCGGCAGAATGCGCGAGCGGTCGGAGACCACGGAGTAGTCACCTTCGATGACCGTGCCAGCCGATGTCGGATTGGCGGGAGCGGTGTGGTTGCCGCCGCCCAGCAGACGGCGGGCCAGGGTGAAGGCCAGCATCAGCGTGCCGACCACCAGGCCCAGCACCAGCAGGCCAGCCAGCAACAACAGTCCGAACACCGCGCAGGCCGCCCGAAGAACTGGGTGACGGGGTTTGCGTAACGCGAAGGTCGTCCAACGGGCATGAAACTTCGACATGGCGTGATTTTGCTCCAGGCCAGCTCCCAACCGGGCGTGTGGCAGAATGCCGACGCGAATCCGGGAAGCGGAGCAAAGATGCTACAGACAGATGACGGAAAAGTCGTGAGAACTTCGTTAATTTCTCTGTCGGACATCCACGACGGCGGCGCCTGTGCAATCGATGCGATGATCGATGGCGAGCCGCAGAGTGTTGTCCTTACCCGTGTCGGCGATGACGTGGCGGCCTTCCTGAACGTCTGCCCGCATGCCGGCCGCCGGCTGGATTGGGCACCCGGCCGGTTTTTGTTCGAACAGGGCGAGCTGATCTGTGCCGCGCACGGCGCCCGATTCCGCCCGACGACCGGTGCATGCGTCGGTGGCCCGTGCCGGGGCGCGTCGCTGACGCCGGTGGCAGTCGCGGTTCAGGATGGGGTCGTTTTCCTGGCCGAGTGATGGCCATTGACCGGGGCGGGTCGTTCTGAACTGCTCGATACATGACCAATCGTCCGGTTCACTCGAATCGATTACGCGCTAAAGCGATGATTCACGGAGTTTTGTCCGTCCTTTTAGTCCATTTGGTTCTAAGAATAGGGCGGCGGGCGCTTTGACGCCGGCCCGCCGGCGCGCTTCCATGGCCTGACTTCAAATCCGTGCGCGGCGATCCCTTCGGCTGGCCCGCCCGGCGTCATGACACTGGAAATGGTTTCCCGACGTCGCAACGGACGGCGCCGGGATACCCCATAGCGCAGGCCTTGCATGCCCAATCCCGCCCTCTTCCCATCCCGTGTTGTCGCCGCTTTCGGCATTGGCAAGACCGGCTTGGCCTCGATCCGACAGACATCAGCCTTCGGCCCGCTGCGCCGACTGCTGGCCATCGTGCTGGTGCTGCTGCCCGCGCTCGGCCACGCCACCAATGGTTATTTCTCCCACGGTTACGGCGTGCGCGCCCAAGGCATGGCCGGCGTGGGCTATGCCCTGCCGCAGGATGCCTTCGCCTCGGCCTACAACCCGGCCGGCATCGCCGATGTCGACAACCGGCTGGATCTGGGGGTGACCTGGTTCATCCCACGGCGCAGCGCCGACATCGTGGGCAACGCGTTCGGCCCGGATCAGCGCTTCGATGGCGACGGCCGGAAGAACTTTTTCATTCCTGAAGTCGGCTACGTCCGTCGCTTGTCGCCCCGGCTCAGCGCCGGACTGGCGCTCTACGGCAATGGCGGGCTGAACACCGAATTCGACGATAACCCGTTCGCGCGGTTCGGCGGAACCGGCGAGGCGGGTGTGAACCTCGAGCAGTTGTTCATCACCCCCTCGCTTTCCTACCGGCTCAGCGAACACCACGCCATCGGTGTGGCCGCCAACGTCGCCTATCAGCGCTTCTATGCGCGCGGGCTGGGCGTGTTCAGCGCCTTCTCGCTGGCACCCGACAAGGTCAGCAACAACGGCACCGACGACAGCATCGGCGTCGGCATCCGGCTGGGCTGGCTGGGCACGCTGGCGCCCGGACTGACGGTCGGTGCGAGCTGGGCGTCGAAGATCGACGGCCGGTTCGACCGCTATCGCGGGCTGTTCGCCGATGGCGGTGGCTTCGACGTGCCGGAAAACTACGGCGTCGGTATCGCCTGGCAGGGCGAGCGCTGGACGGTGGCGGCCGATGTTCAGCGGGTGCTGTACAGCGAAGTCGGCTCGGTCGGCAATCCGGTCGCGGCATTGTTCGCTGGGGTTCCCTTGGGTGCCGACAACGGCCCCGGTTTCGGCTGGCGCGACATCACCACCTACAAGCTGGGCTTCGCGCTGCGCGCCACCAGCCGGCTGACATTGCGGGCCGGCGTGAGCCATCTCAACCAGCCGATTCCCGATGGCGAAACGTTCTTCAACATCCTCGCCCCCGGCGTGGTCGAGGATCACCTCTCGCTGGGCGCCACCTGGCAATTGGCCAATGGCGCCGAACTGAGCGGCTTCTTCACCCATGCGTTCGGAAAGACGGTGCGCGGGTCGAATTCGATTCCGGCCGGTTTCCCGCCGGTCGGCCTTGGCGGCGGCAACGCCGACATTCGCCTCAGGGAAACCATGCTCGGCCTGTCCTACGCCTGGAGATTGCGGTGATCGAAGCAAGCCTGGTCGAAGCCGCCAAGGCGGTAGGCGGAGGCGTGCTGATCGGCACGGCAGCGGTCGCCCTGCTCTGGCTGAACGGCCGCCTAGCCGGGGTCAGCGGGATCGCCTCGGGCGTGTTGACCGGCTTTCGCGGCGACCGCCTGTGGCGCGCGCTGTTTGTGCTGGGCCTGATCGTCGGCGCGGGCGGTTATGTCGCGATCACCGGCGATGCACCGCCGATCCGCGAAGATTTCTCGCGGCCGGCGCTGCTGATCGCCGGTCTGCTGGTCGGCTACGGAACCGCGGCGGCCAACGGCTGCACCAGCGGACACGGCGTGTGCGGACTGGGCCGGCTCTCGCCCCGCTCGCTGGCCGGTACCGCCACGTTCGTCGGCGTGGCAATGCTGACCACGTTCGCGGTTCGTCATCTGCTGGCGGTGGCGCCGTGAGCCGCGCGGCAGCCGGTGCGTGGTCGCGCGGCCTGGCCAGCCTGGCCGCCGGCCTGCTGTTCGGCGTGGGCCTGGCGATGTCGCAGATGACCGACCCCGAGCGGGTGCTTGGCTTTCTCGACGTGGCCGGCGACTGGGACGCCCGCCTGCTGGGTGTGCTGGGCGGTGCGGTTGTGGTGACCGCGCTGGCGTTTCCGTGGGTGCTGCGCCGGTCCGCACCACGCCTGGACACCCGGTTTCACCTGCCGCGCATCACGGCGATCGACCGCCCGCTGTTGGCCGGCTCGGCGCTGTTCGGTATTGGCTGGGGCCTGGCCGGATATTGCCCCGGCCCATTGATCGCCAGCCTGGGCAACGGCAACGCCGAGGCGTTATGGATGCTGCCCGCCCTGCTGGCCGGCGCCACCCTGCGCCGCTGGCAGGAAGCCCGCCAGGCCGAACGCATCGACCGCACCCAGCAGGGCATCGGCCAGGCCGAGCGCGCCTGAACACAGGGCCACCGCATCGCATCGCCGTCGAGGTCGGGGCCGCAAGCCGCGTGCCCCGCCAACGGTGGCCCCAGGCGGCGGGTCAGAACATCAGATTGACCACCAGCAGCACGATGGCCAGGTAGCCGAGTGCCAGCGGCAGCGAGTAGCTGAGGCCGTAGGTCATAAGCCCGGACCACCGGTTGCAAACGTCCAAACTAACCGGCTTGGAGTTCTTCCCGGATGATCCGTCTGAGGGTGCGTTCCAGCGTCCCTTCGCGCTCGGCGATGTGTCCACGCAACACCTCGTTGATGAGTGTCTGGTAGTTACCGCCGCCCGCTACGCGCGCCCGAAACCACGCCAAGACATCAGCATCAAGCCGGATCGTGATGCGTTCTTTCGCCAGGTTCTCGGCCTGCAGCCGCGCCAGTGCCGGCACTTCCCCGACAGACTTTGCTTCAGAAAAATCGTAATCGTCGCGCATACCTAGCCAATGCCTCCTCTATAACAGCGCGCCTCCCCAGGACTGGCGGCGCGCGCCGAAATGATGCGGATCGCGTCTTGATCCCGCTCAGTCCAAACGACCAGCAGGACTGTCCCAGCGAAGCCGCAACCCAGCGTCAGAAACCGAGCCTCGGCCTCGGCATCAGGGTCTTCCCGCGTGATGCTGAAAGGATCAAGCAACGCGCCGACCGCATCGGCGAAGTCAACCCCATGACGCTCAAGGTTGGCCGCGCGCTTGTTCTCATCCCACTCGAAGCCCATGCCGAAAGTGTATGCACATTAAGCATACGATGCAAGCGGTTTCGCATCGTCTCCGATACTGCGCGAATTGGCGAGCGCAATTGGCACGAGCAAGAGGTCATCACATGTCGTCCCAACCCGCACTTTGGCAGGATGCGGCGCCATGCGAGAGAAACCGGGGCAGGGCCAGAGAAGCTGACACGCAGATGTTCCGGCACACGATCAATCAGGCCCCAGGCGGCGGGTCAGAACATCAGATTGACCACCAGCAGCACGATGGCCAGGTAGCCGAAGGTCAGCGGCAGACCGACCCGGAACAGGTCGCGTTGCCGGTAGCCGGCCGGGCCCATGATGACCGACAGCACCGGATTGGAGCTGCTGAGAAAGTTGTTGGATGCCGACAGCGCCACGATCAGCGCGAACACCGCCGGGTTGCCGCCCACGGCGAGCGCAAAGCTGATCGCCACCGGCACCATCACCACGGTGGCGCCGACGTGGCTGATCACCAGCCCGAAGGCGATGGTGAGCAGGCCGACCGCCGCTTCCAGGGTCCATACCGGAAGGTCGGCGCCGAGCCGGCTGAGCGTCTGCTGCGCCAGCCAGGCCGCCGCGCCGGAAGAGTCCATCGCCCAGCCCAGCGGAATCAGGCTGGCCATCAGGAATACCGTCTTCCAGTTGATCGACTGATACGCCTCGTCCATGTTGAGCACGCCCAGCAGCAGCATGCCCACGGCCCCCGACATCAGCGCCAGCGGCACCGAGATCCCGCTCAGCAGGGCCAGCCCCAGCGCCAGCGCGAACATCGCCAGCGCATGCACCAGTTTCTGCGGCCGCTGCTCGGCCTTGGGGAAGTCGGTGACCACCACGAAATCGCGCTTCTCAGCCGCCTGCGCCAGATCCAGCCAGATGCTGTGAAACACCAGCAGGTCGCCGGCCTTGAGCGCCATGTTGCGGATGTCCTCACGCCAGATCTGGCCATCGCGGTTGATCGCCAGCAGGCTGATGCCGAACCGCTTGCGCAGTTGCAGATCGGCCTGGGCCTTGCCGATGAACCGCGAATTGGGCGGCACCACGGCCTCGGAAATGCCGGCGCGGCTCGGGTTGAACAGATCGGCGAAGTAGCGCAGCCGGACCGAGACCCGCAGCAGGTTGTTCTGTGCGTAGTCGTTGATCTCCTCGCGCCGGCCCAGAACGCCCAGCACCGTGCCGACCCAGATCATCGTGTCGGCCGGGGGCGCCAGTCGCGACTCATCGCCGCTGCGCACCGCCAGCATCAGCGGCGCGCCGAACTGGGTTTCCGCCTCGCCGATCGACATGCCGACCAGCGGGCTTTCGCTGGTGACGGTCAGCTCGTAGACATCGCCCTGGATGCCATAGGTTTCGGCGAAGTAACGCTCGGTGCGTGCCGGCACCACGCCTTTCTCGCTGCCTTCGGACAGCAGCCGGCGGCCGAACAGCCAGAAGAACAGCAGGCCGCCGGACAGCAGCGCGATGCCGATCGGCATCGGCGCGAACATGGTGAACGGCTGCAGGGTCGAAGCGCCCGGCGGCAGGTTGCGATTGGCCGAAACCAGCAAATCGTTGAGCAGTATCAATGGCGAGTTGCCGACCATCGTCAGGCCGCCGCCCATCACGATGGCGGCGCCGACCGGCATCAGGATGCGCGACAGGGGCAGTGCCGTGCGCGCCGACAGACGCGAGGCGACCGGCAGAAACAAGGTCGCCACCGACGGGTTCTGCATCACCGACGACATCGCTCCGGCAACCGCCGAGGTGTACAGAATCAGCCGCTCCTCCATGCCCCGCGAGGCGCGCAGCAGCGACAGCGCCAGCCGATCCAGCATGCCGGTGCGCTCCAGCCCGGCGCCGAGAATCATGGTGGCGATCACGCTGATCACCGCGTTGCCGGAAAACCCGCCGAACAACTGGCTGGTAGGCACTAGCCCCAACAGGCCGAGCGCCACCAGCACCGCCAGCGCGACCAGATCCGGCCGCACCCTGTCGAGCAGAAACATGACCATGGTGAACCCAACCAGGCCAAGCACCAGCATCATGTCGGTGGTCAGGGCGATCGAGGCGTTCACGTGCCGGGCATGTTCATGTCATGGCTTGGGGAGGGGCGGGTGCAGCTTGTCGTAGAGCAGATCCCAGACGCCGTGACCCAGACGCAGGCCACGGGCCTCGAAGTGGGTTTCCGGGCGCCAGGCCGGCCGCGCGCTGTGCCCGCCGGGGCCGGCCCGGTTGCGCAGCCGGGGTTCGGCGTCCAGCACGTTCCACATGTGTTCGGCATAGTCCTGCCAATCGGTCGCCAGATGCAGCAGGCCACCGGGGCGCAGGCATTGCACCAGAAGCGCAACCAACTCGGGCTGAATCAATCGACGCTTGTGGTGGCGCTTCTTGTGCCATGGGTCGGGGAAATAGATCCGTATCTCGTCCAGGCTGTCCGGCGCGATCTCGTTGCCCAGCACTTCGACCGCATCGTGGTTATAAACCCGAACGTGATCCAGCGCCTTATCGGCCAGCGTGTTGAGCAGCCGGCCCACGCCGGGCCGGTGAACCTCGATGCCGATGTAGTCGCGCGCGCGGTCATGCCCGGCGGCGAACGCCAGCGCCTCGCCATTGCCGAAACCGATCTCCAGCACGCGCGGCGCGCGGCGCCCGAATACCGCATCCAGATCGCGCACCCGGCCGGCATAATCCAGCCCGAAACGCGCCCAGTGCAGCTCGAACGCCCGCGCCTGCGCCGGCGTCAATCGGCCCTGGCGCAGCACGAAACTGCGCACCGGGCGTACGCCGGGCTGGCGGGTGAACGGCACGTCGTGCGAGTCGCTCACCTCGGCACACCCGGCGCCGCAAGCGCATCATCGAATCGCGTCGGCCGCCGGCGCGGCGATTCCTGCCGGCATGCGCCACGGCCACCGCGCGGGGCGGGCAGGCTGTCGGTGCTGTGGCGGTCGTCGCAGCCGGGCGCGGTCATCTCCCTGGGCCGGACTAGAAAAACAGGCCGTCGCTGGGCGACGACGCGCTGGCATAGCGCTTGCGCGGAATTCGCCCGGACAGAAATGCGTGCCGGCCCGCCTCGATCGCCAGCCGCATGGCCAGCGCCATGCGCACCGGATCGCGGGCGCCGGCGATGGCGGTATTCATCAGCACGCCATCGCAGCCCAGCTCCATCGCCAGCGCCGCATCCGACGCCGTGCCGACGCCGGCATCGACCAGGATCGGCACCTTGGCGTTGTCGACGATTTCCAGAATGCTCCACTTGTTCTGCACGCCCAATCCCGAGCCGATCGGCGCAGCCAGCGGCATCACCGCCACGCAGCCGATCTCTTCCAGTTGCCGGGCCACGATCGGATCGTCCGAGGTGTAGACCATCACATCGAAACCCTCGGCGACCAGCTGCTCGGCCGCCTTCAGCGTACCCATCACATTGGGGTAGAGAGTCTTCTCGTCGCCCAGAACTTCCAGCTTGACCAGGTTGTGGCCATCCAGCAGTTCGCGCGCCAGCCGACAGGTGCGCACCGCATCCTCGGCGGTATAGCAGCCGGCGGTGTTGGGCAGAATGGTGAACCGATCCGGCGGCAGCGCATCCAGCAGGTTCGGTTGATCGGGGTGTTGGCCGATGTTGCTGCGCCGGATCGCCACCGTCACGATCTCCGCCCCCGCCGCCTCGGTGGCGCGGCGGGTCTCATCCAGATCGGCAAATTTTCCGGTGCCGGTAAGCAGACGCGAGCGGTAGGTTTTTCCAGCGATGACGAGCGGATCGGCGTAACGGTCAGTTTCCATCCCTCGATTATCGCCGCATGGCGCGGCGGTGTGTAGTTTTTCAAACGCCGACCGGAAGCATTGCCCAGTGAAGATCGGAGTGGATTTTTCGGAACACCGCCTTTGCCGCCAGCCGGTCGTCGGAATCCAGCGCGTGGATCAAGCGCTCGACATCCGGAGCGAAGCGCGCGTTTGCCTCACGCACCGCATCCAGCGTCATGGCACGCAACTCGCCGAAGTGACCGCTGCGCGCGAGTAGCGCCGCCTGGTGAAACCGGCGCCCACCCTCGGCAAAACTCAGCGGCAAAGCCAGCGCCAGCACCGGACAATCGACCCCGCCTGCGTGCAACAGCGCGGCAAACAGCATGCGCGCCGTCCGGCCGTTGCCGTCGGCGAACGGATGGACGGTCAGCAGCGCGAAAAAAGCAGCGTAGGCGATCAGACAGCGCTGCTCCGCAGCGCCGCTGGCCGATGTCTCCACAGCGCGACGCAGGGACCACCACAAACCGTCGAGGCACTCAGGTACCCGCTTGGCCGCAGGCGGCACAAAGTGCTGGGTGAACACATTCTCGCCGCGCAGTCGCACGGGCTTCCCGCGCAGCCGTGCTGGCTTGCCCAGCAACTTGCCGGCAGCGGCCAGCAGTCCGGCCGTGTCGCCCCGCTCGAAATCGCGCGACAGTGTCGGCAGCGTCGGCCTCATCGTTCCGGCCATCGCCAGTTCCAGTGCTTCGGTTGGTGTCTCCTGCGCCAGTACGCCATGACGGTAAAGCACGGTAAGCAGGTCGAAGCCCGCAGCGTGCCGGCGGTGAATCTGCGCCGACGCTGCCGGAGCCGCGAAGCCGTCGAACAGCGCCTGCATCCAGTGTCTGCTCGCGCTGAATGGGGTGTCTGCGCGGGTCCGAGGCGGCGGCAGGTTCATGCGGGCGATGGCTCTGAAGCAGGCATTGTGGAGATTTGTGACCGATGTCGTTAAACCGTAGCCGAGGGAGGAATATAAACGCAATTGGAACTGCACCGAACCGAGCCGCATCGCCGGACGCGAGCGGGCCGGTCCGGCGCCACGCAGCGGTCACGGATACTACGAGCTCAAAGGGAGAACGGCTATGGAAAAGTCGGGTTTGGCGCCGGTAATCGGCTTGTTGTTGCTCGGAAGTGCAGCAGGCGGCTTCAATCCGGTTTTCGCACAGGAAAGGGGTTCAAGAGAAAATCCGGTTCCCATGAATCCTGTGCTCGCCGTGTGGTTCCTTTCACGTGGCGGTGGCGGTGGCGGAGGCGGCGGAGGAGGCGGTTTTGGCTTGTTCGAGTCCTTCGTCCCGCCCGAAGAGAACGACTTCGTCGAATCCCCCACTGACCCAGCCCTCCAACCGACAAGAATCCCTATGCGGTCTGCGGCCTGGGCAACCCGATCATTCCCTCGACCGGCAATAAATTCGAAACCGAGACCGACTTCGTGACCAGCGGCGGCGAGATGCCGCTTTTCCTCAGCCGGACCTACAACCACTACTGGAATCACTACGGCATCTTCGGCCGCCATTGGCTGAGCAACTTCGATTTCTCGCTGGCCGCCTCGGCCGATGATTCGCTGATCTGGGCGCAGCGCCCGGACGGTCGGCGAGTCAAGTTCATCTTCGACGCGGGCGCCAACCGCTGGAACGAGGACAAGCCAACGCCGATCGCCTTCATCGTGCGCAACGCCGACGGCAGTTTCACGCTCGCCAGCGAAGAGAATTCGACCGAGATCTACAAGCCCAGCGGCCATGTGCTCAGCATCCGCAACCAGGCGGGCATCGGCTGGACGTTTGCCTACAATGCCAGCAACTATCTGCAAACCGTCACCCACACCTCTGGCCGCCAGGTGGTGATGACCTGGAGCGGCAGTCAACTGGTCTCGGTGCGCGATCCAGCCGGCAAGACCTACTCGTACACCTATCTGGCCAACCGTTTCGGCACCGGCAAACACCTGCTGGCCAGCAGCGTATTGCCGGGACCGCCGACCACGACCGTCTCCTATCACTATGAGAACGTGACCCACACCGGCGCTCTGACCGGAAAGAGTTTCAATGGCCTGCGCTACTCGACCTTCGCTTACGACACCGCAGGCCGGGCGATCCGGAGCGAGCATGCTGGCGGTGCAGACCGCTGGACATTCAGCTACAGCAGCACCGGGGGATCGACCGGTGGCGGCTCGGGCGCCAGTCTTCCGCCGCCGCCAGCACCGGGCGGCACGTCTGTGCTCGGCGGCGGCCAACCCGCAGCGTCGAGCACCGAAGGCGGGTTCACCATCAGCGCTTCCGATCCGGTGACCTTCACTGCGGTCATCACCAACCCGCTGGGCAAGCAAAGTACGCATACCTATGTTGACGGCAAGCCAATCAATGTCACCGGCCATGCCGCGACCTGGTGCCCATCAACCTTCAAGACCCGCACTTACGATGCCAACGGTTTCGATGATCTGGTATTCGACTTCGCGAATGGACTGATCGACTACGACTACAACGCCAAGGGCCAGTTGCTGACCAGGACCGAGAAGCAGGTCAACGTCGGCGGCACATTCACCACCCTGCGCACCACCGATTTCGTCTGGGACACCACCAAGAATCGCATCCTCAAGCAGACCATCCTTGGCGACCGGGAGGTCAGCTTCGTCTACAACGCCGACGGGCGATTGGCGTCGCAATCGGTGAAGAATCTCAGCGCCAACGGCACCGCAGGCCAGACGCTCACCACCACCTACACCTACACCAAGCGGACCAACGGCATGGTGTCGCAGATGGTCGTTGATGGCCCGCTGGCGGGTACCGGCGATGCCCTTACCTATGTTTACGACACCAGCGGCAACCTCACCAGCGTCAAGAACAGTCTCAACCACACCGTCGCCTACAGCCTGTACAACGCGCGCGGACAAGTGGGCCGCATCGTGGACGCGAACACCGGCAAGACCGAGTTCACCTATGACGACCGCGCACGGCTGACCCGGCTGCGCACCTTCCCCGGTGGTTTGGCGAAGGACACCAACTACAGCTATCTGAGTTCGGGATTGCTGGCCAGCGTGGTGGCGCCGGACGGCAGCCGTCAGGACTACCAGTACGATGCCGTGCGGCGCTTGACCAGTACCCGTCAACCGGAAGGCGCCGACCTGACCGCCGTGCAGGCGTTGGCTTACAACCTGGCGTCTGACGTAGTGTCGCAAACCATCCTGCGCGAGACGACGACCGCAGACGATCCGCTACCGCCGCCGTGTCCCGGCTGCCAGCCGCTCGGGCGGCCAGGCTCGCCGGGCGGCGGCGAGTTCAGCGCGAGCGCAATCACCACCAGCACGCACTTCCGCGCCTTTACCGACTATGACGAACAAAGCCGGGTACGTGCCCGTCGCGGCAACGGCGGCCAGAATGTGCGCTTCGCCTACGACGGCGAAGGCCGGGTCACCACCATCACCGACTCGCTGGGCCGGGTAACCACGCTGACCTACGATGGCCTGGGCCGGGTTCTCCAATCGCGCGACCCGAAGACCGGCATCACCCTGTTCACCTACGATGCCGGCGACCGGCTGAAGACCGTCACCGACCCGCGCGGCAAGGTCACCACTTACACCTACGACGGCCTGGGTCTGCTCCGGCGCGTGGTCAGCCCGGATACCGGCGCCACCAACTTCACCTACAACACGGTGGGCCAACGCACCGCGATGACCCGCGCCGACGGCCGGGTGACCAGCTATGCCTACGACACCCTGGGCCGGGTGCGCACGGTGACCGCTGGTGGGCAGACGCAAACCTTCACCTACGACACCTGCACCGGCGGCAAAGGCCGGCTGTGCCGGGTGGACGACGCCAGCGGCAGCCTGAGCTACACCTACACCCCGGAAGGCTGGCTGGCCAGCAGCTTCCAGACCTACACCGCCGGCGGCGAGACCCACTTCAGCTACACCTACGACGCCGTCGGGCGGGTGCTGATCGCCCGCAATGTGGTCGCCAACACCGAGACGCAGTACGCGTATGATGGCTTCGGCCAACTGAGTTCGGTCAAGGTGAAGCTGGCCACCGGCGCGATCGCCAACGTCGCGACTGGCCTGAGCTACGAGCCGATGGGTCCGCTCAAGGGCTGGACCACCGGCAACGGCTTGAGCCGCACACGGGCCTTCGATCTGGATCGGCGTCTCACGAGTCTCGGCGTGTCCGGCGCCGGCACGGTGCAGAGCCTGGCCTACACCTACAACGGCAACGACCTGATCACCAAGATCACCAATGGCGTCAACGCGTCACTGACCCAGACCTACGGCTACGACGAGCTGTCCCGGCTGACCGGGGTGACCGCCACGGCGGAGAACCAGAGTTTCGGCTACGACAGCAACGGCAACCGCACCACCCAGGCGGTGGCCGGCATCAGCCGGACCTACAGCACG
>JAXMJH010000133.1:0-27782 GCA_034376725.1 Lysobacteraceae bacterium | reverse complement strand
CGCCATCGAGGAGTACATCGCCGTGCATAATCGAGACCCCAAGCCCTTCGTCTGGACCGCCAAGGCCAAAGACATTCTCCAGAAGGTCATTCGGGCCAACCAGCGCCTTAGTTCAAAGAAGAACGAAGCACTACACTAGACACCATGCTCCAATCCAAGCCGCTACAATCGGGTGAACCGATCAGTTCAGGAGTAGCGCGTGGATTTCCAGTTCACTGAAGAGCAGCTGATGATTCAGGACATTGCCCGCCGGATTGCGCAGGAGCGCATTGCGCCGAGCGCCGAGGCGTTCGATCGCAGCGGCGAGTTTCCGATGGATAACATCAAGCTGCTGGGCGAAAACGGGCTGATGGGAATCGAGGTACCGCACGAATACGGCGGCGCCGGGCTGGATGCCATCGGCTATGTGCTGGCGATGATCGAGATTGCCGCCGCCGACTGCGCCCATTCGACCATCATGTCGGTCAATAACACGCTGTACTGCAACGGGTTGCTCAAGTTCGGCAACGAGGATCAGAAGCAGCGCTTCGTCAAGCCGATCGCGTCGGGCGAGGCGATCGGCGCCTATGCTCTGACCGAGCCGCAGTCGGGTTCGGACGCGGTGGCGATGCGCACCCGGGCGGTGCTGTCGGCCGATGGCAGCCACTATGTCTGCAATGGCAAGAAGAGCTGGATCACCTCCGGCCCGGTGGCCAGGTACATCATGCTGTTTGCGGTGACCGACCCGGAAAAGGGCGCCAAGGGCATCAGCGCCTTCATCATCGACACCGAGCGCGAGGGCTTTCATCGCGGCAAGACCGAGCCCAAGCTCGGCATTCGCGCCTCGGCCACCTGCGAGATCGAATTCGCCGACTACCGGATTCCGGTGGCCGATCGGATCGGCGAGGAAGGTCAGGGCTTCATCAACGCCATGGGCGTGCTGGACGCCGGACGGATCGGCATCGCTGCCCAGGCGGTCGGACTGGCGCGCGCGGCCTATGAGGCTACGGTGGCCTATGTGAAAGAGCGCAAGGCGTTCGGCCAGCCGATCGGCGCCTTCCAGATGACCCAGGCCAAGATCGCCGACATGAAGTGCCGGCTGGATGCCGCCACGCTGCTCACCCTGCGCGCGGCGTGGGCCAAGCAGCAGTCGGAAAAGAACGGTGGCCGGTTCACCACCGAGGCCTCGGTGGCCAAGCTGTATGCCTCGGAAGCAGCCATGTTCATCACCCATCAGGCGGTGCAGATTCACGGTGGCATGGGGTATTCGAAGGAAATGCCGCTGGAGCGCTACTTCCGCGATGCCAAGATCACCGAGATTTACGAGGGCACCAGCGAAATCCAGCGGCTGGTGATTGCCCGCAACGAAACCGGGCTGCGCTGACGGTTGGATCGTACGGTCCGGGCCGCAGCCCAGCCGGTCGGGCTCAGGGAGCGCGTTTGAGCCCGCTGCGCTCCACTACGCGCGGCCAGGGAAACATCGGCCCTGGGTCGCGTTTGCGGGGCACGCTCTGCGAGGGATCGTCGGACGCGGGCACCTGACGGGTGTCGAGATCCTCGTGGCCGGCGATTTCGTGCAGGCCCGGGAACTCGGATTTCAGACGCGCAAGCAGGGCAATCAGCGCGTCGATCTGCGCATCCGGGTAGGGCTCGTCCGGCCTCTGTCGGCGCGAGTCGAGCCAGTCCGGGTAGCGGCCGCGGTTGACCAGTTCGATGCCGATCGAGTCGCGGTTGTGGCCGCTGACGTGATGGGCGATGCGCTCGGGATGCACATAGCGATGCACGGTGCCGTCGCGGTCGATGTAGAAATGGCCGCTGTTGCCGGTGCCCGACTCATACAGCACCGTCTCACCGAATTGGCGGGCGCTGGACAGGTCGGGGGTCTCGGTGCAGTGGACGACCACGCGGGTGATCGACCGGACATCGCGGACATCGAGCCGCTGCTCGTAGGGCAGCGGGGCGATGATGATTTCCGGCGCGGGCGGCAAGTCGGGAAGCACCGGTGCATGCTAGCATTCCAGCCCCTTGGCACCACGCGTTCCGACATGTCCAGGCCATCCCCCGAGTCGCCTCTTGGCCAGTTGATGGCCCGCCTGCCGCGCGCCGGTCGGGTCGACTGGATCGGCCTGCGTCCGGCACGCGATGTCGCCATGACGCCGGTGCCGGCGGCCGAAGCCTGCCAGGGTGCTGGTTTGGTGGGCGATCGCTATGCCGGCGGCAGCGGCAAGCGCGGCGTCACCCTGATTCAGGCCGAGCACCTGCCGGTGATCGCCGCGTTGTCGGGTCATGACCAGGTGGCGCCTTCCCTGCTGCGCCGCAATCTGGTGGTTTCCGGTATCCCGCTGATTGCGCTCAAGGGCCGGCGGTTCCGGATCGGTGAGGTGGTGCTGGAAGGTACCGACCCGTGCGACCCGTGTTCCCGGATGGAGGCGGCATTGGGCGAGGGCGGTTACAACGCAATGCGTGGCCACGGCGGGCTGTGCGCTCGCATCATCGAGGGCGGAATCATCCGACTCGGGGCAACGGTAGAGGTGATGGACTGATGAGGATTCGCGGGCACTGCATTCTTTCGCACGGCTTCGAGAGCGGCCCGGATGCGACCAAGGTGACGGCGCTGGCGCTCGCCGCCGAGCGACTGGGCTGGACTCACGAGCGGCCCGATTACAGCGATCTTGACGGCATGCGCGAAGTCAGCGCATTCGGCGATGTGCTGGGTCGGTTGGCGCGTCTTCAGCGACTGGCCGATGCCGCAGTCGAACGCGGGCCGGTGGTGCTGGCCGGGTCGAGCCTTGGCGCGTGGATTTCCGGTCGGGTGTCGCTGCGCACGCCGGTCGCCGGCCTGTTTCTGATGGCGCCGCCGATCGACATGAGCCCGGCCCCGCCGCTCGACGCGGCCCAGGTGCCGGTGGCCATCGTCCACGGCTGGGACGATGAATTGATCCCGGCCGACGCTGTGGTCGCCTGGGCGAAAGTCCGCAAGGCGCAGCTGTGTCTGGTCGATGACGACCACCGGCTTGCTGGCCACGTCGACTACTGCGGCGACGTTTTTGCCCGCTTTCTGGCGGCGCTTTGAACGCCCAGCGCTCGATCGTGCAGCCGAAGAGTCGGCCATGAAGTTGTTCGTACCATGCGCCAAGGGCCTTGAGTATCTGTTGGCCGACGAGCTGAGCGCGCTCGGTGCCAGCCGGGCCACCGCCGCAGTGGCCGGCGCTAACGCAGAGGGCGAGGCCGCGCTGGTCTATCGCGTGCTGCTGGAATCCCGGCTGGCCAGCCGCGCGCTGTGGCCGCTGACCGAGTTCGAGTGCCCGGACGAGGCAGCGCTGTACGAAGGCGTCTACGCCATCGACTGGTCGCAGCATCTCGATACCGAGCTGACGCTGGCCGTCGATGCCAACGTGTCCGGTACCGGAATCACCCATGCCCGGTTTGCCGCATTGCGGGTCAAGGATGCGGTCGTCGATCAGTTCCGGCAGCGCGGCGGCCAACGGCCGTCGGTGGACACCGAGGCGCCGGACATTCGTATTAATGTTTCAGTGCGCAAGGGCCAGGCGGTGGTTTCCATCGATCTGGGTGGGCCGCTGCATCGCCGGGGCTGGCGACAGATGCAGGGCGAAGCGCCGCTGAAGGAAACCCTGGCGGCCGCCGTGCTGCTGCGCGGTGGGTGGCCTGCGGTGTATGCCGACGGCGGAGGCTTGCTCGATCCGATGTGCGGCTCGGGCACGCTGGTGATCGAGGCGGCGCTGATGGCGGCCGACGTCGCGCCCGGCCTACAGCGCTTCGGCGAGCGGCTGCCGACCGGATGGCTGGGTTTCGATGTCGCCCATTGGACGACGTTGTGCGACGCGGCGCGTGCGCGTGCCGCAGCCGGCCGGGCGGCGCTGCGCCCCTGCCTGTTCGGCAGCGACAGCGATCCGCACGCCGTGCGCGCCGCGCAGGCCAATGCCGAGGCGGCGGGCGTGGCGGCGGCCGTGGCGTTTTCGGTCTGCGATGTGCTGGATCTGGAAGCCCCCGCCGCCGGTCTGAAAACCGGTCTGGTGGCCTGCAATCCGCCCTACGATCAGCGTCTGATGGCCGACACCAGCCTGTACCGCGAGCTGGGCGATGCGCTCAAGCGCGCCGTGCCCGACTGGCGCGCGGCCATCCTGGCCGGCGACCGCGACCTGGCCCGCGCCACCGGCATCCGCGCCCGCAAGGTGTATGGCGTGTTCAACGGCGCGCTGGAATGCGCCCTGCTGATCTGCGACCGCGTCGGCGGGCTGGAGAAAAGGGCAGCGGTCGACCAGCCATTGTCCGATGGCGCGCAGATGGTCGCCAATCGGTTGCGCAAGAACATCAAGCGCTTCAAGCGCTGGCGCCAGGAGGAAGACGTGAGCTGCTATCGGGTGTATGACGCGGACCTGCCTGAGTACTCGGCGGCCATCGACGTCTATCCGGAACACGATGGCGAGCAACGGGTCTATCTGCACGTCCAGGAGTATCAGGCGCCATCGGCGATTCCCGAGGCAGACAGCCAGCGGCGGCTGCGCGAGCTGCTGGCGGCGGCGCAGTCGGTATTCGAACTCGACCACTGGCGCATCGCGGTCAAGACCCGCACCCGCAGCAAGGGCGGCAGCGCTTACGGTCGGCTCGATCAGCGCGGCGAGTTCATCGTGGTGCGCGAGGGCGATGCGCTGCTGCGGGTGAATCTGTTCGACTATCTGGATACCGGGCTGTTTCTGGACCATCGCTCGCTGCGCCTGCGCATCGGTCGCGAGGCGGCCGGCAAGCGGTTTCTGAACCTGTTTGCCTACACCGGCGCGGCGACCGTGCATGCCGCACTGGCCGGCGCCGAAACCACCACGGTCGATCTGTCGGCCACCTATCTGGAGTGGGCAGCGGCCAATCTGGCGCTCAACGGCTGCGCCGGCCAAGATCACCGCCTGGTGCAGGCCGATGCGATGGCCTGGCTGGCCGCCGAGCGCGAGCGTTACGATCTGATCTTCTGCGACCCGCCCACGTTTTCCAACTCGGCGCGGGCGGGCGACTTCGACATTCAGATCCGCCACGTCGAATTGATCCGCCGGGCCGTGGCGCGGCTGGCGCCGGACGGGCTGCTGCTGTTTTCGAACAATTTTCGGCGGTTCAAGCTGGACGAAGCGGCGTTGGCCGGGTTTGCCCAGTGGCGGGAGATTTCGCCGGAAACCATCGACCCGGATTTCTCGCGCAATCCGCGCATCCACCGGGCCTGGGAGATCCGCGCGCTGCGCGGATGAGTCGGCCTCGGCCGGTTCAGCGGCTGCGCGACACGTCCATGTCGCTACTTTGCCGGTCGGCAAGATAGGGGGTCGGGGTGCGGCCCTGGGCGTGGCGATTCAGGCTCACGCCTGGCTGCTCGAGCGTCTCGTTCCACTCGTCCTGATCGATCCGCTCGACGGCAGCAACGTTGCAGCGTGTGCTGCCGGCGATCACTGCCTCATTGAGATTGCCGCACATCCGGCCGATGCCCGGACCCGGGTCGAAGCGAATGAACACCCCGAAGGCCAGGGCCGGACAGCCGTAGGACATGCGAATGCGGTACTTCTTTCGGCCGGCGTTGACCAGAATCTCCCGGTCGTTGATATAGGCCCAGTCGCGCACCCGCTCGGGAATGAGGCATTGGCTCATCGGGCGCAATGGCTTGTAGCTGGATTCGGGCTTGGCAGTTTCGTCCGCGTCCTGTCCGATGGCAACGGGCGAGATCAGCGCAGCGGCGATCAGCAGGGCAACGGTGCGGACAAGTCTGGCTCGCATGATGAGCAATCTCGGCGAGTGGCGGGTCGTTCCAGCAGCATACACCGGGTCGATGCCCCGGGCTGAGCGTTGTCTGAATCCATCGTCGTCGGTGACCGCACGCCCCCGGTTCCGGAGCGGTTGAGTTCGAGGGCCGATCAACTGGTCAGGGCGGACCTGGCCGATCGCCTGGCAAGAATATTCACCAAGAGGATCGGATAGTGCCCGCAACCGGTTATGCTTCGCCGATGAATCTGAAAGCTCGCAGTCATGATGAAGTCGCGTCGCGGTGGATGTTTTTCCGCCAGTGGCTGCGCAACCCGCTGTCGACGGCGGCCGTTTCTCCGTCCAGCCGACTGCTGGCTGGGCGGATGATCGCCGAGTTGCCGCATGGCTGCCGGCGGGTTATCGAATTCGGTGGTGGCACAGGTGCAATCACCCAGGCACTGCTGGACCACGGACTGGCGCCGGAAGATGTCCTTGTGGTCGAACTCAATCCCGACCTGTACCGGCACTTGCGCGGCCGGTTTCCCCGCGTCTCCGTGGTTCATGGCAGTGCTGAAGCGATCGTTCGATTGGCCGAGGAAAGCGGATTTTCGCGTCATGGCCCGGCCGATGCGGTGGTATCGGGGCTCGGCCTGTTGTCGATGCCCAGGGCGGTACAGCGCAGCGTGCTTTCGGCCGCGTTTTCGGTGCTCGGTCCCGAGGGCCGCTTGATTCAGTTCACCTACGGGCCGGTCAGTCCGGTCGCCAGCGATTTGTTGTCCGAACTCGACCTGGTCGCTACGCGCAGCCGGCTCACCTGGTGGAACCTGCCACCGGCCACGGTCTGGGTTTTCACCCGGGCAACGTCCAAGTCGGTTCCTGCGGTTCGCTCGCAGCTGCGCTGAGCGCTGCGGCAACGCTAAGTTGCACGCCGATAGCTGTTTGCGCGGGTGGTTGGCGCTATCGTGCCGGGATGTTCCCCGACTACGGATCGCAGCCATGAACACTCCCCGCAAGGTCAGCCGGATCATCCGTGGCGAAGCCACTTCCGACGGCGCCGGTGTGCGTCTCACCCGGGTCATAGGCGGGCGGGCGCTGCCCGATCTCGACCCGTTTCTGCTGCTCGACGAGTTCGGTACCGACCGGCCGGAAGACTACATCGCCGGATTTCCCGATCACCCGCATCGGGGCTTCGAGACGGTCACCTTCATGATCGACGGCCGCATGCGGCATCGCGACAACCACGGCAACGAGGGACTGTTGGTGCCCGGTGCAGTGCAGTGGATGACCGCCGGGCGCGGCATCGTGCACTCGGAAATGCCCGAGCAGGAGCACGGCCGGATGCGTGGCTTCCAGCTCTGGGTGAACCTGCCGGCACGGGAAAAAATGAGTGCGCCGCGCTATCAGGAGTTCGGCCCCGAACGCATTGCCGTGGTCGAGCCGGCGCCGGGCGCAAGGGCGAAGGTGATCGCCGGCGAGCTGGGCGGCATCCGCGGCGCCATCGATCAGCCGGCCACCGACCCGCTGTATCTCGATCTGGAACTCGACGAGGCGGCGCAGGTCGGGCTGCCGGTGCCGCACGGGCACACGGCGTTTGTCTATGTCTACGAGGGCGCGGTGGAACTGGGTGGCGCCGTGGGCGAGACCGTGCTGGAGGCCGGTCAGCTGGCCACGCTGACCGACGGGGACGGATTGGCGCTGCGCGCCGCTCGCGCCAGTCGGCTGATCGTCGTCGCCGGGCGGCCGCTGAACGAGCCGGTGGCGCGCTACGGCCCATTTGTGATGAATACCCGCGCCGAACTCCAGCAGGCATTCAGCGACTATCAGGCCGGTCGTTTCTGAACCGGATACCTGTGCAGGCCGAACGAACCCGAATCATGGACGGCACGGACTGACGGCGCGGCCTGGGCAGGGCGTATGGTGAGGCACTGCGCCGGTCAAGGTGTCCGGCGCGCTCACCCAAGAAGGAGTTGACATGGGACAGTGTTACAACTCGGCCGTCGTGGCCGCACCCCTCGATCGCGTCTGGCAGGCGCTGCGCGACTTTCATGATGTGTCCTGGGCGAAGGGCGTCGTGGAACACGTGGAGATCAAGGGCGACAAGGGCCCTTCCGAAGTCGGCAGCCAGCGCGTGCTGAACGGTGCCTTCGTCGAAACCCTGATCGAGCTCGATGATGCTGCGCACCGCTTGCGCTACACAATGGACGACGGCCCCGGTCCGCTGTCCAAGGACGTGGTCGACCGCTACATCGGCACGGTTCAGTTGCGCCCGGTGACCGCCGGCGACCAGACCTTCGTGGAATGGGTCTCGGACTACGAGTCCAGCGACGATGCCGCCGTGCACAGTTTCTGCAATCCGGTCTACGGCGCACTGCTGCAGGCGCTGGTCAGGCACTTCGCGGCCGCTTGAGCCGCTCGCTGGAATGCAGGTGTGCCGGGGAGTGCCCGGCGCACCCTCAAGTCCCTGGGCTTTCTCAGGCCCCTGGGCTTTCGATCAATTCCAGAAACGCCCGGATGCGTCGGGCATTTGCGCCGACGTCGCTGCGGCCGACCCGCGATACCGAGCGCAGATCGATCCGGCTGCCTTCGCCTTCGGCGCGGATGCGGATCGCCACGTCGTCCTTGAAACCGAACCAGAGCGTGGTGTCGGTGGCCTCGATGAGCCCTGATGCCGGGTCGGTCGAGACGATCTCCCAACCCAGCGTGTCGGCGACTTCGAGGGCACGCTCGAACGCGGCATCCGGCGCAGCCGCAATGATCGCCGGGCGGACATCCGGATAGGCGGCGCGCTGCTGATCGGGCAGGGCCGGGTCGGCCCGGTCGAGCGGATTGCTGTCCGCGCCGCGCAGTTCGACGATCGCCGAGAATTCCGGTGGTTGTTGCAGGTCGGTGCTGATGTCATGGATTGGCGGAACCGATCGGGCCTGCCTGAGTTGCAGCCAGGGCAGGGCCACCACCACCAAGCCAATCGCCAGCGCGACCGACAGCAGCCCGGGACCCTGTCGGCGCACTCGGGGCCAGAGCAGTCCGATCAACGCCAGAGCCCCCGCGCCCAAACCCGCGAAGGCCGCATAACGCATCAACTGGAGTCCGAAACGGAAATCCCAAAGCTCCAGCCGGACGCCGGGGCCGGCGATCAGCAGAACGAGCAAGGCCAGAGCGGCCAGCAACAGCGGCAATTTCGAAAGATTCATGGCAAGGTCCTTGCTGGTTCCAGGATGCGCGGCGGTTGTGCGAAACGCCTTCATTGCCCGCCTTGTGGCGTCACGGAGTCGGTCGGTCAGTCGTTGCGGTCGGCCACGCGGTATCCGGGATGCTGCCCTGCCAATCCCGTCTCGGCCGGTGACGATGGTCGCATATCGGCGATGGCGGCGCGACGCTCGTTCCGCTATCGGCGGATCAGATCGCCCGCGCCAGCCGTTCGGCCAGCCCGATGTAGCTGGCCGGCGTGAGGTTCAGCAGTCGCTGCCGGGCATCGTCGGGCAGATCGAGCGCGGCGATGAAAGCGCGCAGGCTGGACTCGGTGATTCCCTGGCCGCGGGTGAGCGCTTTCAGCTGCTCGTAGGGCTCGGGCAAGCCATGCCGGCGCATGACGGTCTGCACGGCTTCGGCCAGCACTTCCCAGGCGGCGTCGAGATCGCCGGCCAGCCGATCCGGATTCGGGCTGAGCTTGGCCAGGCCGCGCGACAGGGCATCGAAGGCGATCAGCGCGTGACCGAATCCGCTACCCAGGGCGCGCAGCACGGTCGAGTCGGTGAGGTCGCGCTGCCAGCGGCTGACCGGCAGCTTTTCGGCAAAATGGCCGAGCAGGGCATTGGCGATGCCGAAGTTGCCCTCGGCGTTTTCGAAGTCGATCGGGTTGACCTTGTGCGGCATGGTCGAAGAGCCGACTTCGCCGGCCTTCACGGCCTGACGGAAATAGCCCAGCGAGATGTAGCCCCACAGGTCGCGGCACAGGTCGATGGCGATGGTGTCGATCCGGCGCTGGGCATCGCACAGCTCGGCAATGAAATCATGCGGCTCGATCTGCGTCGTGTAGGCGTTGAAGTCGAGTCCCAGCCCGGTCACGAAGCGCTGCGACAGCGCTGGCCAGTCCACTTCCGGATAGGCGACCGTGTGGGCGTTGTAATTGCCCACCGCGCCGTTGATCTTGCCGCTGATCGCCACCGCAGCCAGAGCCTGACGCTGGCGCAGGAGTCGGGCCACCACATTGGCGATTTCCTTGCCCACTGTGGTTGGCGAGGCGGTCTGGCCGTGGGTGCGCGACAGCAGGGGCAGGGCGGCGTGTTCGTGGGCCAGGCCGCGCAGCGCGGCGATCAGGGCGTCCAGCTGCGGCAGCAGCACGGTGTCGCGCGCCTCGCGCAGCATCAGGGCGTAGCTGAGGTTGTTGATGTCCTCCGATGTGCAGGCAAAGTGCACGAACTCCAGCGCAGGCGCCAGCTCGGCATCGCCGGCCAGACGCTGCTTGATGTAGTACTCGACCGCCTTCACGTCGTGATTGGTGGTCGCCTCGATGGCCTTGACTCTCGCTGCGTCATCGACCGACACCGCATCCGCCAGCGCATTGAGCCGCGCCGTCGCCTCGGCACCGAATGCCGGCAGCTCGACGATGCCCGGCTCGGCGGCCAGGGCCAGCAACCACTGCACTTCGACCCGGATACGGGCGCGAATGAGGCCAAACTCGGAAAAAATCGGACGCAGCGCATCGACCTTGCCGGCATAGCGGCCGTCGACCGGCGACAGGGCGGTCAGGGTGTGGGTAGACATCGGCGGCCAATGCAAAGGGAGCGCTTCATTTTACACGCCCGCATCGGCTTTCTGGCCGCTATCGGGCTGGCGGCGGAAACTGAAGTACAGGGCCAGGTGCAGCGGGAGCATGAGGACAATCCAGTCCAGATTGCTCTGCACGCGGAACGGCAGAAATTTCAGGAACACCGCCATCGCCGCCAGCACGGTTAGCGCCAGCAGCAGGGATTGCGCCCAGCGCGGCAGCGGCAGGCCGCGCATTCGAGCCAACGCCAGCGGCAGAAGCAGCAGGGCCAGCGGATTGAACAGCAGCAGGTTCTCGTTGGCCCAGGCGGCGGTGTGCGTGGTCAGCGCCCACAGGGCAAGCAGTACCAGTCCAGCCGAGCCGATACCCAACCAGAGAGCGCCGGCCAGCGCGCCACCCAGTCGCGGCCTGCGTTCAGCTGACCAGCGCAGCAGCCAGGCGCCCAGCAGGCCGACCAGCAGGAATCGCGGCCACCAACGCGGCGGTTCGATGGCGGTTTCCGCCAGGCGATGCGGCAGCAGCGTTTGCTCGGCCGATACCAGGGGGGCGCCGTCGGCGGTCTTCGCCTCGCGCACTGCCTCGCGCAGGCGCATCGGGACGAACGCTTCGTCCCAGCGCGAAAGTTGCCGTTCGGCGAACGGCCCCAGGCCAACGCTCATGCCAAGCCCCATCCACAGCGGCTGCTGGCCGAGGCGCAGCGCCTCGAAGCGGTAGCTGAGACCGCGCGCCCGGCCGATCAACTGCGGTTTGAGCGCGCCGCCGAGCGCCACATCCAGCGCATCGCGAACCCGGGTCGAGCAGTTGTCGAGGAAATAATCGTAGCGGTAATACGCGTTTTCCGGCCGGGCGTTCCAGCGCAGGAACCCGATCAGAGCAGTGCTCTGCTCCGGAGTGAGATTCAGCCACTGCACGGTGACGCCGCGACCGGTCGAATCGTAGTAGCCGAGCGATTCGCCATAGTCATCGACGGCAAGCCGGTAGCGCATCTCGCCGCGCATGAACTTGACGAAGAAGCCCGGTTCGTCGAAGTCGAACATGCCGTAGTTGTACAGCAGCGGCTCGCTGCCATCGCCGATATCGACCAGCAGGGCGTTGTGACCGAAGCGTTCCCAGTAGGTCTCCCCCGGTTCCATGGTGACCAGGGCGACCTGAGGCGCAGCCAGCGCGGGTAGCGCGGTCAGCCACAGCAGTACGGCGATCAGCCCGCGCATGCGGCGCGCCAGCTCAGACCTCATCGACATCGGGCTTCATCGACATCAGGCTTCATCGACATCGGCCAGCAGGCGCACTTCGAAGGCCTGAACCCTGCGCCGGTCGGCGCGCGCCACCCGGATCAGGAACCGACCGAGCGTGAGCTCCTCGCCGATCTCCGGCAGATGGCCGATGGCGGCGGTGACCAGTCCGCCCAGGGTGTCGTAATCGTCATCCGGGAAGTCGCTCTCGAAGCGCTCGTTGAAGTCCTCGATCGGCGTCAGTGCATCGATCACGAACGAGCCGTCGGCCTGTTCGGCGATCTGCCCGCTGGTGTCTTCGGCCTCGTCGTGTTCGTCGTCGATTTCCCCGACGATCTGCTCCAGCACGTCCTCGATGGTGACCAGGCCGGCGACGCCGCCGTATTCATCGACCACGACGGCCATGTGGTTGCGCGACAGGCGAAACTCGCGCAACAGCACGTTCAGACGCTTGGATTCGGGAATGAAAACCGGCTTGCGCAACAGGCTGCGGATCGAATCGGGCGGCTGACCGGAGGCAATGCCGGGCAGCAGATCCTTGGCCAGCAAGATACCGAGAATGTCGTTTCGCTCCTCGCCGTGGACCGGGAAGCGGGAGTGCCCCGACTCGATCACGATGGCGAGGATTTCCGACAGCGGCGCCTCCGCGTCGAGCACCACCATTTGCGAACGCGGCACCATCACGTCGGCAACCTGGCCCTCGGAAACGGCCATGGCGCCCTCGAGCATGCTCAGTGTTTCGGCCTCCAGCACGCCGGCCTCGCGGGCCGCGCGAAGGATCTCGATGATGTCCTCCCGGTTCTTCGGCTCGCCCGAAAAAAGCTGTCCGAGCCGGTCCAGCCACGAGCGGCGTTCGCCGGGAGGTTTACTACTGTTGTCGTCAGCCATTGGTTATGAACAGGCGCCTGATGGCGTTGCGTCAAGTGTAGCGTGAACGGAAGGCCGGGCGATGCCCGTTGCACAGCCGGTGGCCGGACTGCGGCACTGACTGTGGCCGCCGCGCGCCGATTTCAAGTGCTCAGCTCAGATACGGGTCCGGCAGTCCCAGGCTGGCCAGAACTTCGCGTTCGATCTGTTCCATTGCCTCCGCCTCGCGCGGGTCGTCGTGATCGCAACCCAGCAGATGCAGCACGCCGTGGACGGTGAGGTGGGCGTAGTGGGCGTTGAGCGGCTTGCCCTGTTTGCCGGCCTCGCGCGCGACCACCGGGGCGCACAGGACGATATCGCCCAGCACCGGCAGGGTAACGCCCTCGGGCAGTTCAGCCGGAAAACTGAGCACATTGGTCGGCTTGTCCTTGCCGCGATAGTGCCGGTTGAGCGCCTTGCCTTCGCGCTCATCGACGATTCGGATGGCCAGGTCGGCCCGTCGCACGCGCCCCCGCAAAGCCGCAGTCACCCATCGACGGAAGCTGGCCGGCGCGGGTATGCCGGCGCGCGGCACTCCGTAGCTGACGCCCAGGTCCAGATCGAGGGGTGCGATGCGCCTGGCCATCAGCTCTGCATCCGGTCGTCGCGGGCATCGTATGCCTGGACGATACGTTGCACCAGCGGATGACGCACCACGTCGCGGGCGGTGAACAAGGTAAAGCTGATGCCGTCGACACCGTGCAGAACCTCGATGGCGTCGCGCAGTCCCGATTTGGTCTGCTTCGGCAGGTCGGTCTGGGTCAGGTCGCCGGTCACCACGGCTGTCGAGCCGAATCCGATGCGGGTCAGGAACATCTTCATCTGTTCGATGCTGGTGTTTTGCGCTTCATCGAGAATGACGAAGGCGTCGTTGAGCGTGCGGCCGCGCATGTAGGCCAGCGGCGCGACTTCGATCACGTTGCGCTCGATCAGCTTCAGCACCTTCTCCACGCCCAGCATTTCGTAGAGCGCGTCGTAAAGCGGGCGCAGGTAGGGGTCGACCTTCTGGGCCAGGTCGCCGGGCAGAAAGCCCAGCTTTTCGCCAGCTTCGACAGCCGGGCGAACCAGCACCAGCCGCTGCACCCGCGACTGGTCGAGCGCTTCGACCGCGCTGGCGACCGCCAGATAGGTCTTGCCGGTGCCAGCCGGTCCGATGCCGAAATTGATGTCGTGGCTTGCGATCGCCTGCAAATAAGCCGCCTGATTGGGGCTTCGGCCCCGGATATTGCCGCGTTTGACCCTAATCGCGATTTCCGGGGCGGCAACCGGCGGGTTGGTCAGCTGGTCGACGTTGGCGGCATTGAGTCGCAGGTTGAGCGAGTGCGGTGTGATCGGCTCGTCCTCCGCTTCGGCGTAAAGCGACTTCAGGAGACGCTCGGTTGCAGCGGCCGCCCGGTCGTCCCCGATGACACGGAAAACCGCGCCCCGGCTGGCGATTTCGACGCCCAGCCGCAGCTCGATCATCCGCAGATGCTCATCCATCGGGCCGTTCAGATTCGCCAAACGCACGAAGTCGTCGGGTTCCAGGGTGAAGTCGCGTTGTGCCAGTGGGCGGGTCATCGTTTCATTTTGAACGGAATTCGGGGCAACGGGAATGCTTCCCGTGTACGGAGACTCGCCCGACGGGCCCGGAACCGACCTCGCCCGGCATTTGCATGACTTTCGGCATGGGTGTATACAGAAGATGAAGGCGCCCTGAACCAAGTGCAATGCGGCCGTCCATAATCTGCCGAAGGCGATCCCTGATGAGCGCAAGCGGAATTCGTACGTTGGTGGCGGTCACTGCTCTCGCGGTGATCATCGTCGGCGTGCAGCCGCGAGCGATCCAGAGTCCGTCATCTGGCGACGCAGATTCGGCGGCGTCGCCCCAGTGGCAGCAAACCCGGATGTCGGTATCCGGCCGCGCCCAAGACGCCCATCCTCCGGAAACCGGGGTGATCGAAAGATCTGCCGTGCGCCTGTGCATCGCCTATGTCGGTGCGAGCCGGCGCGATCACAACGATGATCGACAGTTGCGGCGCGAGTGTGCCGAGCGCGTGGGAGTCGATCTCGCCGCGCTCGATCGCTGATCGACGGCCTTGGTTTGGTTTTGCCCGGCACCAGGCGGTTGCACACAGGCGGTTGCACCGCTTGTCGCATGCCCGTGGGACAGGTTAGACTTGCCGGCCTCACGGGCGGTTAGCTCAGCGGTAGAGCACTACCTTGACATGGTAGGGGTCACAGGTTCGATCCCTGTACCGCCCACCACCGGGTTTGCGGTGGATTCGTGAGTCGAGGCTCAAACATCTGGACGCTTGCTGGCTCCGTGCGCTTCGGTGCGGGGTGGCTCCGCATGGTTGACTTGTGCGTGGCCAAGCCCTAATTTTTTGCTTCCAATCCCCACATTCCGGCTGACGGAATTCTGCCAACAGGAAGCTCCCGGGTAACCGTGAGATCAGTGTGCGACATGAGCACTACGCCGAGCCATCCCGCCTGACGCCACGCCACCCCTTCGCATGTCTGCGGGTAAGGCGCTTGGCGCCTTTTTTTGTGCCCCGATTTTTTGTGCCCCGGACCCGGCGCGACCGGGCGACAGGCGCAGAAACCGAATGATCCCAACCATCAGTCCTCCCCGCGACGGGAGGCGGAGCCACCCGATGATCGCCATTACCCTTCCCGACGGCAGCCGCCGTGAATTCGAAAATCCCGTGACCGTAGCCGAACTGGCTGCCTCGATCGGCCCCGGTCTGGCCAAGGCGGCGCTTGCCGGCAAGGTCGATGGCCGGCTGGTCGATGCCAGCCATCGGATCGACTATGACGCCAGCGTCGAAATCGTGACCGATAAACACCCCGACGCGCTGGAGATCGTGCGGCATTCGACTGCGCACCTGCTCGCCCAGGCCGTGCAGCGGCGGTTTCCGGGCGCGCAGGTGACCATCGGCCCGGTCATCGAGAACGGGTTCTACTACGATTTTTCCTACCAGCGACCGTTCACGCCGGAAGATCTGCCGGCGATCGAAGAGGAGATGCACAAGATCGTCGCCGAGGCGCTGCCGGTGCAGCGCACCGTCAAGCCGCGCGATGAGGCGATAGGTTTTTTCCGCGACATCGGCGAGCACTACAAGGCCGAGATCATCGCCTCGATTCCCAGCGACGAGGATCTGTCGCTCTACAGCCAGGGCGAGTTCACCGACCTGTGCCGTGGCCCGCATGTGCCAGGAACCGACAAGTTGCGTGCGTTCAAACTGATGAAGGTGGCTGGTGCCTACTGGCGCGGCGATTCCAACAACGCGATGCTCAGCCGGATCTACGGCACCGCCTGGTTGAATGACAAGGACCTCAAGGCGCACCTGCACCAACTGGAAGAATCCGAGAAGCGCGACCATCGCAAGCTGGCGCGGCAGCTCGATCTGTTCCACCAGCAGGAACAGGCGCCGGGCATGGTGTTCTGGCACCCGAAAGGCTGGCAGCTGTGGCAGGCGATCGAGCAGTACATGCGAAAGGTGTACCGGGATTCCGGTTACCAGGAAGTTCGCTGCCCGCAGATTCTCGATGTCTCATTGTGGAAGGCGTCGGGGCACTGGGAGAACTACCACGAGAACATGTTCTTCACCGAGTCGGAAAAGCGCGACTATGCGCTGAAGCCGATGAACTGCCCGGGTCACATCCAGGTGTTCAACGCCGGTCTGCACAGCTACCGGGAATTGCCGATCCGCTACGGCGAGTTCGGCGCCTGCCATCGCAACGAGCCCTCGGGCGCGCTGCACGGCATCATGCGGGTGCGTGCGTTCACCCAGGACGATGGCCATGTGTTCTGCACGCCAGGTCAGATCGAATCGGAAGTCACCGCATTTCACCGCCAGGCGCTGAAGGTCTATTCGGACTTCGGGTTCGATCCGCCTTCAGTGAAGATCGCCCTGCGGCCGGACAAGCGCCTGGGCTCCGATGAGGTCTGGGACAAGGCAGAAGCCGCTCTGCGCGCGGCGCTTGGTGCCTGCGGCGTCGAGTGGGAGGAGCTGCCCGGCGAGGGGGCATTCTATGGCCCGAAGATCGAATATCACCTCAAGGACGCCATTGGCCGGGCCTGGCAGTTGGGCACCATGCAGGTCGACTTCATGATGCCTGAGCGGTTGGGCGCCGAATACGTCGACGAACATTCCGCGCGGCAGAATCCGGTGATGCTGCATCGCGCCATCGTCGGCTCGATGGAGCGCTTCATCGGGATTCTGATCGAACATTATGCCGGCGCGCTGCCGCTGTGGCTGGCGCCGGTGCAGGCCGTTGTGATCAGCATCACCGATGCCCAAGCCGATTACATCAAAGAGGCGGGCAAGCGTCTTGTCGATCAGGGGTTCCGGGTGGAAGTGGATTTGCGCAATGAAAAGGTCGGCTATAAGATTCGCGAACACGCGCTGGCCAAAGTGCCCTATTTGCTGGTCGCCGGCGAGCGCGAACGGGAAAATGGCACGCTTTCAGTGCGTGGCCGGGGTGGGGAAGATCTCGGCGTAATGACCCTGGAACAGGTACTTGCGCATTTTCGTGGGCAAGCCGCGCTAAACTAACCGCAACATGGCCCGACCGCGATGGCGGTCGGCTTGGCAGCACCCTTGGAGGACACTCGAATCAGCACCGAAAAACAGCACCGCAAGAATGAAGACATTCGCGTTCCACGCGTCCGCGTCATTGGCGCCGACGGGGAAATGGTCGGCATCCTGACCCGCGATGAGGCCGTGGCATTGGCGGAAGAATCGGCCATGGACCTGGTCGAGATCCAACCGACGGCCGATCCACCGGTCTGCCGGGTCATGGACTACGGCAAGTTCCGCTTCGAGCTTCAGAAAAAGGCCTCGGCCGCCAAGAAAAAGCAGAAGCAGGTCGAACTGAAGGAGCTCAAGTTCCGGCCGGTCACCGATCAGGGCGACTACGACATCAAGCTGCGCAACCTGCGCCGCTTCATCGAGGAAGGCGACAAGGTCAAGGTGAACATCCGCTTCCGCGGCCGGGAAATGGCGCATCAGGACCTGGGTCTGGCCATGGCCAAGCGAATCGAGGAAGACCTTGGCGACGAGGTGGTCATCGAGCAGCGGCCGCGCCTGGAAGGCCGGCAGATGGTCATGATGATCGCGCCAAAGCGCAAGTAATTTCAGGGGGTTGCGCGGATGAACGGCGATTCGCCGGTGCGGCTGTTGGTCCATGGCGCATCCGGCCGCATGGGTCGCTCGATCCTGCGTCTGGCGCAGGCGGACGGCCGGTTTCGGGTTGTCGCCGCCATCGTCGGGCGCGATCCGGATGCCCTGGGCGATGCGGGCGTGCCGGTGCTGCACGCCGCTAACGTCCGCTCGGCTCCGGAATTCGATGTCGCCATCGATTTCAGCCTGCCGCAGGGGTTCGACGGCATCCTGTCGCTGTGCCTTGAGCGCGGCGCGGCCTTGGTCAGCGGCACCACGGGGCTGGCCGAGAGTCAACTGGATGCGCTCGATGCCGGCAGCTCGCGCATCGCCATCGTCTGGGCGGCAAACTTCAGCCTCGGCGTGATGGTGGCCAGCGAACTTGCCCGGCGCGCCGCTGCTGCGCTCGCTGCCTGGGATTGCGACATCGTTGAAGCGCACCACTCGGGCAAGAAGGACATGCCCTCAGGGACTGCGCTGGCCCTCGGTGCCGCAGTGCAGGCCGGCCGCGGCAGGCCGCCCAGCTACAGCAGCCTTCGCGCCGGGGATATCGTCGGCGAGCACACGGTGCAGTTTTCCGGTATCGGCGAACGCCTGGAAATCATCCATCGCGCCACCGATCGCGACATCTTCGCGCGTGGCGCGCTTGCTGCGGCGGCTCGTCTGATCTCGATGCCGGTCGGGCGCTACCCGCTGGCCAGCCTACTGATGGACGAGAGCTGAACCCCGGCCACGCCAGCGAGTCGCGATGACCCTGCTCGGACCCCTGCATGAAGAGCGCCTGAGCGCCGTGCTGCACACCGCGTTGGCCAGTGGTGCCGACAGCATCATGGATCTGGGTTGCGGTTCGGGCGCCTTTCTTTCCCGGTTGATTCGCGAAACCCAGTTCACCCGGATCCTGGGCATGGACGTGTCCGCTGTCGCGCTGGAGGTCGCCCGGCAACAACTGCTGGATGGCCGCTGCGATGGACCGGATCGGCTGCTGCTGGTGCACGGCAGCTACACCCAGCATGATCGCCGACTGCAGGGTTATCGCGTCGCCACCTTGATCGAGACCATCGAGCATCTGCCGCCCGGCAAGCTGTCTCAGCTGGAGCACACGGTGTTCGCCGGCTACCGTCCCGAGCGCGTCATCGTCACCACGCCGAACGTCGAATACAACGTGTTGCTGGGGCTGGCACCGGGCGAGCGGCGCGATCCGGATCACCAGTTCGAATGGAGCCGGGCGAAATTTCGCGAATGGGCATTCGGGGTCGCCCGACGTTGCCGGTTTGGTTTGACGGTGCGGGGCATCGGCGAGCCGGATGCACTGCTCGGTGCGCCGAGCCAGATGGCGGTGTTCGATCGCATCGACGCCTCGGCCTGAACAGCAGCCGGATCGGATCGAAAACGAAACCGGCGCCCGGATTGCCCGGACGCCGGCCTGTGTCGCTGTGCAGCGCGATACCGCTGCTTACTGCTGCGCGATATCGGTGATGCCGCCGGGCAGCGGCTGCGGGCCGGTGCCCTGGGCAGCCGGAATGGCGATCTCCGGACCGATGGCGCGGGCTTCAAGGCGACCCATGCGGCTCTGGTCGCTCAGGGTGATGTCGCGCAGGGCATAGGGCGCGCTGAAACCGCGTCCCATCAGCTCGGCTGGAAACTCCAGCACCAACTCGCCCTGGCCAGCCGTCAGTACGTCGGCGGTGCGCGCTGCCGCCATGGGCGCCAATCCGCCCGATACATCGGTGCCGTACAGCACCGCGCCTACCTCGTAGCGGCCAGCGCTGGCGGCTTCCACGCCCAGGCTGACTTTCAGGCCCTGGCTGGAATCCACCCCGTAGTCGCCGCTGAGCCGTGCCGTGGGAGCCGCGACCGCCACCGCGATCTTGGCATCGCGCAACAGCCGGCCGCCGGCGTGGCGACCCGTGGCGAAGGTGTGGACTTCCCACAGACCCGGCTGAGTCGAGGCTTCGCTGGGCAGCACAATCTGGGTGCTGCCGTCGCTGGCGGTGCCGGCCTTGAACTCGAGCGGAAAGGTGCGGCCATCGGGTGCGGTGACCAGACCGCCAAGACGCTGGGCAGCCATCGGCGCATCGCCGTCATACAGGCGTGCCGACACGGCCAGCGTCTGGCCGGCGATGTGGTTGGAGCGCTCGCTTCCCAGCACCAGACGCATCGGGCTGTTGGGCTCGAACACGTGCACCAGATAGCGGCCCCTGGCCTTGCCGGCGCGAAGCACGACATCGCCAGCGCCCAGCTCGGGCTTGACCCGGAACGCCAGTGCGCCGTTGCCGAAATCGAGGCCGGCCTGACGCAGCTCTTCGGACGTGGCGACCTGATCGAGCGCCTGCGAGGCGTTGAGAACCGTGCCGTTGTGCTCGATCTCTATACCTGCCGCGCTGATCGCCGTCACCCGGCCCGATTGCTCGGGGCTGATGCGAATCACCGCGCCAGGCGCCGTGGTGTCGATCCGATAGCCGGCCTGCAGCCGTGCGGCATCGACGGTTTCGAAAAACTCGCGGCTTTCGGCGACATACGGCTGCGGTGCCTCGAGCGCCGCGTTGCGATCCAGCGCCCAGGCGAACGAGACCGCCTGCGATTCGGAAGCAAAGCCCGGATCGGGTGCTGCGATGAGCTGGCTCGGAACCAGATCGGCAGCTTCCGGTGCCGGCAGCAGGCCGTTTGCGGAAGCGCCCGTGCAGACCAGCAGGGCCAGTGAAACGAGAACTGTCAGTTGATTACGCATGATGGCGGCCCCTTAAATGTCGTTGCGCAGGACAACGTCCAGGCCGAAGCAATTCTTTCGGCTCTGGTTGTGGTTGAGAATCTTGCCCAGCCCGGTTTTGTCGGTGAACCAGTGAAAGCCGGCCGCCCGCTGGCTGGTGCAATTCAGGAAGCCGTCCGAGCAACTGGCCAGCCAGTTCTGGGTGATTTCCAGCCCCACGCTCTGGGTGTAGCCGCCGCAGTAGGCGTCGCTATCCCATATCGCCGAAATCACGTCGCTGCCGACCACGTTCCAGAATGCCTTGGGCAGCGCCGGACGACCGGACGTGCCAAGCAGCCAGTTGGCGTTGTAGCTGGCCATCCAGCTGACCTGCTGCTGGCGCACGGCGTCGTTCTTGAAGCCCAGCAGCCAGCCGAGCGCACTCTCGAACACATTGCCGGCGATCACCGCGTCGGCCAGCGGAGTGCCGGCCGAGGACGGGGCCAGGGCATTCACCCAGCGCAGCTTGCTGATGATGTTCGGGTAGCGCGAATCCCAGGTCGGGTTGGACATGATCCAGCGCATCACGTTGCCACCGTTGGAGTGGGTGATGACGACCAGATCGGTGATGCCGCGATTGGCGATGAACGTGGTCAGCTGACCGGCCAGGCAACCGGCTGCCCGGCTGTCCCACATGAACTGCTCGAAGTCGCAGTTGATGACCACGTAGTTGGCGCTGTTGGGCAGGCCCTGACGCACCGAATTGACGAACGACGCGCCCCAGTAGTCGTTCAGTGCATCGGTGTGCTTGCTGGTGCCGTGGACAAACGCAACGCCGGTATTGGCATGCGCGCACAGCGATGCGAGGACCAGCACCAGGCCGGTCAGAAACTTTTTCACGGTAGATCCCCTTTCCCCGGAGGACGAACTCGCAGTCCCTGCGAGGCACGTCCATGATGTGTCGCCGGCGATCATCCATTCGCCGCCGTATTGCCGCGCATGAACTTACGACATCAATCCAGCAGTGTCATGCTGCGCCGCCGCGAAGCGGCAAAAGTGTGATCTACGCCTCTTTCTTAGTGTTTCCCCCGAGCCCGACTCCGCTGCTCGGTGCGAGACGAAAGGGGGTTTCAGAGCCTAGAGCAAGAGCAGCCGAAGCAAAGCAAGATCGAGCCCATCGCTCAACTTCCAAACAGGATGTAACGCTACATTAGTTCCGCTCCGCGACTCCCGGCACTTCTGCTGCCCGCAGTTGCAAGCGGTGACGGGTCGGTCCGGGCAGGAAGGGCGTCGGCCGGCCGTGGACATGATCGTCGTGGCCAGCGCCCCAGAACGGCGACAGCGGGTGGCCGCTCTGGCCGCCGGGCATGTGAAAAATGCCATCTTCTTCGTGTCCGGGCGAGACCACCATGCGTTCGGATGCGCCGAAGGCGCGCGACTGCACGCGCGGCATATTGCTGTCGCCGGCCAGCGGGTCGGGCGGCATGCACAACAGGCTGCGCGCCGGGCCGGGCAGGGCGGCGGCCAGCGGATGACAGATGGCGGCGGTGTTGCGTTCGCCCCAGGTTCGCTGCGCGAGTCCGCCGGGCTGCTCGCTCAACGTGGCGACCACAGCGTGCGCGGCCTGTAGCAGCAGATCGTCCCAATCGCGATAGCCCGCCGGCAGCAGGTGCGCGGGCCGCTCCTGCATCAGCGGCCACAGCACGCCTTCGAACTGGTTCAACCGGCGGTCGCCGAACAGCTCCGCAAGTGCCGATTGGTTGCGCGACCCATTCTCGGCGCCAGGGCTCTCGATCAGCGCCAGATAGGCATCGCCCACCCTTCGCGAAACCTCGGAGCGAAACGCGCGCACCAGCCGGTACGCCACTGCGTCGGGCCTGGCATGGCCTTCCCAGCGCTCGGTGATCTGCGCGGGTTCGGCCGCTGCGTCGTCCGCCTGGGCGAGCGTGCGCTGGAGCAACTGCTGCCAGCGTTCGAGAAACACCGCGCGATCATCCAGCTGAATGGCCAGCAGATCGGCCTCGGTGACGGTTTCCAGCGCCAGCAAACCATCGCGGATCTGCATCGCGCGGGCGCCGAGATCGTAGCCGGAGTCGCCGATCACGGCCAGCGCCTCGCCGTCCACCACGCGAGCGTTCGCGGTCCACAGGCGATGGTTTTCCGGGTCGACGATGCGCGGCACCTCGCCGGCCTCGCGCCAGCCATCCCAGTCGCAGCCGGCCAGTGGTTCGATCGGCTGTTGCGCGTCGCACATGCCGGTGCGTTTCGGAACTCTGCCCATCAAGGTCCAGCCGATACGGCCCTGGGCGTCGGCGGCGACGAAGTTCTGCGGCGGGATGCCGCTGGCGTTGGCGATCGCCATAGCCTGGTCGAGCGAACGGGCGCGCAGCAAGCCGGTCATCGCGAAATTCAATCCGCCGTCGCGGTGCGCGGTCCAGGCCAGCGCCAGCGAGCGGCTCTCATCCAGATCATGCAGGACCGGTCCCCAGCGGGTCTGGCGAACCTCCAGCACTTCGGGTTCGGCTCCGGCCACGGCCATCGATTCGCGATGGATGACGACCGATTCCTCGCCCTCGGGCGTCCGGTAGCGTCCCGCGCTCCGGTCGGTCCAGCTCACCTTGACCCAGTCCAGCCAGTCGCCGTAGCTGTTGGTGAAACCCCAGGCAACATGGCCGTTGCTGCCGATCACCAGCGCCGGTGCGCCGGGCAGGGAAACCCCGGTAGCATCGATCCGACCATCGACCGCAAGCGGGTCGCCGTAGCGCAGCCGGGTGCGGAACCAGATGTTCGGCACCCGCTGGCCGAGATGCATGTCGTTGGCGACGATGGCGCGCCCGTCGCGGGTCAGCGCGCCAGCGACCGCCCAGTTGTTGCTGCCCGGCAGGCTGTCGTTCTCGCGCAGCCGGTATTGCCTGGCATTGGCCTGGGCAGCACGGCCGCGAAGATCCAACTGCTCTGGCCCTGGCAACCGGGCATTGCCGCGTGACTCGCCCTGCATCGGCACGTCCCACTCGCTGCCGCCGTGAGTGAGCAGGGCGAACAGGGCCTCGTCGAGGCCGTCGCGCATCTGCCAGCGCTCCAGCTCGCGCCGGTTCCGGCTGTCATTGAGATCGAAAAACATCGCGAACACGGCCAGCGCGGAATCCTCCGTCTGCCACGGTCTTGGCTGCTGGCGCAGCAGCAGGTAGGGCCAGGGCCGGGTGCGCAACGCGGCCAGGCCGGCGTTCACGCCTGCCGTGTAGGCATCGAAGCGGGCGCGCTCATCCGGCGACAGTTGCGCGGCGATCAGTGCGGCGCGGGCGCGCAGACGATGCACGCGGCGCTCCCGGTCGCGGTCCAGCGCGGGTCTCCCGAACAGTTCAGCCAGCTCGCCGGCGGCGCTGCGCCTGAGCAGGTCCATTTCGAAGAAACGCTCCTGGGCATGGACGAAGCCCAGCGCGCGCATCGCGTCGTTTTCGCTTTCGGCGGCGATCGACACCGTGCCCAGCGCATCGCGCTCGATCAGCGTGTCGCCGTCCAGCCCGGCCAGCGCGCGTTCGCCATCCAGCGTCGCCAGGCTGCCGCTGAATGCCCACCACAGCACTCCCACCGCCAACACCAGCATCACCGCGAGGATGATCGCCAACCGGCGGGCGATTCGAATGAAACGGCTGGAAAAGTTTGCCATGACGGGGCTGCGGCCGGAGTTGCGGGAGACCGATTATGCCCTCAGGCCGGCCGTGCGCCGAATATCGCCTGACCAATTCGCACCACGGTCGCGCCTTCCTCGATGGCCAGTTCGAAGTCGCCCGACATGCCCATCGACAACTGGTCGAAGGCCTGACCGGTCGCGCCGGTGTCGCAGACCCGCTCGCGCAGCGCGCGCAACCGTCGAAAGCAGTCGCGTACCGCCTCGCGGTCGGGACTGTCGACCGCCAGCGTCATCAGGCCGCGCGGGCGCAGCGCGGAGAACGGCTTCAGCCCGGCCACGAAATCCGTGACCGCCTCCGGTGGCAGGCCGAACTTGCTGGCTTCACCGGAGGTGTTGACCTCGATGAAAACGTCCATGCCCCGTCCCTCGGCCTGCAACCGGCGATCCAGGGTTTCGGCCAGACGCAGGCTGTCGAGCGCCTGAAACTCATCGATGAAGCGCGCCGCGTACTTGGCCTTGTTGGTTTGCAGGTGGCCGATCAGGCACCAGCGGATCGGCAGATCGGCGAGCGCCTGCGCTTTGTCCAGCGCCTCCTGCACCTTGTTCTCGCCGAATGCGCTGCAGCCGGCGGCAAAGGCGGCGCGCAAACGTTCGGCAGGCTGGGTCTTGGAGACCGGCAACAGCCGCACCGCATCCGGCGGCCGGCCGGCGCGGGCGCAGGCCGAGGCGATGCGTGCGTGGATGCCGGCCAGATTGGCGGCAATATCGGTCTGCCTGTTGTTGGCCGTTGAAGCGGACGGGCTCATGCGTTGGGACTCGGTTGATGCGGTGGGTCGTCGGGTCGGGAAGCGTGGCGCCAGGCGCTGACGGTTGCGCTGCCTGACGCGTCTCGATTCCAGCCCGCAGGATGACTTCGGTTGGCTGCACGGCGCCGGCCTTCGGCACCGGCCCCGGCTGCTTGGAGTGTTCGGTCTCGTTCATGGTAGTCAGCGATTGCGCCCAACGCCATGCTCCAAAAATCGCTTGCCATACGGTCGCGTCTTCGGTTAGCTTGGCCTGATGCACGTTTTCGACGGCCAGCGCAGCGTGTCCACCCGCCATCCCGGCAATGGACGCGTGCCCGTGCGCAACGTCAATAATGGCAACCTGAATAATCGCTGCGCGCGCAAGCGGGTTGGCGACTAGACGGCTGCACGCAAGCCCTCAAAGTCTTCCGAAACCCGCATCCCCGATGCGGGTTTTTTTCGTTTCTGGCCCTGGAGTACGTGAAATGTGTTCGATTCTTGGAGTGTTCGATATCGGCGCCGATGCCGATCTGCCCGGCCTGCGCCGGCTCGCCCTGGCGCGCTCGGCGTTGCAGCGCCATCGCGGCCCCGACTGGAGCGGCGTGTACGCCGATGAGCGCGCCATCCTCGCCCACGAGCGCCTGGCCATCGTCGACCCGGCCGGCGGCTCGCAGCCGCTGCGCTCGGCCGATGGCCAGCTGGCGCTGGCGGTCAATGGCGAAATCTACAACCACCGCCAACTGGAGGCGGGTCTGACCCGGCCGTACCAACTGCAAACCGACTCCGACTGCGAAATCATCAACGCCCTGTACCGCGAACATGGGCCGGGCTTCCTCCGCGAGCACGGCGGGCGGCTATTGAACGGCATCTACGCGTTTGCGCTCTGGGACCGCGAGCACGGCCGCTACCTGATCGCCCGCGACCCGATTGGCGTCTGCCCGCTGTACTACGGCCACGATGCCGGCGGCCGCCTCTGGGTGGCGTCCGAGCTGAAGGCGCTGGCCGGGGTGTGCGCCGATGTCGCCGCCTTCCCGCCCGGCCACTATCTGGACAGCGAAGCCGGCGAGCTGGTGCGCTTCTACGATCCGAAATGGACCGACTACCAGGTCACTGCCGGGGTGGAAGTCGCGCCGCAGACGCTGCGCGCCGGTCTCGAGCAGGCGGTTCACCGGCAGCTGATGAGCGACGTGCCCTATGGCGTGCTGCTTTCGGGCGGGCTGGATTCCTCACTGATCGCCGCCTGTGCCGCCATGTTCGCCCGTCAACGCATCGAGGACGACGATCGCAGCGAAGCCTGGTGGCCGCGCCTGCACTCGTTCGCCATCGGCCTGGAAGGCTCGCCCGATCTGGCCGCCGCCGCCGTCGCGGCGCAAGCGCTGGGCACCGTGCACCACGGCTTCACCTTCACCATCGATGAAGGGCTGGACGCGCTGCCCGAGGTGATCCGCCACATCGAAACCTACGATGTCACCACCATCCGCGCCTCCACGCCGATGTTCCTGCTGGCCCGACGGATTCGCGCGATGGGCGTGAAGATGGTGCTGTCCGGCGAGGGTTCGGATGAGATATTCGGCGGCTACCTGTACTTCCACAAGGCGCCGTCGGCGGTCGAATTTCACGACGAAACCGTTCGCAAGATCGGCGCGCTGCACCAGTTCGACTGCCTGCGCGCCAACAAGTCGATGATGGCCTGGGGTGTGGAGGCGCGGGTGCCGTTTCTGGATCTGGAATTCATCGAGTTGGCGATGTCGATGGATGCTCAGCACAAGCGCATTCTGGGCGGAAAGATCGAGAAGCAGGTGCTTCGCGAGGCGTTCGCCGGCGCGCTGCCGGACAGCATTCTGTGGCGTCAGAAGGAGCAATTCAGCGACGGCGTGGGATACGGCTGGATCGATGCCCTCAAGGACTACGCCGAGGCCAGCATCAGCGATGCCGAGCTGGCCGCTGCGCAGTCCGACTACGACATCAATCCGCCGCAAAGCAAGGAAGCGCTGGTATACCGTCGCCTGTTCGACCAGGCCTACCCCGATGCCGCCTGCGCCCGAACCGTGCCCGGCGGCAAGTCGATCGCCTGCTCATCGCCGGCCGCAATTGCCTGGGACCCCGCCTTCGCCGACGCCGCCGACCCCTCCGGCCGCGCGGTTTCCGGCGTACACCAGGCCGCAACCGGCTGAACCCGAACCCGGCCCGGCCGATCTGCGCCGGGCCGGGGTGGTGTGGCTGCGGCGGCTGCTGGGGCGGGCGGATCGGCCACATCGACATCGCGGCCGATTGCACTCGCGGCACACCCGGCTAAGTTCCGAAGCACGCGCAAGGCAGAGCCGCGCAAGGCAGAGCAATGAACCGCCGATTCAACCTGCGAACAAGCTGGCCGGGACTGGTACAAGGTGTGTCACTGTGCGAGCGCGTGGGCGCGACGGCGCGTCGCCAGTCCGCTAACTCTCCAGGCCAAAGCGGCAAGCCCATGAGGCCCGGCGCTGACGGCGAATTTTGGGACTCGCCCCACGTACTGCGGTATCGGTAGGCAGGTGCAATTCAGCGATTGGATTTCACCCGCTCTTGACAAACCCAGCGGCGGTAGTTCAGATTTGCCCCCAAGCCCGCCTCACCCCAGCGACCCACGCATTGCCGGCGTTCGGTTGGGCACCTGCCAGCCACTTTGCGTGGTTGTAACCGGTGTTTGAGGGAGTGTTCGATGAAAGGATTCTTCGTGGGTTGCGTGCGTGCGTCCGTTGGTTCGCGGTTTGCCTGCGCGGTGTCGTTGCTTGGCGTGTGCGCGGTTCACCTGGCTTTTGCGCTGTCGGTAACGCTGTTGGCCAGCGCGCCGGCGGCGGCGCAGTTCTGCGAGGAGGAGCCGCGAAGCCAAAAGCCTGGCATTTCTTCGGTGTGTCCACCGACCGACCCGCTCTACG
>JAXMJH010000132.1:0-6659 GCA_034376725.1 Lysobacteraceae bacterium | reverse complement strand
CGCCATCGAGGAGTACATCGCCGTGCATAATCGAGACCCCAAGCCCTTCGTCTGGACCGCCAAGGCCAAAGACATTCTCCAGAAGGTCATTCGGGCCAACCAGCGCCTTAGTTCAAAGAAGAACGAAGCACTACACTAGGTGCGAGGCGGGGCAAAGTCCGAAAGGCTTTCAGAAACTTGCGCAGCACCGGCATCGAATGGCTGTGCTCCTGCGACAGGCGACGCACGTGCCAGTCGACAGTCGGCGCGCGGATAGCCGTCGGTTCCGATGCCGGCGCAGTTTGCGCTTCGGGCCGGGCGCCGGCATCGGCGCCATCAGCCGGCGCGCAGGGTCAGCGCGGGCGGGGTGCTGAGGATTCGCCGGGTGCCCAGCCAGCCGGCCAGCATGGCCAGTGCGGTGCCGGCCAGCGCGGCGACCAGCAGGGCGGCCCAGGGTTGGTCGAGCCGAATGTCGAACGCTTGGGTGGCCAGCAGCCAGCCGGCGAATGCCGCAGCGCTGGCGGCCAGGGCGGCGGCCAGTCCACCCAGCGTAGCGAATTCGGCCAGCACCGCAGATCGGAGCTGACCGCGCCGGGCGCCCAGGGTGCGCAGCACCGCGCTGTCGAAACGCCGTTCGGCGGCGCTGGCCTGCAGCGCGGCCAGCAGCACCAGCAGGCCGGCGGCCAGGCTGAAACCGAGCACGATCTGCACCGCCTGGCTGACCCGGTCGATCACCTCGCGCACCCGGCCCAGAATCGCCCCGACATCGAGCAGCGAAACGTTGGGGAATGCGCGACTGAGCGCGCCCAGCCGGGCATCGTTTCCGGCCGGTAGATGAAAGCTGGAAATCAGGCTGTGCGGCGCCTCGCCGATGGCGTTGGCGTTGAGCAGCACGAAGAAATTGACCCGGAACGAATCCCAGTCGGCGGCGCGGATGTTGCTGACCCGGACCTCCAGCGAGCGCTCGCCGATGCTCAGCGTCAGCTGATCGCCGATCGCCAGCCCGAAGCGCTCGGCCCAGCCCTGTTCCACCGAGGCTTCGGCGGCGGTGCTGTCGGCCGCCCAGAACTCCCCGGCGACCAGCGTGTTGGCCGCCGGGAAGGTGCTGCGCCAGCTCATGTTGATCGGACGGTCGGCATCGCGGCCGTCGTTCCAGCCGTCGCGGCTCGCCGGTGTCTGGCCGTTGATCGCGGTCAGTCGGCCGGTGGCGAACGGCTCCAGCGTGGGTTCGACCACGCCCATGTCGGCCAGCGACTGGCGCACGGCGTCGGCCTGCGCCGGCTGGACGTTGAGCACGAAGTAATTCGGGGTGTCCACCGGCATCTGCCCGCGCCACTGCGACAGCAAGGCCGGCGCGGTGGCCGACAACAGCATCAGCGCGCACAGCGACAGCGACAGGCCAACCAGCTGAACCACGCTGAGCCCGCGCCGCCGGGCCAGCGACGACAATCCCAGCCGCCAGTGGCCGCGCAGCCGGGGCTGGATCCGCCGAAGCACGGCGAGCAGCGCGGCCCCGGCGCCGCTGGTTGCCAGCGCCAGCACCGCCAGCGCACCGAGCACGATCAGGCTCAGCCGGGTATCGCGCACCGCCAGGGTGGTGAGCACCACGGTTGCGGCCAGCGCCGCCAGGTAGACCAGTGCCGACAGTGGCGGCAGGGCGGCGAAGCTGCGGTTGAGCACGCGCATCGGCGGCACGCCGCGCAGGCGCAGCAGCGGCGGCAGACCAAAGCCGAGCAGCAGCACCAGGCCGATCGCCGCGCCGGCCAGCGCCGGCCGGGCCTGCGGCAGGGGTAGGCGGTCGGGCACCAGCGCGCCCAAAGCCTCGACCAGCCCGGCCTGCACGATCAAGCCCAGGCCGATGCCGATCAGACAGGCCGGAATGGCCAGCAGCAGCAATTGCAGCGACAGCGCCGCCAGGATGCGCGGCTGCGGCGCCCCCAGACAACGCAGAATGGCGACCTGATCGACGCGCGCCAGGGCGAAGCGGTTGGCCGCCAGCGCAGTGGCCACGCCGGCCAGCAACACCGCCAGCAGGGCGGCCAGGGCCAGGAAGCGCTGGGCGCGATCGAAGGCACGGCGAACCTGTTGCTGACTGTTCTGGATGCTGATGGGGCGAAAGCCCTGCATGTCCCCGGCAATCGCGGCACGGAAATCGGCTACCGCCGGCCCCGATCCGGCCACCATCAGCCGATGTTGCGCGCGGCTGCCCGGTCCAAGCATGTCGCTGCCTTCGAGATCGGCCAGATTCAGCAACAGCCGGGGCGCGAGTTGAAACAGCTCACCGCCGGAGTCGGGCTCGCTGTGCAGGCGATGGCTGACGATCAGATCGCGGTCGCCGAACGCCAGACTATCGCCGGGCGAGATTCCCAGCGCGGTCAGCAGCCGGGCATCGGCATAGGCGTGGCCCGGCGCGGGGGCGCCACCGGGGCTGCTCGCCGCGCCGGCGATATCGGAGCTGATCCGGATGTTTCCGCGCAGCGGATAACCGGCATCGACCGCCTTGATGTCGGCCAGTTGACTGCGCTCTCCGGAAAACACCACGCTCGGGAAGCTGATGATGCGCGCGGTGCTCAGGCCCGCAGCCTGGGCGCGCTCGGCAAATCGCTCCGGAATCGGCTGCCGACCCGCAAGGCCGAAATCGCCGCCGACGATTTCAGCGGCATTCTGGGCGATCGCCTCGGTGACCCGGTTGACCAGCGTGCCGACCGCCGTCATCACGGCCACCGCCAGGATCAAGGCCGCCGCCAGGGTCAGCAACTCGCCGCTGCGCAACTCCCGGCGCAATGCCCGCCAGGCATAGGGCAGCGGCCTCATGCGCCGACCGGCTCGGCTTCAAGGCGGACGCTGTCCTCGTGCAGCCGGCCATCGCGCAGCCGCAGCAGGCGCTGACAGCGCCGGCCCAGCTCGACATCATGGGTGACCAGAACCAGCGTGGTGCCGTGTTCGCGATTGAGCGCAAACAGCAGCTCGCTGATCTGCGCGCCGGTGACCTGATCGAGATTGCCGGTCGGCTCATCGGCGAACAGGATCTTCGGCCGGGTCACGAACGCGCGCGCCAGCGCGACCCGCTGCTGTTCGCCGCCCGACAGCTGGCGCGGGTAGTGGCGTCGGCGCGGCCCCAGGCCTACCGCGTTCAGCACATCGCCCACCCGATTCGGGTCGTCCACGCCGGTCAATTCCAGGGGCAGCGCGACATTCTCTTCGGCAGTCAGCGAGGGCAGCAAGTGAAAACTCTGGAACACAAAACCGACCAGGCGCGCACGCACGGCGGCGCGGGCCTCTTCGTCGAGCGCGCTCATTGGTTCGCCAGCCAGATGGATACTGCCGCGACTGGGCAGGTCCAGGCCGGCCAGCAGGCCAAGCAGGGTGGTCTTGCCTGAACCCGAGGCGCCGAGGATGGCGACCGACTCACCCGGATTCACTTCGAGTTGCAGATCGTCGAGTATGGTGATCTCGCCTTCCGGCCCGACGACCGTTTTTCCGAGATCCGCTGCCTTGATGATGCTTTCTTCCTGCATTCGACTTTCCTTGGTGTGGTGTTGTCTGGTGCTGCTGGCACCGGTTCTGGCGCGTGCCGAGCAACCCGGCCCTATTCTGGTGCTGGGCGACAGTCTGAGTGCCGCACACAATCTGCCCAGTGAAGCCGGCTGGGTGGCCTTGCTCGATGATCGCCTTGGCGAGCATCTTCAACCAGCCCCGGAAGTCATCAACGCCAGCATCAGCGGCGAGACCAGCGCGGGCGGCCTGGCCCGGCTGCCGGACTTGCTTCAGGCCCACAAGCCGGCGCTGGTTGCCATCGAACTCGGCGGCAACGACGGCCTGCGCGGCCTGCCGCCTGCGCACCTGCGCGACAATCTCCACGCCATGATCGCACTGAGCCGTGAAGCGGGCGCAAAGGTGTTGCTGATCGGCATCGATATTCCGCCCAATTACGGCCGCGCCTATCGCGAGCGCTTCGCCGCCGTTTACCGAGACCTTGCCGAACAGTGGCAGGTTCCCCTGCTGCCCTTCCTGCTGGAAGGCGTCGCCCTCACGCCCGGCCTGATGCAGCCCGACGGCATCCACCCCACCGCCGAAGCGCAGCCCCGGTTGCTGGACAACGTGTGGACGGTGCTGGAGCCGATGCTGGCGCAGTAGCGCGGCCGGGGTGGTGGTGCTGGCCCATAGCCATCGGTTTTCGCACGAAACGCAGCGCGTTGCCCCATCGCTGTGTCTGGCGACGACCGGGTGCTGTGGCAAGCAACCGATACCCCGGTCGCGGGCGTGGCCCGCTCCTACGAAGTGCTCGAACGAACAATTCCGGCGCTCGAACGAACAATGACGACATGGGGCGCCCGGAACCCAATGACTCTTCCGTGACGGCAGATTTCTGCGTCCACCACCATTATCGACACCGCGCCACCGTAGGAGCGGGCCACGCCCGCGACCGGGATGGCAGTGCTGGCCTTTGCACCTGGTTTTCGCACCAAACCACGCGCGTCGGTCGTTCGCTGCCCCGGCCGACAACCGACCGTTGCGGCAAGCAACCGATACCCCGGTCGCGGGCATGGCCTGATTCTGCTGGGATGTGGGTTCCGGCGTGGCTGGGTTCGCCGCTCGGTGCGGCGGCTGGGAGCGGCTTCACCCGGCAGTCACGGCCGGTCGCGTCTAATCTTCACAAACCTGAAGATGAGGAGCTGACATGAGAAGCCACGACGAGCCCAGCGGGCTGGTGCTGCTGGTCGAAGACAACCGCAATATCGCCGAGATGGTCACCGAGTACCTGGAAAGCCGCGGATTCGGCGTTGACTACGGATCCGACGGCCTGGACGGCTACCGCCTGGCGACCGCCAACAGCTACGACGCCATCGTGCTGGACCTGATGCTGCCGCGCATGGACGGCATCGATGTCTGCCGGCGGCTGCGCAACGAAGGCAAGAAAGCCACGCCGGTGCTGATGCTGACCGCGCGCGACACCCTGGACGACAAGGTGACCGGCCTGGATGCCGGCGCCGACGACTATCTGGTCAAGCCCTTCGCCCTGCAGGAGCTCGAAGCCCGGTTGCGCGCGCTGATCCGCCGTGAGCGCCGCCAGGTGAGCGCCGAGCTGCTGAAAGTGGCCGATCTCACGCTCGACACCGCCAGCCTTCGCGCGCAGCGCGGCGGTCAGGAGTTGCAGCTGTCGCCGATCGGCCTGCGTCTGCTGACCATCCTGATGCGCGAGTCGCCGCGAGTGGTGAGCCGGCGCGACATCGAGCGGGAGATCTGGGGCGATGCGCTGCCCGATTCCGATACCCTGCGCAGCCATCTCTACAACCTGCGCAAGGTGATGGACAAGCCATTCGAGAAATCCCTTCTGCACACCGTGCAGAGTGCCGGCTATCGCATCGCCGATCTCGACGTGGCGCCGAACTGAGCACGGGCATGACCGAACGCACCGGCCTGCGCCGCAAGATCTGGGTTGCCTTCATCCTCCAGCTTGCGGCGATCAGTTTCGCCACGGTGGTGGGTGTCTATGGCGCCTCGGTGGTGATCAAGAACCTGCTGATCCAGCAGGCGCTGACCGACGAGGCGGCGCACTTCTGGGATCGCTACGCCAACGACCCCACCATCGAGGTGCCCGACACCTTCAACATGCTGGGCTACATGATCGGCCACGACGGCGACCAGCAGCACCTGCCGGCGCCGCTGCGCGATCTCGAACCGGGCTATCACAGCCTGCCGCGCGCCGAGGGCGGCTATCTGGTGCTCGTCGATCCGAAACCGGCCGGCCGGCTGCTGCTGGTGTTCAAGCAGGATCAGGTCGATGCGCTGGCGTTCTGGTTCGGCATGGTGCCGCTGACCCTGGTGCTGGCGGTCATCTATGTGATCGGCTGGTTTACCTACCGGCTGTCGCATCGCGCGGTGTCGCCGATCATCTGGCTGGCCAATCTGGTCAAACGCTGGGACCCGAACAACCCCGACGTCGAAGCGCTGCGCCCGGAGAACCTGCCGCTCGATGTCGAGGGCGAGAGCCTGGTGCTGGCCTCATCGCTGCACGATTTCGTGTCGCGTCTGAATCAGTTCATCGAGCGCGAGCGAAACTTCACCCGCGACGCCAGCCACGAGCTGCGCACGCCGATCACGGTGATCCGCATGGCCTGCGAACTGCTCTCGGCCGACGCCGGGCTGCCCAGCCACACGCAGCGTTCGGTGCGCCGTATCCAGGGTGCGGTGGGCGATATGGAATCGCTGGTGCAGGCATTTCTGATCCTGGCCCGCGAGGGCGACACCGGCCTGCCGGATGAGGATTTTCTGGTCAACGAGGTGGTGCGCGACGAGCTGGAAAAGGTGCGTCCGCTGATCGTGGACAAGCCGATCGAGCTGGTGCTCGACGAACAGGCGGCATTCATGCTGCACGCGCCGCCCCGCGTGCTGTCGGTATTGCTGGGTAACCTGCTGCGCAACGCCTGCCTGTATACCGACCGCGGCGAAGTGCGGGTGCGCGTGCTGCCGGGCGAGTTGCGCATCGAGGACACCGGCGTGGGCATGAGCGCGGATCAGCTGGAGAAGGTATTCGAGCCGTTCTATCGCGCCGAGAATGAGTCGGGCAGCTTGCGGCGCAGCGACGGCCACGGCATCGGGCTCAGCATCGTGCAGAGGCTGTCGCAGCGCTTCGGCTGGCCGGTGCGCATGGAATCGACGGCCGGCTCGGGCACCGT
>JAXMJH010000131.1:0-6819 GCA_034376725.1 Lysobacteraceae bacterium | reverse complement strand
GCGCACCTGAGACTCGTTCATGTCGATCACCATGGCTGTGATGATCGACCCGGTGCGCCGGCTCACGCCTCCCTCCAGGCTCATACCTCGTTGGAATCAGGCTGGCGGGTTCAGGCTCATACCTCGTTGGACAAGACTGGGTATTCACCTGCATGGCCCGGATGGTGTACGGTTTGCCAGATGTGAGGGATGGCCGCGACGGCGGATGCGATGCCGGTTTGCGAATGTGACGCAGGCGCTTGCAAGGACACGGAATGACACGAAAAGCGATTGGCGATATTGCCCCGGCCCGATTGCCGCCGGATCTGCTGGCGCGCAACTTCGGCGAGGTCGAGCCGCCGCTCGATCGTCAGGCCGCCCTGGTCGAGGCCAGCCGCTGTTTCTACTGCTTCGATGCGCCATGCATCCAGGCCTGCCCGACCGGCATCGAGATTCCGCGCTTCATCAAGCGCATCGCCACCGAAGACCAACGCGGTGCCGCCGACGCGATTCTGACCGCCAACATTCTGGGCGGCATGTGCGCCCGGGTGTGCCCGACCGAGATCCTGTGCGAGGGCGACTGCGTTCGCAATGCCGAGGGCGACACCGCGATCCGGATCGGCGCGCTGCAACGCTACGCCACCGACTGGGTGTATCGCGATGGCGTGCAACTGTTCGCCCGCGCCGCGCAGACCGGCCGGCGCATCGCGGTGCTCGGCGCCGGCCCGGCCGGGCTGTCGTGCGCGCACGCGCTGGCACTGCGTGGTCATCAGGTCGATATGTTCGACGCCCTCGGCAAGCCCGGCGGGCTCAACGAATACGGCATCGCCGCCTACAAGGTGCCCGGCTTCGCGCAGCGCGAGATCGACTGGCTACTGGGGATCGGCGGAATCGCGATCCACACTGATCGGACCCTGGGTCGCGACCTCCATCTGGATGACCTGCGCCAGGATTACGATGCGGTTTTCATCGGCATCGGGCTGTCCGGCGTCAACCAGCTCGGCATCGCCGATGACGCCGTGGCCGGCGTGCGCGATGCGGTCGATTTCATTGCCGAACTGCGCCAGTGCCCGGACCTGTCCACGCTGCCGGTCGGCCGCCGCGTGCTGGTGATCGGCGGCGGCAACACCGCCATCGATGCCGCCGTGCAGAGCAAGCGGCTGGGCGCCGAACAGGTGACGCTGATCTATCGGCGCGGGCCTGAGTCGATGAGCGCCACTGCCGTCGAACAGGCGTTCGCCAAGGAAGAGGGCGTCAACGTGATTCACTGGGCGCGACCGAGCCGCGTGCTCACCGAGGCCGGGCAGCTGACCGGGATGGAGTTCGAATACACCGAAATGACCAACGATGGCCGGCTGGCGGGTGTGGGCGAGCACTTCACCCTGGCCGCCGATGCCGTGCTCAAGGCGATCGGTCAGACGCTGTTGGTCGATGGTCTTTCAAGCGCCGGCAACGCGCTGACGCTGCGCGGCGGCCGGATCGCCGTCGATGGCGATTACCGCACCGACGTAGCCGGCGTCTGGGCCGGCGGCGATTGTGCCGCGCAGGTCGACGCCAAGCCCGAGCTCACCGTGCAGGCGGTCGAGGACGGCAAGCGCGCCGCGGCCTCCATCCACCGCGCGCTGGTCGGGCAGGAGAACTGACATGGCCAATCTGCACTGCAATTTCGTCGGCATCCAGTCGCCCAATCCGTTCTGGCTGGCGTCCGCGCCGCCGACCGACAAGGCCTACAACGTCAACCGCGCCTTCGAAGCCGGCTGGGGCGGAGTGGTCTGGAAGACGCTTGGCCAGGATCCGCCGGTGGTCAACGTCAGCTCGCGCTACGGCGCGGTCAAGCTCAACGGCCAGCGCATCGCCGGGCTCAACAACATCGAGCTGATCACCGACCGGCCGTTGGCCACCAATCTTGCGGAAATCCGCCAGGTCAAGCGCGACTGGCCGGACCGCGCCATGATCGTTTCGCTGATGGTGCCCTGCGACGAGGAGTCGTGGCGCTCGATCCTGGTGCAGGTCGAAGACACCGGCGCCGATGCCGTGGAGCTCAACTTCGGCTGCCCGCACGGCATGTCCGAGCGCGGCATGGGTTCGGCGGTGGGCCAGGTGCCGGAATACGTCGAGATGGTGGCGCGCTGGGTCAAGCAGCACTCGCGCCTGCCGTGCATCGTCAAGCTCACGCCGAACATCACCGACATCCGCCACACCGCGCGCGCTGCGTTTCGCGGCGGCGCCGATGCAGTGTCGTTGATCAACACGATCAACTCCATCGTCAGCGTCGATCTGGACCTGATGGCGCCCACGCCCACAGTGGACGGCAAGGGCACCCACGGCGGTTATTGCGGCCCGGCCGTGAAACCCATCGCGCTGAACATGGTGGCCGAGATCGCCCGCGATGCAGAAACCTACCGCAAGCCGATTTCCGGCATCGGCGGCATCGGCACCTGGCGCGACGCGGCCGAGTTCCTGTCGCTGGGCGCCGGCTCGGTGCAGGTTTGCACGGCAGCCATGCACTACGGCTTTCGCATCGTCGAGGACATGGCCACCGGCCTGTCCAACTGGATGGACAGCAAGGGCTACGCGACCCTGGACGATGTGATCGGCCGCGCCGTGCCCAACGTCACCGACTGGAAGTTCCTGAATCTCAAGTACGACATCAAGGCCCGCATCGATCAGGACAAGTGCATCCAGTGCGGCCTGTGCCACATCGCCTGCGAAGACACCGCGCACCAGGCCATCCTCAGCCGGAAAAACGGCAAGCGGCATTTCGAGGTGGTCGACGCCGAGTGCGTCGGCTGCAACCTGTGCATGCACGTGTGCCCGGTGGAGGGCTGCATCAGCATGCAGCGGGTCGACGACGGCAGTTTCCAGGACTGGACCACGCATCCGAATAATCCGAGGGCTTGAGTAGGGCCGGGATTTGGGAATAGGGAATCGGGATTCGTAGAGGCGGGAAGAGCGGAGAGGCTTGGAAGCGGGAAGCGCGGAAGGGCGCGGGGCATCAGCGGGGCGGGGTGGGTGGATTGTTTTTGTTGTCGGGAACCCTCTTGGGCCGTCTTGGCGAGGGGTGGAGTCTTGTAGTCGTTTACTGAGCACGGGCCATGGACGCAAGCACACGCAGCGCACTTTCTTCCGGCGATTTGTCCGGCGATGCCGATCTGATCAATGCCGACCTGCTGCCGACGGCGGACGGTCAGCGTACCTGGGGCTGGCCGGCGATTGCCGCGCTCTGGGTCGGCATGGTGGTGTGCGTGCCCAGCTACATGCTGGCCGCCGGACTGGTCGCCGAGGGCATGTCGCTGACCCAGGCGGTGACCACCATCTTCCTGGGTAACCTGATCGTGCTGGCGCCGATGCTGCTCATCGGCCATGCCGGCACCAAGCACGGCATCCCGTTTCCGGTGCTGCTGCGCGCCTCGTTCGGCACGCGCGGGGCCAAGCTGCCGGCGGTGTTGCGCGGTCTGGTCGCCTGCGGCTGGTTCGGCATCCAGACCTGGGTCGGCGGCTTCGCCATCTACACCCTGGTCAACCTGCTCAGCGGCGGCGCCATTGCCGGCACGGCGCTGCCGATTCTCGGCATCGACCTCGGCCAGACTCTTTGCTTTCTGGCCTTCTGGGCGCTGCACGTGGTGTTCATCGCTCGCGGCACCGAGTCGATCCGCTGGCTGGAAACCCTGGCCGCGCCGCTGCTGATCGCCATGTGTCTGGCCCTGCTGGCCTGGGCGTGGCTGCGCGCCGACGGCTTCGGCCCGATGCTCACCGCCCCCTCGCGATTCGACACCGGCGGCGACCGGGAAGGCGAATTCTGGATGGTGTTCTGGCCCTCGCTGACCGCCATGGTCGGGTTCTGGGCCACGCTGGCGCTGAACATCCCCGACTTCACCCGCTACGCCCGCAGCCAGCGCGACCAGATTCTCGGCCAGGCGCTGGGCCTGCCGCTGCCGATGGCCCTGCTGGCCTTCATCGGCGTGGCGGTCACCTCGGCCACGGTCATCATCTTCGGCGAGGCCATCTGGGACCCGGTGGCGCTCACCGGGCGCATGGGTGGCCTGGGCGTGGTCATCGCGCTGATCGCCCTGGTGCTGGCGACGCTGACCACCAATCTGGCCGCCAACGTGGTCGCGCCCGCCAATGGCTTCTCCAACCTTGCCCCCGGTCGAATTTCGTTCAAACTCGGCGGCTACATCACCGCCGGCATCGGCATCGCCATCTTCCCCTGGAAGCTGCTGGAGAGCACCGGCGCCTACATCTTCACCTGGCTGATCGGCTACTCCGCCCTGCTCGGCCCGATCGCCGGCATCATGCTGGCCGATTACCTGCTGATCCGCCGCACCGAACTCGACGGCCAGGCGCTGTTCCGCCACGACGGCGCCTACGGCTACCGCAACGGCTGGAACCCCATCGCCGTCATCGCCCTGATCGCCGGCGTACTGCCCAACCTGCCCGGCTTCCTGCACGCCGCCGGCTTCGTAGCCCAGGTGCCGACCGTGTTCGACACGCTTTATACCTACGCCTGGTTCGTGGGCCTGGCAGTCGCAGCAGCGGTGTACGTGGCGCTCATGCGCCTAAGCAACTCGCGTACAGCCCAGCCGCTGAGCAGTGCAGAGTGAACGAAACTTCCCAGACTCGGCTGACGAGTGCAACACGCTGCGGATTGGGGTGTTGCATTTGAAATATGAGTCCAAGTTCCTATTCCGAAGGCGACGACGCGAAAAGACCAGCCCCCTCGATCAAAGCCACCCATGGCTCTAGTGGCCCAACCGAAAACACCTCAAGGACGTGTCCCGTAGCGAACACAAATGTGGGGTCCGGACCTGCAACTGTGCTTTGCACTCCACAGCCCGTGATCAAGGTCCGATTGAGCGCAGCCCTAAGGGCGGCTTCATCGACGGCGTCGGAGCCAACAATCAACCTCCCTTCGAGAACAACTCGCCACGCGGTCATGATCGAAACGCGCCACCCATCGCCCCGCAAGATCAGTGTAGGATCCTCCCAATCAACATACAGAACCTTCAACGGCAATCTGTTGGAGATAGCACGCATTGCTTGTTGCGCAGATGTCATTCTCTCTGCTCCACATGGGTTCGCGAACGTACGAACTCGCGCCTTTCAGCGGCTGATGCTCCCCTGGGCGGTTGCGGTACTTAGAAAGTGCACGCTGACCCGGGTTTCGCTGCGCGGATCACGGTGTCGAACGCCCCGGTGCAACACCAGCCGCCGGCTTCAGGCCGATCCAGGCCAACACGACACCCAACGCATCCTGGGTTCCGCTATCGATATCCGGGGTTGTCGGGTGGCCTTCGAGGCGTTCACCACTCTCGGTGTAATAGTCGGCGGCCGGAAACTGGAAAACCCAACCGTCGCCTACGCACACCCTCGCCGAAGACAACATTTTGCCGGCGGTCGGTGCCCCGACCAAGGTTGCGCGTCCGGCTGACTTGAGGAACGCGGCAAGCACCTCACCGGCACTTGCAGTGTTTGATCCAGTCAGCACGTAAACCTTGCCAGGGAACGGGTTGCCGTTCGCCAACGAGGCGATTCGAACCAAGTCCTCGCGCAACAGTGCGGCTTGCAGCGCATCGACCGAGTTGGACGTCAGCGCATGCGCACGCGCAATGTCCACAGGCTGCGGCACACGATCGTTCGCGCTCCACCACTTGGATGTCGCGAAGTATCCGCCCGAACGAGGGCCGTCGATCAGCAAACTGGCCAGTCCGACAGCCGAGAGGTCGCCGCCGCTAGTTTTTCTCAAATCGAGAATCAGCGTGCCAGGCAAACGCCCGGTATCACCCAGCGTTTCCTTGAGCGCGGCAAGCTCTTCGGGCGCCAAGAATAGATAGCTGGCATTGACCAGAAGCACATCCGGACCCAGCCACGTTGTTTCCAGACCCGCTTCGTCCGGCAAGGGCGCGCGACATTCGCGATGTCGCTCCAGGCCCACGTGACTTACCGACAGCGCGCGCTTGGCGAGATAGGCTTGCACCGCAAACTCAAGGTCATCCCTTGAGCGGGCCGAAGCGTGCTCGAGGCCGCGCAGATAATCGAGCCACTGCTTCTCCGCCAACTCACGCGGAGCGTAGTAGTGCCCGGAAAGCGCTGCCCGAATGTTGGCCACGACTGCGCCGTAGCCCATGCGGGCAGATTTGCTTTCGTCAACCTTCAGCGTCGCAATGTTCTTGTCGTGACGCGACAGCTGGACTTGCAGGCTCGCGGGATCGGTGTAATCCCAACTCATGTTCGCCACAGCACTGCCCAACGAAAACACCCACGCATCGCCAGACGAATCGGAATGATCGGCACCATCGTTGCCACGCGCTTTAATGCGCAGCATCTCGCCGGCGAACGATTGCCGGGAAGTCAGCGCCACGAACAATCCGCGCCAGAATCCGATCGCGCGCTGTACACCGCCGCTCTCCGAACGGATGATAATGTTTTCGCCATCCCTACGCACGTCCGCCTGCATGCGGTAGAGGCCCACACCTTTGACTTCCAGTGCAAGCGGTATCTTCATGCGCTGACTCCCGGTCGGATTGGCCGCCGCCGCAGACCCGCCCAGGAGAACCAGCAGCATGAACCCAATCGCAAGTGCTGCGCGGCAGCCACGGCATGACTTTGAATCACAATGTTCGTTCATATGGCGCTCGCGAATTCGTGAAGTTTGGGCATCTGATTGATCCGCAGCGCGCCCATGCGCGCCAGTTTTCGGGAGGGTGTGCAGAATTTTGTGTAAACGGGGTTCGGTTTACAGCTGAGGGAGCCGTCCCTCGAACTGGATCGTAAAGCGGTTCAGTGCAGCCTTCCAGTCGCGGATCGGCATCGTCCATTTCTTGCTGATGTTGCGTAGCG
>JAXMJH010000130.1:0-2429 GCA_034376725.1 Lysobacteraceae bacterium | reverse complement strand
GCGCACCTGAGACTCGTTCATGTCGATCACCATGGCTGTGATGATCGACCCGGTGCGCCGGCTCACGCCTCCCTCCAGGCTCATACCTCGTTGGAATCAGGCTGGCGGGTTCAGGCTCATACCTCGTTGGACAAGACTGGTTGTGGCCGCCGCTACAGAGGGAGAGTAATCTCGGTCATTCAGCGACTGCGGACCCGCCCACCCGGCCGGAAGGAGGTCGACATGAGATCAAGGATGATTCTGCTGCTGATGATGATGGCTCTGCCCGTCCCGGCATGGGCGGCGAAACTGCACAAGTGCGTGGCTCCCGATGACGCGGTGAGCATTCAGTCCGCGCCCTGCCCGGCCGGCCATCGCACCGACTGGGTTCGTGAGGTGACGCCGGCACCCGAGCCACCGCCGGCAAGATCGAACCGCCCGCGCAGCGCAGATGCGGCGCGTCACACCACGCGCCATGCGCAGCCGGTATATCGCGCCGAAGCTCATGACCCGAAACAGGCGGCCTGTATCGCTGCGCGGGAATCGGCACAGCACGCCCGCGACAAATACTGGAACAAACTCGATTTCGAGGATCGCCGCCGGCTCGACGAGCAGGTTCGCCTGGCCTGTCGTTGACTGGGAGGAGCGGCAGGCGCCTTTATCCCCGTCAGGATTTGCTGGCCAAGCATTGCGTCGATCGTGTCGGCAAACCGTCAGCGACGCAAGTCGGCGCGTTGCCGAGGAAATCAGCGACGCGCAGATCGCAGCGCGCTGGCCACCCGCTCCAGTTCGACCGCCAGGCCGTCGCCGCCACGCCGCCACGGCTGGCCCGGAAACCGGGTTTGCGACCAGCCGGGCTGCAAGCGCTCTTCCGGCGGGCCGTCGCCGCGCCAGGCAAATACCACGCGGTTGTTCATACCCGGCTGGTCGATCACCAACATCCGCTCGCCGAAGCTTTCCCGCAATCGGGCGATGTGCCGCTCCGTTCCGCGGCCGAACAGATTGGTGGCGAGAACCCCGTCGGCGCTGAGCGCGTCACGGCATTGGTCCTGAAAGCGCTGGGTCGACAGCGCCTTGGGTATGCCGGTGGCATCATAGCCGTCGACCAGCAGCAGGTCGTAAACGCCGACCCGCTGGCCGAGCAGGCGCGCCGCGTCGGCTTCGATCACCTGCAGCCGGCCGTCGTCGTCCGGCAGTCCGAAGCGACCACGCAGCGCGATCACCCGGGGATCGATCTCGATCACTTCCAGCCGCGCGTCGGGCAAATGCCGCCGGATGAACTTGACCTGCGAACCGCCGCCCAGGCCGACCATACCGATCGACGCCGGTTCGGGTTGCCACAGCAGCGCCGCCATCATGGTGCGGGTGTAGCCGACCAGCAGATGATTCGGTCGCCACCAGACCATCCGGCTCTGGGCCACGCCATCGGCAAAATGCAGGGTGAGGTAACGCCAGCCGCGCTTGACGAAAGGTTGTGCGGCATCGCGCGGATCCTCGTCTTCTCCACGCCAGCGCTGGAGATGCGCCGCCCACCACGTCCGCCAGGATTTCCCTCTGTGCTGCGTCACCGTCACCGCCATGCGCCGAGGCCGCACAGCGCGACCGGAGACGGCAATTATCGGCGATGGGCCACGGCTTGGGGAGCGGCGCCGGCGATGACTCGCGGGCGGCCGAAATGACCGGCACCTTCCGCCCGAAAAGGTATCCGCAAGTGTCCGCCGCCGGGTTCGAATGGCGTTATTATTCGAACGAGCGGAGCCGGTTCAGGGGGCTGAACCCAAACCGCTTTCGGTCGACCAGGGCGCAACTGATTCTCGCCGCTGCTGCGAAGTGATTGCGGCGCCCGTGGCCGCACTGGAAGCCGCATATCCGCCAACCGATACTTCAGGAGACTCTGGAATGAAAGTTTCTATTGCACCGGCTTTGATCGCTCTCTTGGTCGTGGCTTTTCCCGGCACAAGCGCTGCGCAACGCAACAAGAACGAGCCGCCCGAGCTGCGCCGCTGCCAGGCACCGGTCGGCACGGTCGCCATCAACGAACCGGAGTACCGCTGGTGGGAAGGCTTGGGCCTGGGCAGTCCGGAGGCCTTGATAAAGATGATGGCCGGGCGGTCGAACTGCCTGCGCGTGGTCGACCGCGGTCGCGGGCTGGCGATGCGCAGCGGCGAACGTGAACTGGCCGACTCCGGAGAGCTGCGGCGCGGTTCGAATGTTGGCATGGGTCAAGTGACTGCGGCCGACTACGCGATCGTGCCGGACATCGTCGGTTCCGACAGCAACGCCGGTGGTGCCGGCGTGGGTGGTCTGGTCGGTGGTCTGGTCGGCGGGCGCGTAGGCGGTTTGCTGGGCGGCATCAAGACCAAGCGACTCGAAGCGCAAACCCTCATCACGCTGATCGACCTGCGCTCGACCGAGCAGATGTACGTGGCCGAAGGCAACGCCAAGAAGAC
>JAXMJH010000129.1:0-11267 GCA_034376725.1 Lysobacteraceae bacterium | reverse complement strand
CCCGCGACCCGGCAGGCCCCATGCACGGCGGCCATCCGGGCCGCCGCGTCTGCGTTCGGGCAGGGCCGCGAGAGCCTGGCCGACCGCGTGGCGCGGATCGAGGCCGAGCAGCAGCGCCTGGCCGGCTCCAATCAGACGCTGGAATTGTTTAACCGTATAAACGACCTGCAGGCCGAAGTGATGGCTTTGCGCGGCGAGCTGGAGCAGCAGCGTTTCGAGATCGAGCAGCTCAAACAGCGCAGTCGCGAGCAGTACCTCGACCTCGATGGTCGATTGAATCGTCTTGAAGCGGGCGACAGTCCGGATCAGGATCCCGCCGCCGAAAGTTCCGGTGATAGTGGGGGCGGCATCGTGTCCGGAATCGCCGAAGGTGAGCGCCGTGGCCGTGATCCGGTTGCCGATGGCTCGCGAGCCGCGCCCGGAGGCGCGCAAGGCCCGGCAGAGCCAATTCGCCCCGAAGACGAGCGTGCCGCATACGACCATGCATTCTCTGCGCTGAAGGACGGCGAATACGCCGAGGCCGCGCGTCGGTTCCAGGCCTTCGAGCAGAACTTCCCCGACGGCGATTTGGCCTCGAATGCCGCCTATTGGCTTGGGGAAAGCTACTACGTCACCCAGAATTACGAGCTGGCGCTGGAAACCTTCGATCGCCTGTTGACCCGCTATCCAGAGTCGGTGAAAGCACCCGACGCACTGCTCAAGCTGGGCTACAGCCAATACGAGCTGAAACAGGTGGGGAAGGCGCGTGCCACGCTCACCGAAGTGACCGAACGCTACCCGGACAGCACCGTAGCCCGACTGGCCCAGGGCCGGCTACGACAGATGATGCTCGATGGCGGCAACTGAGACGCCGTCCGAAGCCGACAGCCAGCCTGCGATCACCGATGTCCGCGCGGGCGACCGGTTGCGCCTGACCGAGATTTTCTGTTCGCTGCAAGGCGAGGCCCGCGATGCCGGCTGGCCGACGGTGTTCGTCCGACTGACCGGCTGCCCGCTGCGTTGCGTGTATTGCGACACTGCCTACGCCTTCCACGGCGGCGACTGGTGGACGATCGCCGACATCCTCGCCGAAGTGGCCAGCCATCGCGTTCAGCATGTCTGCGTGACCGGCGGCGAACCGCTGGCCCAGAAACGCTGCCTGGCCTTGCTTGAAGCGCTGTGCGAAGCGGGCTATCGGGTATCGCTGGAAACCTCCGGCGCCATCGATGTATTCGCGGTAGACCCGCGCGTTTCGCGGGTGCTGGACATCAAGACGCCGGGCTCGGGCGAGTGCGCGCGCAATCTGTGGCGAAATCTGGATTGCCTGGGTACGCACGATCAGATCAAATTCGTGATCTGCGACCGGGCCGACTACGATTGGGCAGTACAGCAACTGCGCGAACGCGACCTGGACCGGCTGTGCACGGTCTGGTTCTCGCCCAGCCAGGGCCAACTCGACGCCTGCCAGCTGGCCGACTGGATCGTCGCCGACCGGCTGCCGGTACGGTTCCAGATTCAACTTCACAAGGCGCTCTGGGGCGATACGCCTGGACGCTGAGGATCGACCGTGACACCCACTGACAAGGCCGTGGTACTGGTATCCGGCGGCATGGATTCGGCAACCGTGCTGGCAATGGCGCGCGAGCGCGGTTTCTCCTGCTACGCGCTCAGCGTGTCATACGGCCAACGGCACGGCTCCGAACTGGACGCCGCGCGACGCACCGCCGAATCGCTCGGCGCGGTGGCGCACAAGGTGGTATCGGTGGATCTGCGAACCATCGGCGGCTCGGCGTTGACCGACGAGGACATCCCGGTGCCGGTCGACACCGATGGTCATGTTATGGGCGTCGACATCCCGGTCACTTATGTGCCAGCGCGCAACACCATCATGCTGTCGATCGCGCTCGGCTGGGCCGAAGTGCTGGGCGCCAACGATATTTTCTGCGGTGTCAACGCGGTCGATTTTTCCGGCTATCCCGACTGTCGGCCGGAATTCGTTGAAGCCTTCGAAAGACTGGCCAATCTGGCCACCAAGGCGGGTGTGGAAGGCGCTGGTCTGCGCGTCCACGCACCGTTGATTGCGATGAGCAAGGCCGACATTGTCCGCGAAGGCGCCCGTCTCGGTGTCGACTTCTCGCAGACCGTTTCCTGCTACAGCGCCGATGACCAAGGTCGCGCCTGCGGCCACTGCGACGCCTGCCGGCTGCGCGCCGAGGGATTCGAAGCGGCTGGCATAACGGACGTGACGCGCTATCGCCCGGACGCCGGGAAAGGTTAAAATATCCGGCGTTGGTCGGCTTGATCGGTAACTCGGGTGGCAAACTGCCGCACATTCGGTAACGTGCGCGCCGAACGATTGTCGCCTGAACCAGCGTCTGCGATGGGCCGTTAGCTCAGTGGTAGAGCAGTTGGCTTTTAACCAATTGGTCGAAGGTTCGAATCCTTCACGGCCCACCATCCATCAGTACTCTCGCAGCCTGGCTCAACCAATTGGTCGAAGGTTCGAATCCTTCACGGCCCACCACCCTCAAGGCAAGTCAGCGCTCTCCCAGCCTGGCTCAACCAATTGGTCGAAGGTTCGAATCCTTCACGGCCCACCATCCTCAAGGCAAGAAGGCTCGAACCTTTCACGGCCCGCCACCCTCAAGTCAAGTCAGCGGTCTCGCACCCTGGCTCAACCGAATTGGTCGAAGGTTCGAATCCTTCACGGCCCACCATCCATCAGCACTCTGGCAGCCTGGCTCAACCAATTGGTCGAAGGTTCGAATCCTTCACGGCCCACCATCCGTCAGCACTCTCGCAGCCTGGCTCAACCGAATTGGTCGAAGGTTCGAATCCTTCACGGCCCACCACCCTCAAGGCAAGAAGGCTCGAACCTTTCACGGCCCACCACTCCCGCGGCAAATCAGCGCTCTCCCAGGCTGGCTCAACCAATTGGTCGAAGGTTCGAATCCTTCACGGCCCACCATCCTCAAGGCAAGTCAGTAGCCTCGCACCCTGGCTCAACCGAATTGGTCGAAGGTTCGAGCGCGTCCGTTGCGTGCGCTGCGTCCTGCGGTCTGCGCGCGTCACGCTGCTAGAATCCGGGGATGCCTCAGCGCCTTCTGCGATTTTCTTCCGATGATCTGCCCTCCTGGATCGAGCGGTCCGATGACGGGCGGCTGGGTCCGCTGCGCGCGGGATGGCCGCCGGCCGGCGGCGACGCGACTCTGTGGCTGGTGGTGCCGGCCGAGGAAGTCCTGCTGTTGACCGTGGCGCGGCCGCCGGGTTCGGCGCGGCAGATGGCCCAGGCGTTGCCGTTCGCCATCGAGGATCGTCTGGCCACGGCGGTGGAAGCCCAGCACGTATCCTGGGCGCCGGGTGCCGATGCCGGCTCGGTGAACGTCGCGGTGCTGGACCGGCGGCGAATGCGCCATTGGCTGGATCGCCTGGCGGCGGCTGGGTTGTCGCCGGACGCCCTGGTTCCTGAGCCGCTGCTGCTGCCATGGTCACCGGGCCGCGCGGCGTTGCTGGTCGAGGACGGTCGCGCGGTGCTGCGCTATGGGCCCATGCAGGCGTTTTGCGGTCGACCGGAGGAGGTTTCGGAGCTGCGGCTGGCCGGCGACAGCGCGGTGGATAGCGTGCCGCCGGCCGATGCACTGCGCCGGATGGCGGAGGCGATGGCCGGACCGGCCCCGATCAACCTGCTGCAGGGCGAGTTCGAGCCGGCACGACGCCGGGAGGCCACCCGGGCGCCGTGGCGCTGGGCAGCCGGGCTGGCGGTGGCTGGGTTGGCTCTGATGCTGCTGTTTGCCGTGGCCGAGCGCTGGGCGCTGTCGGCCAAAGTGACGGCGCAGCGCCAGGAAATGGCGGAGCTGTATCGGATGGCTGTGCCGGGCGCCACGCGCGTCGTCGATGCCGAGCAGCAGTTGCGCGCCGCGCTGGGTGCGGCGACGGGCAACGGTGGCGAAGCGCTGCGGCTGCTGGCCACGGCGGCGCCGGTGCTGGCGGCGGCAGTGGGTGTGCAGTTGGATGCCTTCGACTACCGCGCCGGCCAGTTGGAATTGGTCGTGCTGGCGCCCGATGTGGCGCGACTGGACGCGCTGCGCAGCCAGTTTCAAGCGGCCGGCCTGCGCGCCGAGCTGAGTGCGGCCACGCCGGGCAGCCGGGGCGTGGAGGGCCGCGTGATGCTGCGGCCGGGGGCATGAGCGGCGTACTCGCCCAGCGCTGGCAGACGCTCGCCGCGCGCGAGCGGCGCTTGATCGTGGCCGGAGCCGTGCTTGGCGGATTGCTGTTGGGCTGGGCCTGGCTATGGCATCCGTTGGCGCAGTCGCGCGACGCCCTGCGCGTCGAGGCGGCGGCCAATGCAGCAGCGCTCGAATGGATGAGACCGGCCGCGCAGCAGGCCGCCGCGGCTGGCGGCTTGCGGCTGGATGCCGGATTGGCCGATGGCCGCTCGCTGCTGGCCCAGGTCGATGCCGGCGCCCGCGAGGCCGGACTGGCCGGTGGCCTGACCGGGGTGGAGCCGCTGGGTGCCGACCGGGTGCGGGCGCGATTCAGCGTCGTCGCGTTCGATCCGCTGATCGCGTGGCTGGAGTCGGCGGCTGGACAGGGCCTGGTAGTCGACGAGATGGCGTTTCGCCGCGCCGGCAGTGCCGGAATGGTCGATGGTCAGGTAATGGTTCGCCAGGAGGTGCGCTGATGCGACGCAGTATGGTGGTACTTCTGGTGCTGTTGTTCATCGGCGCGCTGGTGGCGTTCATCCCGGCGACCTTGCTCACCGACCGGATCCAGGCGCGCGCGCCCGAGGTGCGCTTCGAAGGCGTGTCCGGCTCGATCTGGAACGGCCGGGTGGTGGCGCTGCGCATCGGGTCGCGCGATTTGGGCGCGCTGCGCTGGCAGGTTCGCCCCAGCGGCTTCACCAAGGGCCGGCTCGAGGTCGACGCCGAGCTGTTTGGCCAGCCGGGCAGCCTGGTGCAGCGCTTCACCGGCCGGCTGTGGGCCGGGTTCTCGGATCGCCGGGGCGCGGACAACATCGCGGCCCGGTTTTCCGGAGAGACGCTGGTACCGATATTTCAGAATACCGGTCTGGTGCCGGGCGGACTGATCGATCTGGCAGTGGAGACTGTGGAGTTCCAGGGCTCGGTGCCCAATCGGCTCAGCGGCGAAGCGTTGTGGCGCGATGCCGTGGTGTCCGGTGCCGAACGTGCCGCGCTGGGCGATCTGGCGATGAGCTTCGCGCTGGTGGACGGTCGGGTGATCGGTTCACTGCGCGATGCCGGCGGCCCGCTGGCACTGACCGGCAGCTTCGAGGTGGCGGCGGCCGGTTACCGCATGGACGCGCATCTCCAGGCGCGCGACCCGTCTCTGAATGCCGCCCTGCGCCACATCGGTCAGCCCGATGCCGGCGGTCGGCTTCTGGTTCTGCAAGGGGGCTGGCTGTCGGGCTGGCTGGAGGCCGATTGATGTCGCGATTGCCCACGGTACACCGGGTCACCGAAGTCGAGCAGGGCCGCGACCGGATCGAGGAAATCGATCTGGAATTCAGCAACGGCGAGCGTCGACTGTATCGACGCCTCAAGCCGCGCGGCTTTGGCGCAGTGATCATTGCCGCCATGCCCGATCCGGATACCGTGCTGTTGATCCGCGAGTACGCCTGCGGAGTGAATCGCTACGAGCTGGGTCTCCCCAAGGGACGCATCGATCGCGGCGAGTCGCCGATCGAAGCCGCCAATCGCGAGCTCAAGGAAGAAGCCGGCTTCGGCGCCCGGCGGCTGCGCATCGTCCGCAACCTGACCCTGGTGCCGACCTACATGGCGCACCAGACCTATCTGGTGCTGGCCGAAGACCTCTACCCGGAGCGTCTGCCCGGCGATGAGCCGGAACAGCTCGACGTCTTGCCCTGGCGACTGGATGCGCTCGACCAGCTGATGCTGCGCGAAGACTGCTCCGAAGGCCGTTCGCTGGCGGCGATGTTCATCATCCGCGAATATCTGGCCAAGGGTCGGCCCGGGGAAACCACCGAATGACCGAACTGCACGAGGACTGCATCGCCCTTGCACGCCAGGCCGGCGATGCCATCATGACGGTGTACGGCGAGGATTTCGCCGTCGAGCACAAGGCCGACCGCTCGCCGCTCACCGAGGCCGACCTCGCCGCCCATCGCATCATTCTTGCCGGGCTGACCCGGCTGACTCCCGATCTGCCTGTGTTGTCCGAAGAAGGCGCCGGCATCGACTGGTCGGTGCGTCGGCAGTGGCGGCGCTACTGGCTGGTCGACCCGCTGGACGGCACCCGCGAGTTCGTCAAGCGCAACGGCGAGTTCACCGTCAATATCGCGCTGATCGCCGGCGGCGAGCCGGTGCTGGGCGTGGTCTACGCCCCGGTGCTGGATTATCTGTGCTGGGCCGAGTCCGGGCGCGGCGCGTTCCTGCGCCAATCCGATGGCGAGGATCTGGCGCTGCGCTGCCAGCAACCGGCGCCGACGCCGCTGCGGGTGATCGCCAGCCGATCCCACCTCGACGAACGCACCGCTGCCGCGCTGGCCCGGATGGGCGAGGTCGAACGCATCGGGCTGGGTTCGTCGCTCAAGTTCTGCCGTCTGGCCGAGGGCCGGGCCGACGTCTACCCGCGCTTTGGCCCGACCTCCGAGTGGGACACCGCCGCCGGGCAATGCGTGCTGGAATCGGCCGGTGGCGCCGTGCTGAACAGCGACGGCAGCCGGTTCCGCTACAACGCCAAGGCATCGCTGCTGAATGGCGATTTCATCGCGCTCGGCGACGCCGGCCTGCCGTGGCGGGGATGGCTCGATGGCTGAGGACGGCTCGGTCGCCCGCCTGCTGGCGATCATGGCGCGGCTGCGCGATCCGCAGCACGGCTGCCCCTGGGATGTCGCGCAGGACTTCGACAGCATCGCGCCGTACACCATCGAAGAGGCCTACGAGGTGGCCGAGGCCATCGCGCGCGGCGATTTCGACGACCTGCGCGATGAACTCGGCGATCTGCTGTTTCAGGTGGCGTTTCACGCCCGCATGGCCGAGGAAGCCGGCCGGTTCACCTTCGCCGATGTGGTGGCGAGCATCTGCGACAAGATGGAGCGTCGCCACCCGCATGTGTTCGGCGACGCCAGCATCGCCGATGCCGAGGCGCAAACCGTGGCTTGGGAGGCCCACAAGCGCGCCGAGCGCCAGGCCCGCGATGCCGATGACAGCGCGCTGGCCGGCATTGCCCGGGGCCTGCCCGAATGGCAGCGGGCGCTGAAACTGCAGAAGCGCGGCGCCTCGGTCGGCTTCGACTGGCCCGACCCGACGCCGGTGATCGCCAAGCTGCACGAGGAGATCGAGGAAGTGCGGGTCGAGTTCGCCGCCCGCGCCGAGGCCGGAGCGGGCGAGCGCGATCAGGTACAGCAGCGCCTCGAAGACGAGATCGGCGATGTGCTGTTCGTCTGCGTCAATCTGGCCCGCCATGCCGCAGTCGACCCCGGCGCGGCGCTGCGCCGGGCCAATGCCAAGTTCGAGCGGCGATTCCGGCGCATGGAGCAACTGGCCGCCGAGGCCGGCACCGCGCTCGATCAGCTCGACCTGGCAGCCCAGGATGTCCTGTGGGATCGCGCCAAGGGCGAGGAGTGACGCACGCGCCGGACCGATGGCCGTTGGCCGGCGAGCAGGCCGGTTGCCCGCGCCGGCACGCGCTTATCGCCGCGCCGCGAACGCCGCGCTTGAACCGGGTCGGCTGATCAAGCACCATCGTATGAAAAGGTGCCCTGTCCATGACCAAAGCATTCGCTTCGTTTCGCGAGTTCTATCCCTACTATCTGTCCGAGCACAGCAACCGCACCTGCCGGCGCCTGCATGTGGTCGGCAGCGCGTCGATGCTCACTGTGCTTGCCGCCATCATCGTCGGCGCTCTCTCGCTGTGGTGGCTGATCAGTCTTCCGCTGATCGCCTACGGATTCGCCTGGGTCGGTCACTTCGTGTTCGAGAAGAATCGCCCGGCCACCTTCACCTATCCGGTGTGGTCGTTCATGGGCGACTGGGTGATGTTCAAGGACGTTCTCACCGGCAAGATCCGCTTCTGATGGACGATCGCCAATGAACGGACTCGCCGCAACCGACCAGGAGCTGCTGGACCATGCCGCGCAGGCGCTGGAAAAATCGTATGCGCCGTATTCGCGGCTTCAGGTGGGTGCCGCATTGCGGTCCGCTGAAGGCCGGGTTTATTCGGGCTGTAACGTCGAGAGCGCCGCGTTCCCGGTCGGCGGCTGTGCCGAACGCAACGCCATCGCTGCCGCCGTGCGCGCCGAGGGCGGCGCGATGCGCATCACCCACATTGCCGTGCTCGCCGTCGACGGCAGCGGCGCCACGCCCGCCATCCCGCCGTGCGGCGCCTGCCGCCAGATGATTCGGGAGTTCGGCGCGGACGCCGAGGTGCTGTTCCGCGGCGCCAGCGGCAGTATCGAGCGGCACGCGATTGCCGAGCTGCTGCCGCACTCGTTCTCGATGTAGACCTGCGCGTCGGGTTTGGACTGATGGCCGCAGATCGCAGCCGCAGCCGAGCGCGGGCGCCCGCGGTTCGCGAGACCGCCGGGACGATTCAGCGGCGACCGGCAGCCGGCGCTCCGGCGCTCCAGTCGCCGACGCGCGCTATCACCGTCGCTGGCGCCGGTTCCGGCGATTCGCCGAGCGACATGGCCCGGCGCAACGCCTGCCCGGCATCCTGCCACTGCTCGGCGGTGCGGGCATGCAGCAGGGCGAGTGGCGTCTGCCGATCGACGGGCGCGCCCAGTGCAGCCACCTGGCTCAGGCCCACGGCGGGGTCGATGCGCTGGCCGGGGTGTTGACGACCGCCGCCGAGCGCGACCACCAGGTGCCCCAGCGCGCGGGCATCGATGGCGGTCACGAAGCCGGTGCGGTCCGGAAACACCGGTGCGACGACCGGGGCGTCGGGCAGGTGGCGTTCGGGGAATTCCAGAAAATCGCCGGGGCCGCCAAGGCAGGACAGCATGCGGCCGAAGCGCTGCGCGGCCTCGCCGTTGTCCAGCGCGGCCTCCAGCCGCGCTCGCGCCTGGGCCGGTGAATCGGCCAGGCCACCGGCCAGCAGCAGGGGTTCGGCCAGCGCCAGAACCACGGTGCGCAGCCGCGAATCGCGGTCGGCCCCGCGCAGCACATCAAGCGCGGCGCGCACTTCCACGGCATTGCCCACGGCGCTGGCCAAGGGCTGGTTCATGTCGGTGATCAGCGCCATGCAGGGCAGGCCGCAGGCAATGGCGGTAGCGTTCAGGGCGGCGGCCAGCTCGCGCGCCTCGGACGGTGTGCGACAGCCGGCGCCGGTGCCGCATTTCACGTCGAGCACCAGGGCGTCCAGACCGGCCGCCAGTTTCTTGGACAGGATCGACGAAACGATCAGCGGCGTGCTGGTTACCGTCGCGGTGACATCGCGAATCGCGTAGAGCCGGCCGTCCGCCGGGGCCAAGTCGGCGCTGGCGCCGACGATGGCAGCGCCCGCCTCGCGCACGCAAGCGTGCAGGGTGTTCAGATCGGGCTGGCAGGTATAGCCGGGAATGGCTTCGAGCTTGTCCAGCGTGCCGCCGGTGTAGCCCAGGCCGCGACCGGAGATCATCGGCACATAGCCGCCGCAGGCGGCGATCAGCGGGGCCAGCACCAAGCTTGCGCAGTCGCCGATGCCGCCGGTGGAGTGCTTGTCCAGCACCGGCCCGGGCAGATCGGGCCAGTGCAGCCGCTGGCCGGAGTCGCGCATGGCGCGGGTCAGGGCGGCGGTTTCCGCCGCGCTCATGCCGCGCAGCGCCACGGCCATCGCCAGCGCGCCCAGTTGCGCGTCGCAGACCGCACCGCTGACCATCCCTGACACCAGTTCGGCAATCTCGGCGTCGGCCAGCGCCAAACCATCGCGTTTGCGCTGAATCAGCTCAGCCGTGGTCACGGCCGGTCAGCTGGCCTGGCGCTCGAGTGCCGCCAGGGCCTCGTCCAGCAGCCGGCTGGCCCCGACCCGGAACCGCTCCGGCGTGGTCCATTCCCGGCCCATGCGGTGATCGGCCAGCGCCAGATAGCCGGCCGCGTCGGCCATCGTGCGGATGCCGCCGGAGACCTTCAGTCCGGCTTCGCCATGGTACTCCGCGATGACTTCCAGCATCACCGCAGCGGCATCCAGGCTGGCGCCGTGGGCGGTTCGGCCGGTGGAGGTCTTGATGAAGTCGGCGCCGGCGGCGAGCGCTATTTCGCTGGCTCGGCGGATCAGCGCATGCGAATGCAGCATGCCGGATTCGAGGATGACCTTCAGACTCGCGCGGCTGTCGCAGGCTGACTTGCAGGCCAGCACCAGATCGTGGCCCAGACGCTCGTTGCCGCAGATCAGCGCCTGCCACGGAAACACCACGTCCACCTCGTCGGCACCGGCCGCCACCGCGTCGGCGGTCTGCCGCGCGGCTTGCGCGGCGCTGGCCTCACCGGCGGGAAAATTGGCCACCGTGGCGACCTTCACCATGGCGGCATCGCAGGCCAGCAGCGCAGCCCGCGCGACCGCGACGTGCGCCGGCGGAATACAGACTGCGGCAACCGGCCCGTGTTCGCTCCGGGCGGCGCGGCACACCGCCTGGATTCGCGCGGCATCGGCCGAGTCGTCCAGTTCGGTGAGATCGAGCAGCGCAATCACGCGCCGCGCCAGCGCAGGGTCGGACTGCGCGAGACTCGCTTCACATGGGGCGTTCATGTGTTCGAGTCTAGGCATGGCCGGGCAGAATCCCTTGATCACGATCAAGCCCGCTACACGGGATCACTTGAGGAATACCAGCCAGGCCCCGGCCGTGATCAGGGCGAAGCCGGCAAGGTGGTTCCAGCGGATCGGTTCGCCCAGATACCAGACCGAAAAGCCGACGAACATCGCCAGGGTGATCACTTCCTGGATGGTCTTGAGCTGCGCCGCGCTGTAGACCGCATGGCCGATCCGATTGGCCGGAACCTGCAATGCATATTCGAACAGCGCGATGCCCCAACTGATCAGAATCACCGTGCCGAGCGCCGCCTGCTTGTGCTTCAGATGGCCGTACCAGGCGAAGGTCATGAACAGATTGGAGCCGACCAGAAGCATGATCGGCAGAACATAGGGCGAGAGCAGACTGGGCATCGGTGCAAGCCTGTTGGGCGTGCCACATTCTAGTGTAGTGCTTGCGAAATACGTGAACTATTAGGTGTTGCCACGGTCATATTCGTGTCTGTCCCTTGGAGCGAATGATGAAACCGGCTGCTGCGATCACACTCACCCAAGAGCAACGAAAAGAACTGGAGCGGCGCGTT
>JAXMJH010000128.1:0-56079 GCA_034376725.1 Lysobacteraceae bacterium | reverse complement strand
CGGGCATGGCCCGCTCCTACTGGGTGGTGGGTGGCCGGACGTGAGGCGCTGGGTGCGGGGCGGTGTAGGAGCGGGCCATGCCCGCGACCGGGATGGGTGATCTGGCCCGGCAGATCGGTATTCGCGGCGGGCTCTGACGCCAACCGGGGGCTGCACCGCGTCGCCTATCGGAGCGTCGCCGGTTCACGACTCTCCCGCCGGTGCGCGCTCGACAGGGCACATCGTCAGGTCCGTCGCTTTGACGCTATCCCGGCGCGCGCCGTCGCCGTAGACTCCGGGCATGTCCAGTCCACGCCAGACCGCTGCCGCCGATCCCGTCGCCCGCCAGGCCGCCGAGCTGCTGGTTGATGCCTTTGCCGACTACGACGCCCGGTTCGCCGACATCACCCGTCGGGCGCGACGGCGTTTCGAGCGTCGCGACTGGGCCGCCGCCCGTCAGGATGCGGTCACCCGCATCGAGCTCTACGACAAATGCGTCTCGGAAACCTTCGATCGTCTGGAGCACCGGCTCGGCGGGCGGATTTTTTCGCATGCGCTGTGGACCCGGGTGCGCACCGAATACGCCCGGCTGATCGCCAACAAGCTGGACGCCGAACTCAACAAGACGTTTTTCAACACCCTCACCCGGCGCTTCTTCAAGACCCGTGGCGTCGATCCGTCGATCGAATTCGTCGCGCTCGATATCGAGCCGACCGACCGCATCACCCACCCGGTGGCCCGGCACAGCTACGTTGCCGGCGACGATCTCGCGCTGCTGTTTCAGCGCGTGCTTTCCGACTACCCGTTTGCCGTGCCCTACGCCGATCCGGCGGCCTGCGCAGACAGCATGGCCGTCGCCCTGCGCGAACGGCTCAGCGAATGGGGCGAGGCGCCGGTGGTGGCGCTGGAGCTTCTGCAAACCGTGTTTTTTCGCGAGCGCCGCGCCTATCTGGTCGGCCGACTGTTCGGCCGCGAGCGGCACTCGCCGTTCGTCATCGCCCTGGTCAACGACGATAGCGGGCTTCGGGTCGACGCCGTGCTGACCGAACGCCCGCATGTCTCGGTGCTGTTCGGCTACACGCGCAGCTATTTCCATGCCGATCTGCCGACCGTGGGCGATGCCGTGGTGTTTCTGCGCGGCCTGCTGCCGAACAAGCCGGTGGCCGAGCTCTACACCGTGCTTGGTCGCGCCAAGCAGGGCAAGACCGAGCGCTACCGCGATTTTTTCCATCACCTCGGCCGCCAGGGCGGCGAGCGCTTTGTCCATGCCGATGGCGAGCGCGGCATGGTGATGGCGGTCTTTACGCTGCCCAGCTACCCGCTGGTGTTCAAGCTGATCCGCGACAAGTTCGCTTTTCCGAAGAACATCGCCCGCGAGCAGGTGCGCGAGAAGTACGACCTGGTCTTCCATCATGATCGCGTCGGCCGGCTGGTCGATGCCCAGGAGTTCCGCTATCTGCGCTTTCCGCGCCGCCAGTTCACTGCCGGGCTGCTGGAGGAGCTGGAAGATGGCTGCCGGCACAGCGTGGTGACCGACGGCGACGACCTGGTCATCGTGCATTGCTACATCGAGCGCCGGCTGCGTCCGCTCAATCTGTACCTGCGTGAAGCCTCGCCGGCCAAGGCCGATCTGGCGCTTCTCGACTACGGGCAGGCGATCAAGGATCTGGCCCGCAGCAACATTTTCCCCGGCGATCTTCTGTTCAAGAACTTCGGCGTTTCCAGCGCCGGGCGGGCGGTGTTCTACGATTACGACGAACTGTGCCTGGTGACCGAATGCAAGTTTCGGCACATTCCCGAGCCGCGCTACGAAGAGGACGAATACGCCCACGAAGCGTGGTTTCACGTTGGCGAAAACGATGTCTTTCCGGCGCAGTTCCCGCGCTTTCTGGGCCTGGATGCCGCCCAGCGCGCCTTGCTGCTGGAAGTCCACGGCGACATTTTCGATGTCGGCTGGTGGCAGCGCACGCAGACCGAGCTGCTGGCCGGCGGTTATGCCGACATTCCGCCCTACCCCGATTCGGCGCGTGTGCTGGCGCTTGACTGAGCGCAGCATCGGCAAACCGCATGCCCCGGTGTGCTAGCCTCATGGGCTGGAATTTCAAGGAGAGCAAGACCATGATCAAGCCGATTTTCAGTAGTGTTTTCGCGATGATGCTGGTGGTGGGCTGTGGCGCCGACAAGCCGGCCGAGCCGGCCGCCGAACAGGACGTCGCCGCCGAGCCCGCTGCCCCGGCCGAAGCGGCCGCGCTGCCGCCGGTCGCCGCCAATACCGCAGCAATCAGCGAAGCGGTCGACAACGCCTTCCGCGACCCGAACAATGTGGCCCGCGACGCATCGCGCAACCCGCTTGAGACCCTCGGCTTTTTCGGCGTGACCGACACCCAGACGGTGCTGGAGATCTATCCCGGCGGCGGCTGGTACGCGGAAATCCTGGTGCCGCTGCTGCGCGAAAAGGGCCAGTACATCGGGGCGATCATCGACCCGGCCAGCGCCTCCAACGAACGCGCCCAGGCGTACTACGCCGAGCAGGGCGCCAATCTCCGGGCCAAGTTCGCCGCCAACGAAGAAGCCTACGGTCAGCCGACGCTGATCGAAGTCGACGTGAACAACCCGGTGTTCGGTGAGCCCGGCTCGGTGGACACCGTGCTGACCTTCCGCAACGTGCACAACTGGCTGATGGCCGGCACCGCGCCGGCGATGTTCCAGGGCTTCTACGATGTGCTCAAGCCGGGTGGCGTACTGGGCGTGGTCGAACACCGCGCCAGCGCCGATGTGCCGGACGGCGACCGCAGCGGCTACGTCGGCCAGGCGCAGACCATCGCGTTGGCCGAAGCGGCCGGTTTCGTGCTGGAAGAAGCCAGCGAAATCAACGCCAACCCGGCCGACACCAAGGACCACGAAGCCGGCGTCTGGAGCCTGCCGCCGACCCTTCGCCTTGGCGACAAGGACCGCGAAAAGTACGAAGCCATCGGCGAATCCGACCGCATGACCCTGCGTTTTCGCAAGCCGTTTTGAGGCTGGGAAGCAGGGAATAGGGAATAGGGTGTCGGGAATCGGGAATCGGTCGGACGCCGGAAATCGGCAAACCGAGACTTTCCTCCGAGGGAATGCGGGAATGAGGATCGGTCTGCACCCACGATTCCCCATTCCCGATTCCCCACTCCCGGCCTTCGATGCTCATCGCCTGCAACAAACCCTACGGCACGCTGTGCCAGTTCACCGATGAGCGGCACGAGGGCGCGGCGCGGCCGACGCTGGCTGCGCTCGGGCTGCCGCCGGGGGTGTATGCGGCGGGCCGGCTCGATCGCGATTCCGAAGGGTTGTTGCTGCTCAGCGACGACGGTGGATTGATCGCGCGGATCGCCAGCCCGGCATTCAAATGGCCGAAAACCTATCTGGTGCAGATCGAAGGCGAACCCGCACCCGATCTGCTTGAGCGGCTTTGCCTCGGCGTGCGGCTGAACGATGGCCCGGCCCGCGCCCTGCGCGCCGAGCGGGTGGCCGAACCCGACTGGCTGTGGCCGCGGGACCCGCCGGTACGGCAGCGAAAGACCGTGCCCGATGCCTGGATCGAACTGGTGCTCGACGAAGGCCGCAACCGGCAGGTGCGGCGGATGACCGCTGCGGTCGGTTTGCCGACGCTGCGCCTGATCCGCACCGGAATCGGACCGTATGGGCTGGACGGCCTTCGGCCGGGCGACTGGCGCGAGCTCGCGGTCGAGCCGAATGGCCGTCGCGGCTCCGGTGCGCGACGCGCGGCGCGGACCGGCCGCTGATCCCGACAGTGTGCCGCGCATCGGTCGGCTGAATCTGCCGGTGCTCGGTAGACTGAGCGGATGAGCTTCAAGGATCACTTCTCCGGCCACGCCGCCAGCTATGCGGCCGCCCGGCCGGGTTACCCGGAGGCGTTGTTCGACTGGCTTGCCGAGCGCTGCCATCGCCACGAGCTGGCCTGGGATGCCGGCTGCGGCAACGGGCAGGCCAGCATCGCGCTGGCCCGGCGGTTTCGCCGGGTGCACGCCAGCGATCCCAGCGCAGCGCAGATTTCCGCCGCCATCAGCGACCCCCGCATCGACTACCGCGTGGAACCGGCCGAGGCGAGTTCGCTGCCGGACGCCAGCGTCGACTTGATCACCGTGGCCCAGGCCTATCACTGGTTCGATCACCACCGCTTCGGCGCCGAAGCCAATCGCGTGCTGCGTCCCGGCGGCCTGCTGGCGGTGTTCAACTATGCCCGGTCGCGCGTCGCTGCCGGCGTCGACCGGGTGTTTACCGAGCTGCACGACCGCACCCTTGCCGAAGACTGGCCGGCCGAGCGCCAGCACGCCATCGAGACCTTCCGCGAGCTGCCGTTCCCGTTCCCGGAGATTTCCGGACTGCCCGCCTTCGAACTGCGCTGCGACTGGAACCTGAGCCAGTACCTGGCCTATTTGCGCTCGTGGTCGGCCAGCCAGCGCCACCTCCAGCGCACCGGCCGCGACGCGGTGGACGAAGCCGCGCCGCAGATGGCCGAGGCCTGGGGCGATGACCGACAGCTGCGCCGTGTGCGCTGGCCACTGGCGCTGCGGCTGGGACGAAAGCCGGAGTGAAAAGCCCGAGTGATCGGCAGACCGGGCAAGGTGTTCAATCCGGCCCGGCTGGGCGACACTCACCCTATCGTTCGAACGGAGATCGAGATGACGCGCATCCTGCTGCTCTGCCTCATCGGCCTGTGTGCCGCCCTGCCGCTGCCGACCCGGGCCGATGCCCCGTCCGGCGCCGAAGCGCTCCACGCGCTGTTCGAAACCGACTGGCAGCGTCGCCTGGAGGCCAATCCGCTGATGGCCAGTTTCCTCGGCGATCCGCGCTACAACGACCGCCTGCCTGATCTCTCGCCCCAGGCGCGTACCGCCGAGCAGGCCGCCGTGCGGGCCTCTCTGGCAGCGCTCGATGCGATCGACCGCAATGCGCTTGGCGAGCCCGACCAGCTCAACTACGACATCTACCGGCGCCTGCTGGAACGCGATATCGAAGGCTTCGCGTTTCCTGCCGAGCGGATGCCGGTCTCCCAGCGCGGCGGCGCCCATCTGCTGGCGGTCAACGTGCTCCAGTCGCTGCGCTTCGCCTCCGAGAAGGACTACCGCGACTGGCTCGCCCGGCTGCGCGGCTACGCCGGCTATCTCGATCAGACCATGGCGCTGATGCGCGAAGGCATGGCCTCGGGCTGGATGCCGGCCCGGGCGATCATGGAGCGCCTGCCGGCGCAGATTGCCGCGCAGCGGGTCGAGGATCCGGAACAGAGTCGCTTCTACGAGCCGTTTCTCAACCTGCCCGACAGCCTCCCGCCGGCCACCCACGCCGCCCTTCAGGCCGAGGCGAAACAGGCAGTGACCGACAGCGTCCTGCCGGCCCTGGCCCGCTTCGAGGCGTTTTTCAACGACGAATACCTGCCCGCCAGCCGGGCATCGGTGGCGGCCAGCGACCTGCCCAATGGCCGCGACTGGTACGACTACCTGGCGCGCAGCTTCACCACCACCGCGCTCAGCGCCGACGAGATTCACGCCATCGGCCTGGCCGAAGTCGAACGGATCCGCGCCGAAATGCTGAAAATCCGCGATGAAGTAGGCTTCGACGGTGATCTTGCTGCCTTCTTCACGCATCTGCGCACCGCGCCGCAGTTCTACCACAGCACATCCGAGGCCTTGCTGACCGGCTACCGGGCGATTTCCAAGCGCATCGACCCGGAGCTGGTCGCGGTGTTCGGCCACCTGCCGCGCATGCCCTACGGAGTGACGCCGATCCCGTCCGAACTGGCCCCGGACACCACCACCGCCTACTACCAGCCGCCGGCCGCCGACAGTCGCCGGGCCGGCCAGTACTTCGTCAATCTGTACCAGCCCGAAACCCGGCCGATCTGGGAAATGATGCCGCTCTCGCTGCACGAAGGCGTACCCGGACACCACTTCCAGATTGCCCTGGCGCAGGAAATGCCGGCCCAGCCGATGTTCCGCCGGTTCGCCCGGTTCACTGCGTTTTCGGAAGGCTGGGGCCTGTACGCCGAGCGCCTGGGTTACGACATGGGCCTGTATGGCGATCCCTACGACCGGATGGGCCAGCAAACCTACGACATGTGGCGCGCGGTGCGTCTGGTGGTCGATACCGGGCTGCACGCCAAGGGCTGGACCCGGCAGCAGGCGATCGATTTCTTCATGGCCAACGCACCCAAGTCCGAACTCGACATCACCAACGAGATCGACCGCTATATCGGCAACCCCGGCCAGGCCCTGGCCTACAAGATCGGTCAGCTGAAGATCAGCGAATTGCGCAGCGAAGCCGAAACCACCCTCGGCGACCGGTTCGACATCCGCGCCTTCCACGATCACCTATTGGGCGCCGGTGCCCTGCCGCTGGACGTGCTGGAACTGCGCATGCGCGCCTGGCTCGCCAAGCGGGACGCCGACGCCTGACCATCCGACAGCAACGCGCCCCGGCTTTCGCTGCGCTCAAGCCAGGCCACCCGGGCAGCCGGATTTTCACGCCCCGGCTGGGGCTTCGCGTCAGCTTGCGTAGCCTCGCATAGGCCGAAGGCCGTATGCCGGGGTGGCGCGGTGGCCGGCTTGCGGCGGTCCCGGCTTTCGCTGTGCTCAAGCAAGGCTACGCGGGCCGTCGGATTTTCACGCCCCGGCTGGGCTTCGCGGTCGGCTGGCGTAGCCTGCATAGGCCGAAGGCCGTATGCCGGGGTGGCGTGGTGGCCGGCTTGCGGCGGTCCCGGCCTTCGCTACGCTCAAGCCTGGCTACGCGCGGCTGCGCGGCTTGGCGCGGTGGGTGGCGGTGGCCGACCACGGGTCTTCGGGCCAGGGGTGTTTGGGGTAGCGGCCCTTGCCCTCTTTGCGGACGTCGGGGTAGACGTTCTGCCAGAAGCTGGACAGGTCCTGGGTCACTGCCAGGGGGCGACCGGCGGGTGACAGCAGGTGCAGTTGCAGGGGTACCCGGCCTTCGGCGATGCGCGGGGTTTCGGCCAGGCCGAATACCTCCTGTAACTTGACCGCCAGCACCGGCGCGGCACCGTGCTGGTAGAGGATGGCGTGAGCGCGGCCGGACGGCACTTCGATCCGGCGCGGGGCGAGCGCGTCGATGCGGCGACGCACGGCCCAGTCGATGCCGGATTGCAGGGCTTCGGCCAGTTCGATTTCGCTCAGCGCATTGAGCCGGTGCTTGCCGGACAGCGCCGGTTTCAGCCAGTCGTCGAGGGTGGCCAGCAGGGTTTCATCGGCAAGATCGGGCAGGGCGAGCTCGGGCAGCCAGTCGCGCAGGCAGCGCACCCGCTCGCGCCACTGCGCCAGGGCCGGGGTGAACGGCAGCGCGTCCAGACCGCGCTCGGCGACGGCGCGGCACAGCGCTTCGGCGGCCAGGGCCGGGTCGGGCCGGCCGGTCGGGCGACTGTCCAGCACGATGGCATCGAACCGGCGCTCGCGACGGGCGATCAATGCGCAGGCATCGGCGTCCCAACGCACGCTATCCGACTCCACGAAATGCGCGGAAAAGTCGCGCCGCAGGCGGGCCTCATCGACCGGCGCGCCGCGCGTCAGCCGGGCATCGCCGGCCTCGAAGCGCAGCTCGGTGGCAACGAGCCACGGCTCGCCGTACAGCGCGCTGTCATCGAACAGGCGCAGCGTGCGGCCGTTGGCCAGCGCATAGCGCAGCGGCTCGCCGGGATGCTGGTGACCGATGCGATCGGGAAAGGCGTGGGCCAGCAGATCGCCGACGGCATGCGCTGGCACCGAGGCCGGCGGCGTGTCGGCACAGCGCAGCCGACGCCGCCACTGGCGCGCGGCCTGGTCGATGGCGGCCAGCGCGCCGCGCGCGGTCGGCGGCGCCTTGTTGCCGCGAAATGCCGCTAACGCCCGCCATCGCGCGGCCAAATCATCGCTTCTATCGCGTAACGGGTCGCGCGCCTCGATCAGTGCGGCCAGGTCGCAGGCCAATGCACGCTCCGGTTCATCCACCGCCAGCAGCATGGCGGCCAGCCGGGGATGACTGCCCAGCGCCAGCATGCGCCGGCCCAGCGCGGTCGGTCGGCCCTGATCGAGCGCGCCCAGCCGGGTCAGCAGGTCGCGCCCGGCGGCCAGCGCGCCGGGTGGCGGCGGGTCGGGGAAACGCAGCGCCTCACTGCCCCAGCCGGCCAGCTCCAGCGCCAGCGCGGACAACTCGACCTGGGCGATCTCCGGCCGGCGGGCCGGCTCCAGGCGCTGCGACTGCGGCCACAGCCGGTAACACCAGCCTTCGGCCACCCGGCCGGCGCGTCCCGCGCGCTGATCGGCCGAGGCCTGGGAAATGGCCACCGTTTCCAGCCGGGAAAAACCCGAATTCGGGTCGTAACGCGGCTCGCGCGCCAGTCCGGATTCGATCACCACGCGCACGCCGGGCAGGGTGACGCTGGATTCGGCAACATTGGTGGCCAGCACCACCCGGCGCCGGCCGTCGGGGTCGGGTTGCAGGGCGGCCGACTGCGCGGCAACCGGCAATTCGCCGTGCAGCGGCAGGATTCGGACCGCTTCGCTGGCCGCCGACCCGGCCACCGTGAGCTGGGCCAGGGCGGCCGAGAGCGCGCGTTCGGCATGGGCGATTTCGCGCTGGCCGGGCAGAAACACCAGCAGATCGCCTGGATGCGTCGTCAAGCAGTGCTCGACACAGCGCCGCAGCTGCGCCATCGCCGGCTCATCGCGGCCGCTGGCGAAGTGGCCCACCGTCACCGGATAGGCGCGGCCTTCGGCGCTCAGCCGGGGCGCGTCCAGAAAGCGGGCCAGCCGCTCGCCGTCCAGCGTGGCCGACATCACCACGATGCGCAGATCCGGCCGCAGCTGCGCCTGCACATCCAGCGCCAATGCCAGGCCCAGATCGGCCGACAGGTGGCGCTCGTGAAATTCGTCGAACAGCAACGCGCCAACGCCATCAAGGCTCGGGTCGTCCTGAATCATCCGGGTGAGAATGCCTTCGGTGACCACCTCGATCCGGGTGGCCGCCGACACCTTGCTCTCGAAACGGAAGCGGTAGCCGACGGTTTGACCGACCGCCTCGCCGCGCTGCGCGGCCATGAAACCCGCCGCCGCGCGCGCCGCGACGCGTCGCGGTTCCAGCATCACGACCCTGCCACCGGCCAGCCACGGCGCATCCAACAACGCTGGCGGCACCTGCGTCGTCTTGCCGGCACCGGGCGGCGCCTCCAGCACCAGTCGCGACTGCCCCGCCAGCGCGGCCAGAATGTCCGGCAACAGCGGCGCGATCGGGAATTCGTCGGTTCTCACCGCGACAGCATAAGCGCTGACGTGCACGCGCCGGCCGGCGGTGATCGACAACAACCCGACCTCCGATGCCGGACCACGGCTGTCGCGCACCAGGCATCCGATCCGACCTCCGTTTGCGTCAGTCTTTCCCCACCAACAGCCCCGACGTGCCATCCACCGTGCCGCCCCCTACAATCGCGGTCCCCGCTTCCCGCTTCCCCATTCCCCATTCCCCATTCCCCATTCCCCATTCCCCATTCTCCATTCTCCATTCTCCATTCTCCATTCTCCATTCCCGACTCCCACCCCAACCCCATGCCCCTCATCGACATCGGCGCCAACCTCACCCACGACAGCTTCGATCACGACCGCGATACCGTGCTCGAACGCGCGCGCGCGGCCGGCGTGAGCCGGATGATCGTCACCGGCGCCAGCCGGGATCACAACCCGAAGGCGCTGGCCCTGGCGCACGCGCATCCCGGCCTGCTGTGGGCGACGGCGGGCGTGCATCCGCACCACGCGGCCGAATACACCGACGACTACGACCGCGAACTGCGCGAGCTGCATTGCTCGCCCGAGCTGGTGGCGGTCGGCGAGTGCGGGCTGGATTACTTCCGCGATTTTTCGCCGCGCCCGGCGCAGCGGCGGGCGTTCGAGCGCCAGTTGCAGATCGCCGCCGACACCGGCAAGCCGCTGTTTCTGCACCAGCGCGATGCCCACGACGATTTCGTCGCGATGATGGCCGGGTTCGAAGGCCGGCTTGGCCCGGCGGTGGTGCACTGCTTCACCGGCGAGCGGCGCGAGCTGTTCGAATGCCTCGATCGCGACTGGTACATCGGCATCACCGGCTGGCTGTGCGATGAGCGGCGGGGCGCGCATCTACGCGAGCTGGTCCGGCACATCCCGGCCGATCGCCTGATGGTGGAGACCGACGCACCCTACCTGCTGCCGCGCACGCTGAAACCCAAGCCCGCGCACCGTCGCAACGAGCCGGCGTTTCTGCTGCACATCGTGGAGGAGTTGGCGCGCGATCGCGGCGAGTCGCCGGAGCTGACCGCTGCCTGCGTCACCGCCAACACCGAGCGGTTTTTCGGTCTGCCGCCGGTCGACGGCTGAGACGCACCGCGCGCGGGGTGTACCCTTTCGCCATGAGTCCCGATCGCCCACACGACCCAGAGGCCGATGCCATGAACCCGATTCGAACGCTTGCCGTTGCGGCGGCTTCAACCCTGTGCCTGGCCTCCGGGCCGGCCTGGAGCGGCGACCGGATCACCGGGCATTCGTTCACCACGCGCTCCGAGGTCATCGCGCCCAAGGCGATGGCCGCCACCTCGCACCCGTTGGTCACCCAGATTGCGCTGGATGTGATGAAAGACGGCGGCAGCGCGGTCGACGCGGCGATCGCCGCCAATGCCGCCATCGGCCTCATGGAGCCGACCGGCAACGGCATCGGCGGCGACCTGTTCGCCATCGTGTGGGATCCGAAAACCGGCAAGCTGCACGGCTACAACGGCTCGGGCCGCTCGCCGGCCGCGCTCAGCCTGAAGTGGTTCCAGGACAACGGCTACACCGAGGTGCCTTCGCACGGGCCGCTGCCGGTCACGGTGCCGGGCGCAGTCGACGGCTGGTTCGCGCTGCACGACCGGTTCGGCAAACGCAAGATGGCCGACAACCTGGCGCCGGCCATCCGCTACGCCCGTCAGGGCCATCCGGTGCCCGAGGTGATCGCCTATTACTGGGCGCGCAGCGTGCCGCTGCTGTCGAAGTGGCCGGGCTTCAGCGAGCAGTTCACCATCGACCGCCGGGCGCCGGGCAAGGGCGAGATATGGAAGAACCCGAACCTGGCCAACACGCTGGAAAAGATCGCCAAGGGCGGGCGGGATGCGTTCTACAAGGGCGATATCGCGCGCGTCATCGGCGACTACATCCAGGCCAACGGCGGATTTCTCAGCTACCAGGATTTGGCTGCGCATCGCGGCGAGTGGGTCGAGCCGGTCAGCGTGAACTATCGCGGCGTGGATGTATGGGAGCTGCCACCCAACGGGCAGGGCATCGCCGCGCTGCAGATTCTCAACATTCTCGAGGGCTTCGATTTCTCGGAGATCGCCTTCGGCAGCCCCGAGCACGTGCATCTGTTCGTCGAAGCCAAGAAGCTGGCGTTCGCCGACCGGGCGCGCTGGTACGCCGATCCGGCCTTCCACCCGGCGCCGGTGGAGCGGCTGCTGTCCAAGGACTACGCCACCGAGCGCCGGGCGCTGATCGATCCGGCGCGTGCCGCACGCGCGGTGGATGCCGGCGGCGCGCTCAATCAGGGCGACACCATCTACCTCACTGTGGCCGACGAGGACGGCATGATGGTCAGCCTGATCCAGTCGAACTATCGCGGCATGGGGTCGGGCATGACGCCGCCGGGGCTGGGGTTCATCCTGCAGGATCGCGGTGAGCAGTTCGTGCTCAAGGAGGGCCACCCGAACAGCTTCGAGCCGGCCAAGCGCCCGTTCCACACCATCATCCCGGCGTTCATCACCCGGGACGGCAAGCCCTGGGTCAGTTTCGGCCTGATGGGCGGTGCCATGCAGCCGCAGGGCCACGCCCAGATCGTGATGAATCTGGTCGATTTCGGCATGAACCTGCAGGAAGCCGGCGACGCGCCGCGCATCCACCACGACGGCTCGACCGACCCGGCCGGCCAGCTCACCGAAATGATCGACGGCGGCGTGCTCAACCTGGAATCCGGCTTCGACCCGACCACCCGACGCGAACTCACCCGCATGGGCCACCGCGTGCAGGAAACCATCGGCATATTCGGCGGCTACCAGGCGATAGCCCGCGACCCGGAAAGCCGCGTCTACTACGGCGCCTCGGAAAGCCGAAAGGACGGACAGGCGGCGGGGTATTGATGAGGCCGGGAATCGGGAATCGGGAATCGGGAATCGAAAGAGCTGAAACCGGGCGTTTGATATCCCGAGGTTTTGCCCCCTCCCACCCAAGGGGAGGGCCGTTGTGGGGATGGTGTCGCTCCAGCGATTCCCGATTCCCGATTCCCCATTCCCGGCTCTAAAATGGCCTTCGACGCTTTCGCTCTGATCATCGTGATGCTTGGCATCGGCATGGTGCTGGGCCGGTCGGGGATGCTGGACGCGGCCGGTGCCGAGGCGCTGAACAAGGTGGTGCTGTATGTCTGCCTGCCGGCGGCGGTGCTGCGCTATGCGCCGCAGTTGACGCTGGAGCCGGCGCTGCTCGGGGTGATCGCAGTGCCGTGGCTGTTGCTGGTGCCGGTGGTGCCGCTGATCGTCTGGCTGGGCCGGCGGCTGGCGTGGCGGCGCGATCAGGTGGCGGCGCTGTTGGTGCTGGTGCTGCTCGGCAATACCTCGTTCATCGGTTATCCGTTGATCCGCGCCCTGCTGGGCGATGCCGCGCTGCCTTACGCCGTGGTCTACGATCAGTTCGGCAGTTTTCTGATCATCAGCAGCTACGGCCTTTACGTGCTGGCGCGCTACAGCGGCGAACACACACCGAGCGCGCGCGAGATCGCTGGCCGGGTGCTGCGCTTCCCGCCGTTCCTGGCGATGCTGCTGGCATTCACGGTGATGCCGGCTGATCCACCGGAATTCATCGCCAACGGTTTGCAGAAGCTGGCCGATGCGCTGCCGCTATTGGCCATGCTGGCCATCGGCGTCACCCTGCGCCTTCGCCTGGCGCGCGCCGAGTTGCAGCCGCTGGTGGCCGGGCTTTCGCTCAAGCTGGTGCTGATGCCGGCGCTGGCCTGGGGTCTGGCGATCGCCATGGGTCTGCCCGATCTGATGACCCGGGCTGCTGTACTGGAGTCGGCCATGCCGCCGATGATCACCGCCGCCGCCCTGGTCATCGCCCACCGTCTGGCGCCGGCCCTAGCCTCGGCGATGATCGGCTACGGCATCGCGGTATCCCTGCTCACAGTGCCGCTATGGGCCTGGGTGTTGTCCCATTCGGTTTTGGCCGGATAGGCTGCAAGCGCCACCCAGCTGAACCGCCCCCGGGAGCGGTCGATGATGGCAGCTCGCGCGCGCCATCCGGCGACGGTTAACGCCAGCGGTGATAGCATCGCGACCCGAGCATCGAATTTTGGAGCGCAACGTGAATCGCACCGCCCCGATCCTGATCGCGCTGATCGCGCTGATCGCCGTGCTGGCGCAGTCGCCGGCAGCGTCGGCCCAGACCACAGAACAGGAGTGGAAGCAGCAGGTCCGCCAGGTGCAGCGCGATGCGGTGCGCGCCCTGCTGGACAGCGACAACCCGCGCGAGCTGCTGCTGGCCGCGCTGCTTTACCCGGTGACCGTGCCCGAGGGCGAGCAGGCGAGCGAAGGTGAGGACGGGAGCGGGGAAACGTCGTCGTTCGATCCGAACGCCGAGCCGGTGCGGCTGTTGGCCCGCGCCGCCGAACTGGCGCCCGACGACCCACTGATCGCCTGGGCGCAGGCCGGCTGCCCGCAGGCCCAGGTCGAAGCCGGCTGCGATCAGCTGGCCGGCCGACAGCGGCTGTTGCGCCTGGACCCGGCCAATGGCTACGTGAAGTTGCTGTGGCTGGAAACCATCCTGGCGCAGGGCCAGGATCTGGTCGCCGGCGCCATGCTGACCGAAGCGGCGCGTTCGAACCGCTTCGAAACCTACGACAACCAGGTCGGTCGGCTGTTTCTGGATTTCTTCGGCGGACTGTCGTGGCCGAAGACCAGCGGCCCTGCGATGACCGGTGAGGCGGTGGCACTGGGCTACACGGTGGCGCTCAGCTCACCGGGTTACGCGCCGCTGATGACACTCTGCCTGCCGGGCGGCACGCCGGTCGATGACCGCGCGCTGCGGACCGACTGCATGGCCGTGTTCAGCCGCATGTTCGGCGGCGAGAGCGTGTCGATGAGCGACGCCTCTACGGCGGTTTCCGCGCTGTTGAAATTGACCGACGGCCTGCCCGAACACCACCGCTGGCAGGCCGAGCAGCGTCGGCTGAAATGGCTTCAGCAGCGGGCCTTGCCGATCATGAGCAGTCCCGACTTCCTGACTGGCGCCGGCCCGGCGCATATCCGGCTGTGGTTTCAACGCGGCGAGCTCAACGCCATGCGCGAGCTGCTGCGCGAGAATGGCGTCGCAGTCGAGCCGCCGGCCAACTGGCCGGGCTGAGCTGAGCGATGCCGGGCCGGTCGCGCGGGCCTGCGCTGTCCTCGTCGGCGCGGCTCAGTCGGCCGGCACTGTCCGGGTGCTGGCCCAGTCGCGCAGGGCGGCAACCTTCTCGGCCATCATCACCGACAGCGGTCGCGAGCCGGCCAGTTCCTCCAGCAGCATCGGCTGATCGAGCGGTGCCTGTGCGGCGTGCGCGGCATACAGCGCCGCCACGATAGCCTGCTCGATCTCGGCACCGGAAAACCCCTCCGAGGCGGCCGCCAGCTCGGACAGCACGAAGCCCGCAGGCGCGATGCCGCGCTTGTTCAGATGAATCCGGAAGATCGCTTCGCGCGCCTCGGGCCTGGGCAGGTCGACGAAGAATATTTCGTCGAAGCGGCCCTTGCGCAGCAATTCTGGCGGCAGTTGATCGACCTGGTTGGCGGTGGCCACCATGAACACCCGCGCCGTGCGCTCGGCCATCCAGGTCAGCAGATACCCCAGCACCCGGCGCGAGATGCCGCCGTCGGATTCTCCGCTCGACGCCAGGCCCTTTTCCAGCTCGTCCATCCACAGCACGCAGGGTGCCAGTTGCTCGGTCGAGGCCAGCGCATCGCGCAGGTTCTTTTCGGTTTCGCCGTGGTATTTGTTGTACAGGGTGCCAAAATCCAGCCGCACCAGCGGCACGCCGAAACCGCCGGCCACCGCCTTGGCGGCCAGCGATTTTCCGCAGCCCTGCACGCCCAGCAGCAGCACGCCCTTGGGAGGGTCGAGACCGGCCGGGGCGGCGTCTTCGATGAACACCGAGCGCCGCTGCTCGATCCAGCGCTTCAGCCGCGACACGCCGGCGACATCGGCGAAGCGCGCCGTGTCGTATTCGAAATGCAGGTGCCCGCTACGGTTTAGCAGCTCGAACTTCAGCTTGGCCAGCTTGGGCAGATCGTGCGCGGCAATCAGGCCGTCGTCGAAAATCAGGTGCCGGGCGATGCGCCGCGCCTCGGCCAGGCTCAGCCCGCGCAGGTTGCGCAGCAGGGCATCCTTGGCCAGCGCGTCGACTTCCACCCGACGGCCGCCGTGCTCGCGGGCATAGGCCGCCATCTCCTCGCGCACCATTTTGCGCAGCGCCGGCTCGTCGGGCAGTCGCGGCTGAAAGCGCACCGCGCCTGCCTCCATCTCCGGCGGCAGCTCCACCTTGACGCCGACCAGCACCAGCACATGCGGCTGGCTTTCGCGGCGTTGGGCGATATCGCGAATCATCCGCTGATGACTGGCGTAGCCGAGGTAGGGATGAAAATCCATCAGCAGGTAGATGCCGCGCTGATCGGCGTCCTTGATTGCCCGCAGCACCGCGCTGGAGTCGGGCGCGATGTCCTCGTCGTGCTCGCTGTCCATGTCGATCCGACGCATTCCCTCGGTGATCGACCAGCGGAACAGCGGCCGCCAGATGTGCATCAGGGCGTGACGAAACAGGTCGACCACCCGCGCCTCGTCCGGGGTTTCGATGACAATCAGGGCGGTGTTGGCGCGCACCAGGGCGCACAGATCGTCGAGTTCGCTCATGGGACATCCGTGGTCGAGCGCAAAACGATAGCAGACCGATCGCTGGCCTGCCGAGCCATGCAACGGCCCGGCAAGCAGCCCGGCAAAGGCCACAGGCCGTAAGCCGGGACCGCCGGCTGCAAGGGCTTTCGCGATCGATGATTCTTGCCGGGTCAGTTGTGGTGGTTCGGGCAGGGGCTACTGCGCCGGCGCGCCGGATTGCTGCGCCGGACTCTGGCATTTCGGCGCGCGGTGCGGCTAATATGCGCTGCGCGCGACGGCAATCTGTGTCGCCGCAGGAAAGTTGGTCGGATCCGATCGAAGCATCGGCCACGCATTCGAACCGGCTCATAGGTGAAGCAGGCGTCTCGGACGTTCGATCCGGGCCCGGCTTCCGAGCAGGCGTTTGCCAGGCAATCAGGAGTGCTTCGATGATGGATATGGCTATTGCTTCTCACGATCGATCCGCGCAATCGGCAGTGTCCGTTGCGGTCCCGACGCTGACCCGTCACCCGATCGAATTCAGCGCCAACGCGGGCGAGTACTTCCGCATCTGGATCGTCAATGTGATGCTCAGCGTGGTGACGCTGGGCATCTATTCGGCGTGGGCCACGGTGCGCACGCGGCGCTACTTTTACGCCAACACCCGGCTCGACGGCGAGCCGTTCGAATACCTGGCCGAGCCGTTGCAGATCCTCAAGGGTCGGCTGATCGCCATCGGCCTGCTGGGCAGCTATCTGCTGCTCAACCAGTTTGCCCCGATGTGGAGCCTGGCGTTGCTGGTCCTGATCACCTTGCTGACGCCGTGGCTGGTGTACAGCGCGCTGCGCTTTCGGGCCCGCTATTCCAGCTGGCGCGGGCTGCGCTTCCGGTTCACCGGCACCCTGGGGCAGGCGGTTTCGCGCTTTCTCGGCCTGCCGTTGCTGATCATTCCCAGCCTGGGCCTGGCCTACCCGTGGATCAAGGGGCTCCAGCACGAATATGTCGCGACCGGGCACCGGTTCGGCGGCAAGCGCTTCGAGTTCACCCGCAACGGTGGCCAGTATTACGCCATCTATATCGCCGGCGCAGGCATCATCATCGGCGCAGTCATCGGCGGCGCGATCGTGATGGGCGCCAGAGCGATTTCGCCGCAGGTGGGGACGATCGGAACCGTGCTGGGAATGACGCTGATCTACGCCGGTTATCTGATCGGCTTCGTGTACATCGCGGTGCGGCTGGCCAATCTGTTCTGGACCAGTCTGGCCCTGGATGGGCATCGCTTCGAGTCCAACCTTCAAGCCCGCGACCTGGCCTGGATCTACTTCAGCAATACCCTGGCGATCATCGTCAGCCTGGGCCTGCTGATTCCCTGGGCGGTGGTTCGCGCGGCCCGTTACCGGGCCAGCCGGCTGGCATTTCTGGCGTCCGGATCGCTCGATGTCTTCGTCGCCGAGGCCGGCGCGGAGCAAAGCGCGACGGGCGCCGAAATCGGCGACGCGTTCGACTTCGAATTCGACGCCGGGCTGTGAGCGAACAGATTCCCGCGATCTGGCACGACGGCAAGACCAGCCGCAGCCGCCCGGTACTGCTGCACGTCTGGGTCGATCAGCTGCACATCGATGCCGAAGACGGCGAATCTCGGGCGGTTTCGCTGGCGTCGGCACAGCTCCAGCCCCGACTGGGACGCACCGAGCGGATCATCCGTCTGGCCGATGGCGGCCGGCTGCGGCTGGCCGATACCCCCGAACTGGAGCGCTGGTTTCCCAACGGCAGCCGGGTCGAGGCGTTGGCGCACCGGCTGGAGCGGCGCTGGTCGATGGTGGCGCTGGCGGCAGTGATGTTCGTGGCCTTGCTGTTCGGCCTGCACCGATGGGCAGTGCCGGCGATGGCCGAGTCGGTGGCCGAGCGCCTGCCTCGGATGGCCGAACAGGCGGCTGCTTCGCAAGTGATGTCGCTGCTGGAACGAGCTGCATTTGGCCCATCGAAGCTGCCCGCCGCGCGCCAGCAGCAGCTGCGCGCTGCGTTTGCCGAACTGGTGGCCGACCTGCCGCGAGCGGCCGATTATCGGCTGGAATTCCGCGACGGCGGCCACCTGGGCGCGAATGCACTGGCCCTGCCCGATGGCCGCATCGTGATGACCGACGCCCTGGTCGAACGCGCCGAAAACGACGACTGGCTGATCGCGGTACTCGCCCACGAGGCCGGACACCACGAGCAACGGCACGGCATGCGCCTCGCGCTGCAGAACACCGCCCTGCTGGTGGTAATCGGCTTCGTCACCGGCGACGTTTCATCCGTCGCCTCGGTGGCCACCGCCGCCATGACGCTGGTCGAGAGCGGCTATTCGCGACAGTTCGAGCGCGACGCGGATGCCTTCGCCTTCGACCTGCTGCACCGCAACGGCATCTCGCCCCAGGCATTCGCCGATGCATTGCGCGCCATGCAGGCTGGGCAGCCTGAAGACGACTCGTCGAGTGCGTTCAGATACTTCTCGACCCACCCGGCAATACAGGAGCGGATCGAAACCGCTGAACGCGCCGCGCGCTCGGAAGGCGCGCGCCCCTAAAGCATGCGTTCGGCAGTCGGGGATTCCGCGCCGCGCGGCGACTGAATCGCGCGATTGACGCGGTCGGCGCCGTGGATCAACCGTGCTTGCCGGGCTCCCAGCCGGTGTCGGCCAGGTGCTCGCTGGCCAGCGTGCTGGCGCCGGATTCCAGCGAGGTGCCCATGCTGTCGTTCCAGCGGTTGAGGAAGCCAAACAGCGAAATGACGCCGAGAATCTCGACGATCTCCTCATCGGTCCAGTGCGCGTGCAGCGCTTCGGCGATGGCGTCGTCGACTGCGTTCGGCACCGAACTGGCAGCGACGGCAAAATCGAATGCCGCGCGCTCGGCGTCGGTGAACAACGGGCTGTCGCGATACTGCCAGATGGCGTGCAGGCGCTCGTCGCTGGCACCGTAGCGCTTGGCCGCCAGCGCGGTATGCGCCTGACAGTAGCGACAGCCTGAAGACAGGCTGGCCAGGTAGCCGATCAGGCGCTTCTGCTCGGCGGTGACCCGCCCGGCATTGAGCATCACCGCCTTGTTCAGCGCGATGAAGGCCGTGGCGATCTCCGGTCGGCGCTGCATGGTCAGCACACTGTTGGGCGTGAACCCAAGCGTCTCGTCGAAGAAAGCCGCCAGTGCGTCGATTTCCGGCGAGGTGCCTTTCTCAAGCGGGGTGACCAGTGCCATGACCAATGCTCCAGGATTCAGTAGACCCATTCACTTTACGACATTTTGCAGATTCAAGTAAAACAGCGACCCAATGCGCTCAGTCCGACAGCAGCCCGTCGTTGAGCGCGGACTGGAGCCGATCCAGCAGTTCGATCAGCAGGGCCTGCTCTCCGGCGCTGAACACCGAGCGGCAGCGCTCGCCCGAGCGGGCCATTTTCGGAATGATCGCCGCGCACTGGCGCTCGCCGTCCGGCGACAGCGTCATCAGCAGGCTGCGATTGTCCTGCTCGTTGGGGATTCGCCGGCAATAGCCCAGTTTCTCCAGCCGATCGCCGGCCCGGGTAATGGTAGCGCGGTCCATGGCGGTCAGCTCGGCGAGCTGGGTGGGCGTCAGCGCGCCCTTCAGCCCGAGCATGCCCAGCACCCGCCATTCACGCGCCGAGATTTTCATGCCGCGCACGTAGCGGTCGGTCGTGGCGCGACGGATCAGGTTCGACAGATGCGCCAGCCGATACGGCAGATGCGCGTGAAGGTCCATCGGGGCGGCGGCTGCCAGCTCGCTCGTCTGTGCCTCCGTGTCGCGCTCTCGTTCAACTTGCTTGGTCGACATCACCCCTCCGCTAAACTTGAATATGAAAGTTCTTTGTGATAACACTGCGCAACCGCAACGTCCGATCGGACGGCGGGTTCCACTTTAGCCGGGGAGGGCCTCCAATGTTCACGATTCGAGAAAAACTGTTGATGGCGCCGCTGATGGCGGTCGCCTGGACGGCAGCCGGCGCGCAGGAGGCCGCCGGTACCGAAACGCCCGATGAAATCCGGGCCACACAGCTGGACAGCATTACGGTCAGTGCGCAGAAGCGCGAAGAAGACCTGGCCAAGGTGCCGCTCTCGGTCAGTGCGATCAGCGGCGATGAACTGTCCCGACGCGGCGCGACCGACACCTCGGCGCTCGGCTCGCTGGCGCCCAACGTCAACGTGTCCAGCGAAACCCAGCGCGATTCGGTGTTCATCACAATCCGCGGCGTGTCCGGTACCGACATCCGCAACGAGGCCGACCCGACCACCGCATTCCACGTCGATGGCGCCTATGTCACCCGGCTGTCTGGTGCTGGGGCCTACTTCTACGATCTGGATCGGGTCGAAGTGCTGCGCGGGCCGCAAGGCACCCTGTACGGCCGCAACAGCACCTCGGGCGCGGTCAATCTGGTCTCGCGCCGGCCGGGCAACACGTTCGAGGGCTACGTCAACGGCACCGTCGGCAGCGACAGCCTGTTTCGCACTACCGGCGCGCTGAACCTGCCGCTGGTCGATCAGAAGCTGGCCCTGCGGGTGGCGTTTCTCACCGAGGACCGCGACGGCTTCCGCGACAACGGGCCACTGGTGACCGCCGAGGGCGACGATTCCGACAGTTTTGCCGCGCGCGCGCATCTGGGATTTACCGCCTCGGATCGGCTCGATTTCCTGCTCACCCTGGAAACCTACGAGCGCAAGGGCGTCGGTGGTGTGCAGGCGTTCCTGCCGTTTCCGGGCAATCCCAATCCGCAGGTGGCGATCACCGACCGCGAGCGTTTCCCGCTCGACACGCTGGGCTTTCGCGATATTTCCGACGACTCGGTCCGGCTGGAAGCCAACTACGATCTCGGCCTGGCCACCGCCACCTACCAGTTCTCCTGGCGCGATTCCGAGCGCGAACTGTTCGAGGATCTCGACGGCACGGCGGTATCGGACTCGACCCTGGGCGAGGAATTCCGCTCGATCGCCAAGACCCACGAGTTTCGCCTGACCTCGCCGGGCGGCGAGACCTTCGACTGGATTCTCGGCGCGTTCTATCTCGACGAAACCATCAACAGCGTGTTCAACATCCAGATTCCGACCGTGATCGGTGCGTTCTCCCGGCTGGATTTCGACTTTGTCGACCGCGACCAGAAAAACGAGTCGCTGGCGTTCTTCGGCCAGGGCACCTGGGCGCTGAGCGATCGCCTCAATCTGACCGGCGGCCTGCGCTGGACCAAGGACGACAAGGAAAAGCCCGACAGCGCGCAGATCATCCGTCGCCGCGACGCCGCCGGCCCGCCGCCGCTGCAGGTCATCGTGCAGAATCAGGAAGCCGACTGGGACAAGGTCACCTGGCGCGCGGCGCTGGATTACGCCCTCAGCCCGACCCATCTGCTGTACGCCAGCGCCAGCACCGGCTACAAGTCCGGCGGCTTCAACCGCGGCACCAGCCAGGCGATCTACGATCCGGAAACCGTGCTGGCGTTCGAGGTCGGCAGCAAGTCGACGCTGCTGGACAACCGGCTGCGGCTCAACCTGTCGGCGTTCTACTACGACTACGAGGACTTGCAGCTGGCGCAGATCGAAACCGCGCCCGGCGGCGTGATCGAAAACATCACCCGCAACGCCGCCAGCTCGGAAATCTGGGGACTGGAGGCCGAGGGCGACGCGATTCCCTACGATGGCGGCATGTTCAACTTTTCGCTCGGTTACCTGAGCGCCAAGTTCGAGGACTTTCCCAACGTGCTCGACGACCTGACCGGGGTGATCGAGGACCTGAGCGGCAACCGCCTGGTGAGCGCTCCGAAGTTCACCACCACGCTCGGCTTCGAGCCCTACACCTTCCTGTTCGCCAACGGCGGCATGCTGGTGCCGCGCATCCAGTTCCACTACCAGGGCGACGCTTACCTCAGGGTGCAGAACAACCCGGAAGACCAGCGCGATTCGTTCACCAAGACCGACCTGCGCCTGCGCTACACCGCGCCGGATGAGCGCTGGTTTGCCGAGGCGTTCGTCGACAACATCGAAGACAAGAGCGTGCTCTCGACGGTCTCGACCGGTACGTTGATCATCGGCCCGCCGGCACCCAGCTTCAAGGGTACCTTCATGGCGCCGCGCACCTATGGCGTGGTGCTGGGCGCACGCTGGTGATTGCACACGCCACGGCAGCGATGCCGTGGCGTCCCTTCCTGCGGACCACGCCCGCGACTTTCCGCTTCTTGCTTCGAAGGTCGCCCTTCGGTGAATTCACGCAGCGCCTGCTGAACTGACGGGCGAAGGGGTCTTCGAACCCGAGCAACGCGCGCGCAAGTGCTGTTCATGACTGGTGCTGCTCTCGACAGCCCGGGCAATGTCGATGCGTACGCGTTTCATCATGTCCCGGATCTGCGTATCGTCCAGCGTGTCCACCACCGGGTGGTAGCCGGCCGGCTGCAGGCCCTGACCGATCATCACCGCGACCCAGGAAATGTCGCTGAACAGCTCGTTGTTGTCGCGAAAGACCAGCGCGTCCCGCGAGAACAACTCGATCTTGTGGCGCAGAGAATCGGGTACCGTCATTTCGCGGCAGTCGGCCCAGTAGGGGGAATCGCTGCGACGGTTGAGGTGATAATGCAGGATGATGAAATCGCGGATCCGCTCGATCTCGTCGCGTGATTCCCGATTGAACTGCTCGACCTGCGTCGGCTCGATGCCGTCGCGCGGGAACATCTTGATGAGCCTGATGATGCCGTTCTGGATCAGATGGATGCTGGTCGACTCCAGCGGCTCCAGAAAGCCGCTGGACAAGCCCAGTGATACGCAGTTGCGATGCCACTGCCGGCGCCTCCTGCCGGTGGTGAAGCGGATCGGTCGCGGGTCGGTGATCGGCCGTCCTTCGAGGTTGTCCAGCAGGACTCTCGCGGCCTGGTCGTCGTCGAGGTAATCGCTGCAGTAGACCAACCCGTTGCCGACGCGGTGCTGCAACGGGATTTTCCATTGCCATCCGCTGGAGCGCGCAGTCGCGCGGGTAAACGGCGCGGCCGGGGCGGTCGATTCGGTTTGAACGGCAATGGCGCGATCACTGCGCAGCCATTGCGACCAGTCCTCCCACCCACTGCCCAGCGTCTTCTCGATCAGCAGACCGCGAAAGCCGCTGCAGTCGATGAACAGGTCGCCCGCGACGGTTCTTCCATCCTCCAGCTTGACCGATTCGATAAAGCCCGACTCCCCGTCCTGGGCGACATCCACCACCTTGCCCTCGGTTCGCACGACACCCAGGGATTCGCTCATGCCGCGCAGCAGTGCGGCGTACGCTGCGGCATCGAAATGATAGGCATAGTTGGCCGTACGCCCGGATCGGTTGCCGAAGCGGCTGGCCCGCGCCATGCAGCTTTCCATGCTGAACTCGTCCAGACCGGCCGACTCGCCCAGCCGTCGGGCACGCAACCAGTAATGGTGGAACTGAGCCGCCCAGGTATCGACCCCGTACGGGGCGAACGGATGGAAGTAGCTTTCTCCGAGCTGCCCCCAGTTGACGAACTCGATACCCAGCTTGAAGGTGCCGTTGACCGCACGCAGGAATTCGTCCTCGTCGAGGTCGAGCAGCAGGTTGAAGTTGCGGATCGGCGGAATGGTGGCCTCGCCCACTCCCACGGTGCTGATGGCGTCCGATTCGATCAGCTCGATTTCGATGCTGCGACCGAAGCTCTTGACCAGCGCTGCCGCAGCCATCCAGCCGGCGGTTCCGCCGCCGACGATGATCACTTTGCGAACCCGCTTCATGTCGCTGTCCTCGCGGACCTGAAAAGAGAGTATTCCGTCATCGGTTCAGCCTGTTCCGGAGGGTCGTGCGCAGTTGCCGCGCGAGGTTGTCGTCCAGTTCGCCGAGAATGCCGCGGCTTTTTTCCGGCAGATGATCCAGCGCGTCAGCGGGCGGATCGAAGATGTAATGCTCGAACAGCCCACGCCAGGCATCGCGTTGCCGTTTCGGCAGATCGCGCAGATTCAGGATGGCGTGCAGCAGCACGTCCCCCGGCGCACCCATGAATGCGGGCAGATCGCGCCACCAGTGATTGATCAGGATGTTGAACGGCGCCAGCGCATCGACCTGATGCCACCACATTGCTGGAATGTAGATGGCATCGCCGGGTTTGAGGTCCGCGACCTGTGCCTGTGCCAGCGCCTGGCGGAATCCCGGGAAGCGTTGCAGGTCGGGGTTTTCCGGGTCGACCAGACTGATCTGCTGGCCAGCCGGTGTCATGTCGATCGGACCGAGATACAGGTTGGCGGCCTGATCCGGCGGAAACAGCGTGAACCTTCGCCGGCCGGCGCAGACACAGGCGATGTTGTCCATCACGTCGTGATGGGTGGCGACCCGCGAACGGTTGCCGATCCAGATACGCACGCTGGCTGCCAGGCTGTCGTCGGGCAGGGCGTTATCGTGCCTGATTGCCGGCAGGCAATGATCCATAGCCATCGAGCCCATGTAGACCGTCGGCGACGGGGACTGCTCGTTGGCTCGGCGGATCTCCGCCAAGACCTGATCCATTCCCCAGCGGACCTGGCGAAAATTCAGTGCCGAAACGTCATCGTTGTAGAAGATCCGGCCGTCGTGTTCGGCCGCGCAGAGGAACGCCGTGACCGGAGCCTGATTGTAGTTGGCCAGCAGGTAGCGCTCGGCCGACTGGGGATCGTGGGCCTGCCTGACCAGCGGCCAGTGCGAACACAGGCCGCGAAACACCAGGGGTTCGGCCCGGCCGTTGGTGTCGGCCAGCACGCGCGCCGCATCGGCGTCGCGGATCTCGCTGATGGGTGTCGGCGCTTCGCTCATGATCGGGCCATGGCCAGCGCACGATTCTTTCGCCGGATCAATTTCTCCAGATTGGGTTGCGATGCCAGCATCATGTGGATGTGATGCAGGTAACCCTTGCGGTGCAGGACTTCAAGCGCCGGCCCTTCCAGCGCGGCCAGGCGGCGTTCGTCAATCGTGTAAAGGCCCTGCAGCACCTGGCTTGAGCCGTCCTCGAACTTCAGGTCCAGCGTGACCGACTCGATCAACTCCATGCCGGTCAGTGTCTGCGAGAACGGCGCGAGGGCCTCGTGTCCCTGATGAATCGCATGCAGTATCGCGGTCATTCTCTCCAGCCATTCGCTTTCGCCGCCATGCGGCAGGAACAGCGGAAATCCTGCTGCCTCGCTGATATCGGGGTGATCCAGGTCGATATGCACGACCGGTACCCGGGTCGGCACGCCATCGACGGTCTGTTGCTGGAAGCCGATCAGCAGCGGCTGGCGTTCGATGGTGTGCGGCAGATGGTCGGCATCCCAGCGGCCGTCGTGCAGATAAAGGTTCTCGCCGTCGGAGAATCCAAGCAGGGCGGTGGGTTCGAAGTGGCCGGTATCGCGGTTCTTGATGAAGAACAGCGGGTATTCATTCTGCAATACCAAAAGCTCGTCGGGAAAGACTCGGGCGACATTCGTGTCATAGCCACGTCCCGATCTGAACACGCGATCGACCCGGAGGTTACGGTGCGAGATATTGTCGAGCAGTGCGTGATTGGCCATGTCGTGACATCGTCCTGGTGTGAGAATGCCGGGCTTCAGCCGGCAGCCGGCAGACCGTGGTGCAGGATCTGGTCCAGAAGGGCGCGATTCGACGGCAGCCTGGCCAGACACTGGTTGGCCAGCCGGCGATTTTCTTCGGCCAGTCGAACTGCGTTGGCCCGCTCCTTGTCCGTCAGGGATCGAACCCGCGCGGACTGAAATCCCATTCCGTACAGCACGTACTGGTAACTGGCAGCAGAAAAGATCTCGTCGAATTCCGGGAAGTCGCCGGGCACGGGCGGCCGGAACCGCCAAAGCTCCATCAGCTCGCGCAGGCTTTCCGGGACCGAGTCGCAGGCGCGATGGTCTTGCCAGTAGGCGGAGTCTACCCGTTTGCCCAGCACGTAATGCAATTTGAGGAAGTCGATGATGCGCTCCCATCGATGGCGGAATTTCCGGTTGAAGCGACGCGCGACGATCTCCATGATTTCCCGGTTGGCGGGTAACTCTTCGGCGATCATGCGCGCCGAAAGCTCCACCATCACCAGCGCGCTGGCTTCCAGCGGCTCGATAAAGCCCGAGGACATGCCCACCGCAACACAGTTGCGATGCCAGAAGCGCTCGCGGTAGCCCGGCAGGAACGAAATGGTTCGCGGCGCCTGGATGGATTCGGAAGGCGCGCCGGTTTCGCGCAGGTAGCCCTCCAGCACCTGCCAGGCGTCGTCGTCATCGCAATGACGGCTGGAATAGACATATCCGGTACCCCTTCTCGATGCCAGGCCGATGTCCCAGATCCAGCCGCAGGATTGCGCGGTCGAGATGGTTTGCGAGGCGACCGGCGTATCGGCGTTCGGGTACGGCACCTGGATGGCCAGCGCCCGGTCATTGAACAGCACGTCCGAGCGGTCGACCAGCGCAACGCCGTAGTGATCGCCCAGCAGCATCGATCGCGTGCCGGAGCAGTCGATGAAGAGATCGCCTGGAATCGGCCCGCTGGATTCGGTGCTGAGTGCCGCGATATCGCCGTCTTCGTCCGACTCGACGGCGGTTATCCGGTCCCGGATGTGGCGCACACCCAGCGAGTCGGTGCAGTGCCGGGCCAGCAGTTCGGCGAATTTCCCTGCATCGAGGTGGTAGGCGTAATTCAATACGCCGGCATATTCCGGCGTCTGAACCTGCTTGGGGCCGAGGTTCCGATCGCACACCATGCCCTGCGGACTGACGGCGTCGGCGAAAGACCGTTCGCCGCGCGTATGCACCCACAGCGCGGCCAGGTCATCGTGGGGGTAGCCTGCCGGCGACGTGAAGGGATGGTAATAGATATCCGCCCCGCGACCGTCGACCCAGCCGACAAAACGTGTGCCCTGCTTGAAGCTGGCGGAGCACTCCCGGATAAACGTTGCTTCGGAAATGCCGATGCGTTCCAGGGTGGTGCGCATGGTCGGCCAGGTGCCCTCGCCGACCCCGATGGTGGCGATCTGCGGCGATTCCACCAGCGTGACGGTCACCTCGCTGCCGGGCTCCTTGGCATGCCTTGCGGCAATCAACCCGGCCGTGATCCATCCGGCGCTACCGCCACCGACCACGACGATTCTTTTTGTTGACGCCTGTTGCTTGCCGACCATGGGCGAAGTGACCTGATTGGCGCCGGCCCTGAGCAAGCCGTCCGCAGTGAAGAGCCGTGGCGCGGTTCCTGGTCTTGACTGGACGCGGCTGCTCGTCCGACCGGACCAAGACCGCGCCACGACCGGCCCTGGGCGTAAGGCGCCATCGATACGGCATCCCGATCCACCCCGTCCACCCCTCGAAAGTCCGTCCTGTAAGAGCCCGAAGCGGCACCTCCGGGCGCGCCTCGACCGACTGCCGCGCTCAAGACCGCTGATGAGGAGATGGCTCGGCGACATCGCCAGCTGCCGAGCTACCGCGCTGCCTGGGGAAAAAGATGCCGCTGCAAGTGCAGCGGCGTCAAGTCTTGTCCCGCCCATCTCAGGCGCGGTCAGAATCGGTATCTGACCCCGAAGTTGTACCTGGCGCCGAACTCGTTGCCGACCACCAGCTGCTCCTTGAAGCGAGTGAACAAACGCTGCGTCTCATTGTTGATGTTCAAGCCCTCGACGAATACCGAGAGGTTGTCGTTGAAGTTCCAGGTCAGGTTGACATCGATTGGCGCGAACGACTCGGTGAATACCGGTGCGCCAAACTGATCGAAGCCACTGAGGAATTCGTCGCGCCAGTTCCAGGCAACGCGTCCCGAGAAGCGCTCGTTCTCGTAGAACAGCACCAGGTTGAGCGTATCGCTGAGCCCCGGCAGAGCAAAGCTCATGTCGACCACGTCGACATCGGCCTCGACGTCGCCCTTGACGATGGTGGCATTGGCCTGCACGCCCCAGCCACTGTCACCGAACAGATGCTGGATGGCGAACTCGAACCCGTATACATCGCCTTCCTCGAGGTTGTCGGTAGTGGTGACCCGGAAGACTGCGAGCGGATCGTTCGGTCCCGGCCGGATCGGCGCGGTTGGATCAACCCCGCGAATCTCGTTGATCCGGCGAAAAACGGCCTGGTTGGTCGGGTTGATGCCTTCCTCCTGCAACTGTGCCCGCGCCTGTTCGGCCAGCTCGCCCAGGAACGGATCGCGCAGCCCTTCGAAGGTCTGCTCCACGGTGGTCGAGACCAGAAAGTTGTCGACCAGTTTCTTGAAGAAGTTGAAGGAAGCAAAGCTGCCCGGTGCGTAGTACCACTCCAGGCCGATGTCGAAGTTGTCGGAAACGAAGGGCAGCAGGTCCGGATTTCCGGCGCTGACCTGACGATTGCCGACGGTCGGGCTGCCGAGGAACTGGCGATTCGGCCCCAGTGCGCCGATTGGCGGGCGCGAGATGGTGCGCGAGTAGGAGGTGCGAACCAGCACATCGGGCAGGACTTCCATGTTGAAAGCCAGGCTGGGCAGCCAGAATTCGTTGCTGCCCTTGCCGGTACGCAGCTGCGGCGTGTCGACGAAATCGAACTGGAATTCGTCGCCTCCGACCCAGACGATATCCTCGGCCGGGACTTCCTGGCCCACCGAGGTCAGGCTGGTCCTGGTATAGCGCAAGCCGATCGAGGCGTTGAACGCCATGCCGTTGAAGGTGTCCTCGAAATCGGTCTGGAACCAGGCGGCATCGATATCCTCGTCCACCCGCGACTGTCCGTTGTTGCCCAGCGGACCCGGCCAGAAGCGGCCTCGGGTACCGGACGGATCCTGGAAATCTGCGGTCCAGAAGTTGGTGTCCGGCCAGAAGCAACACGGGAAGTTGTCCGAGCCGATGGTCTCGAACTGATCGATGAGGAATTCGATCGGTGCGGTGAAGAACTGATCGAACGAAAAATTCCCGCCATTGCCGAAGCCGCTGAGCAAGCCGTTGAAATTACCTTCCTGCCAAAGCTCGTCGGGCCAGAATTGCGCCGATGTAAGCCAGAAGCCTGCCGGCAGGAGGCCGGAAAAGGCGTTCCGCGTCCCGAATTTCTGCTCGGTGCGGTCGTAACCGAACCTGATCGACGCCAGCGCACCCGTTTCCGTGTTGTCCCACCTGCCGCCGAGCTGGAGCTGGTCGATGTCGTTTTTGGTCTCGACGTTGAACGCCTGACCGAACAGCGAGCCGATGTCGGAGCGCAGCAGCCCGTCCTGCGGCCCGCCATCGGGGCCAGTGCTGCGGAAGGTGACGTCGAACAGCGGAATGCCCGAGCCCGGAAACAGTGCTGTCTGCCTGTCGATTGTCGCAGTGAAGGGTCCGGCGCCATCGACAGATCCACACCAGTCACACGATGTGTTGCCGATGATCAGGTTGGCTGAGCTGGCCGGCTCGCCATTGATCTTGCCGCCGCGAAGTTCAGAGGAAGAGGTATGCGCATCCAGCTTGAAGCTCAGGCTGTCGGTGGCTTGCCACTCGAGGTTCAGACCGAACTGATCGTTTTCCTTGATCGTGTTGTCGCGCGCGACATTGGTGGAGAAGTCGCCACACGATTGGCTGAGCTCGGTCACAGTGCCGCGCTCATTGATGGTGGCATCGATATTCGGGCACTCGAACCAGATGCCAACGCTGGTGCTGTCGGCCAGACGTTCGACGCGCGCATAGGTGAAGTCGAAGGTTGCGGTGAAGCGATCGGTGGGCGCGTACTGAAGCACCAACTGACCGTTGACGCGCTCACGCTCGATGTCGCTCCAGCCGTAGCCGATGTTTTGCGGGTGCCAGAAAATGCCGTCCGCGCGCTGGTTGCTGCTGTTGACATTTCCGCTCGCGAACGGGTTGTTGAGCGGGCCGGCAGTCGTTGGGTCGGTCGGGCGCCAGTTGGCGACCGAGGCGTTCTCCACTCGATTATGGCGCTCCTGGTAAGCACCGCTTACGAAGATGCCAAACGTGTCGTCGAAGAAAGTCTGGCTGTAAAGGCCCTCGAACTCGGGCGTGACCTCATCGAGATTGCCGACATCGGAGTCCGAGGAGGAGGTTTCGTGAACCGCCTTGCCCGCGATCACCGCACGAAAGCCCGGCTGGTCGAGCGGGCGTGGGGTCAGGATGTTGACGGTAGCGCCAATACCACCGCTGGGTAGCTCCGACAGAGGCGTCTTGTGCACGTCCACGGCGCCGACGCCGACCGTGGCCAGATCGGCGAAGTCGAACGAGCGTGCGCCGGCGGTGGGCATGGTCCGGCCGTTGAGCAGAACCAGGTTGAATTCTGGCCCGAGGCCTCGAACGGTAATCCGCGAGCCCTCGTTGTTGACACGATCGATCGCGACGCCGGGAATCCTTTGCAAGGCCTCGGCGAGGTTCTGGTCAGGGAAACGCCCCATGTCCTCCTGGGTTACCGAATCGGTGATGCCGACCGAATCACGCTTGCGGTCCATGGCTCGCTCGATGCTGCCCCGGTACCCGGTGACCGCGATGGTATCGAGCGTGAGCGCCTCATCGGACTCCTGGCGCGACTCTTCTTCGTTGGTCTCTGCAGGCTGGGCTTCCGCGTCCTGCGCTGCGGCTGGCGCGAGTGCGCCGGCATTCAGCGCAAACCCGATTCCAATTGCCAAGGCCGTCCTGAACAGGGGCCTGCGTTGCGCCGACTGAGTTGCACGTTGCATGTTCGTCCTCCAAAGCAGCAGGTTCTTTTAGTTTCCCGGCCCCGGGTTCACCCCCCCACCGGCTATCGGATCCATGCACGCTGCCCCACAGCCTGGACCCTTGGACGCGACCGTATCGCAAAATGACAGCGCTATCAAGCGGATTCGGAAAAAATCTCCATTCAGCCGCTCGATTCCCCGCCAGACGCCAGAATTCCCCGCTCAGTCAGGACATTCGACGTCGGTGGCAGGACGCGCTGGCGGTTCGATGCGTACGTCGGCCAGACTGAATTCGGCCCGGTCGCCAGCGGACAACTCGAACACGCGGCGGATCCGCGTCAGGTCGGCCCCGGCAGCCTGAAAGCAGGCCAGCTCGATCCCCAGCCTGTGCCATTGACCGATCGCCAGAGGCTGCAAGGCATCACCCAGCGCTACCGTCGCCCTGCAGGAAGGATCGCAGTCCACGACCAGCGACAAGGGATGAGGCGCCGTCGATTCGAGCCTGAGGTCGAACGTCAGACGCGCACCCATCTGGCTCAAGGCGTGCAGGTCGGCCGGGGCATCGGTGACCAGCGCGATGGCGTCGCCGGCTGAATCCAGCCAGCGGACGCGACGGGCATCCCCCTGGAGATGGCGGTCGGTCGGAGTAATGACGACACCGCCGGTTTCCGAGGTACGGGCGATCTGGCCATCGGCTTCGATCAGGGCTCCGGAGGCCGTCTCGACAAGCACCAGTTGCCAGGGCTGTCGTGCGTAACCGTCGAACACTACGACCTCGTCTTTGACGATCGACGCATCGATGCGTGGCGACATGCCGTCTTCTGGCAGCACCGGCAGATCCTGCCGGTCCTCGTAGCTGAGTCCAAAGCCGATTTCGAACAGGGCCGGAAAGTGCCCATCGGCGTCCGGGACCGGGCCTGCCGGCCACGGAAAGGGGAGTCTGCCGGTGGCATCGTGTCGGGTTTGCCCTGAGGTGTCGGTCAGCAGCACGTCGGCCACGCCGCCGCCTTCGGTACCCGGCAGCCAGGCGGCCAGAAAGGCATTGGATCGGTTGAGGTGCGGGTTGACCCAGAGCGGACGGCCGGACAGGAAGACCGTCACGACCGGAACCTTGAGCCCGGCCAGCCGGTCGAGCATGTCGAGATCCTTGCGGCTTCCCGGCTGGAACTCCAGCGTTTCCAGGTCGCCCTGGCCTTCGGCATAGGGGTTCTCGCCGAATACCGCGATGATCACGTCGGGCGAAAAGTCCGCCAGCCCGGCTTCGCCGAGATGCGCCCGGCCGCCGGCCTCGTGAACCTGCTTGGCGATGCCGTCGTAGATGGACTGGCCGTTGGGGAAACTCTCGTTGGTTCCGGTCACCCCCTGCCAGTCCAGCGTCCACCCGCCGGACTGCTTGCCGATGTCGTCGGCGCCGTCTCCGACCACGGCGATGCGCTGGTTCGGGCTTAGGGGCAACAGGCCGCCATCGTTTTTCAGCAGCACCAGCGACTCACGCACGGCCTGCCGCGCAAGCTCGGCGTGCCTGTCCAGTTGCGCGGATGTGCTTTCGATCTCGTCGGCCGCGCGATCAAACAGACCCGCGCGGAGCTTGACGCGCAGGATGCGGCGTACGGCATCATCGAGCCGGTCGGTGGCCAGCCGGCCGTGACGCGCGTGCTCGAGCAGTGTCGCGCGCAACTCGCGCCAGTCCTCGGGCACCATGAACATGTCGACGCCGGCCTCCAGCGCCTGCAGGCAATCGGTGACCGTACAGCCCGGGATCTGTCCGTGGCCGTTCCAGTCGCCGATCACGAAACCGTCGAAGCCCAGCGTGTTCTTGAGGACTTCCGTCAGCAAGTAATGGTGGCCGTGCATTTTCTGCCCATTCCAGGAAGAAAAAGACGCCATCACGGTCTGCGCGCCGGCTTCCATGGCTGCCCGATAGGGTCGACCGTGAATCGCCGCGAGCTGATCCTCCGGCAGCCGGGTGTCGCCCTGATCCACGCCATCCCGGGTGCCACCATCGCCCACGAAGTGCTTGGCCGTAGCCAGGACCCGACCCGATCCCAGCCAATCGTCCTCCGGGTTGCCCTGCAGGCCCAGGATGGCCGCTTCACCGAGGCGGGTGACCAGGTCCGGATCGCTGGAGAAGCTTTCATACGTCCGACCCCAGCGGAGATCGCGTGCAACGGCGATGGTCGGCGCGAAGTTCCAGTCGATGCCGGTTGCCCTGACGTCTTTTGCCGTGGCCTGGGCGATGGCCCGTACCAGCTCGGAGTTGCGGGTTGCACCCAGGCCGATGTTGTGCGGAAACAACGTTGCGCCGAACACGTTGCTGTGGCCATGAACGGCATCGGTGCCCCATAGCACGGGGATCGACGGCAATCCCTCCTGCATGGGTTGGCGCGAGGCTTTCCGATAGGCGCCGGCCAGCTCCCGCCAACGGTCGAGCGCCGCACGCCGGTCGAGACCCGGGAACGAACCACCGCCATTGAGCACCGAGCCCAGCCCATAGCGCTGCACGTCCTCGGGGGTGGCGTGCTGGATCTCGGCCTGAATGATCTGGCCGACTTTCTGCTCCAGCGACATGCGCTCCAGAATCGACTGGATTCGCGTCTCCAGTTGCGGATCGGCCGTCGGCTGGATCTGCGGTCCCCAGACCGAATCAGGCGGAGCCTTGGCCGTGCATGCGACCGAAGCCAGCAGTGCAATCAGCGTCAGGCTCCGGAACGGAATGCGTTGCCAGGAAGATTGCGAGGGGATTTTCCGCACGGTGGTATTCATTCGATTTCCTCTGCTTGCCAATCTGGTGACGGAACACCTGCCATCCCGCCGACAGCCTGCCTCGAGCACATCTCCACGGAAAGCCTCGGGATGCGCTCTGGCTGTTGCCGCCCGCTTCCAGCCCGCAAATCCGGGCGGTCCGGGCAGGATCGCTACGCCGGAGGTGAGCCGGTGGAGTGGCGCACCACCAAAGGTGTGTCGAAGACTTGAACGCTCGGAGCCATGGTCCTGACTTCTCCGCTCAGGCGCTTGCCGATTTCATCGATCAGCAGCTCGGTTGCGCGCTGCGCCATGTGCCGGATCGGCTGGTGCACAGTGGTCAGCGGCGGCCAGAGAGAACGGGAGACCGGCGTGTCGTCGAAGCCGGCTACCGACAGTTGTTCCGGAATCTTCCAACCCAATTGCTGCGCGGCCTGCATGACGCCGGCGGCCATTTCGTCATTGGCCGCGAAAATCGCCGTCGGCGGGGATTCGAGCTTCAGCAGGTACTGGCCGGCGGCAATGCCCGAGTCGAAGTCGAATTTTCCCTCGAACTCCAGGTTCTCCTCGATCGCGATTCGGTGGCGCATCAGCGCCAGCCGGTAGCCGTCCTGACGCGCCTCGCTGGCGCCGTGATCCGGATGGCCCTTGACGAAGGCGATGCGGCGGTGGCCGAGCTCGATCAGGTGCTCGGTCACGCGAATGGCGGCGCTGCGATCGTCGATACAGACGCCCAGTCCGGGTCGGCTGTCCAGCGGTGCGATGCGGGCATAGGGCAGGCCCATCCTGTCCAGGGTGTCGAGCACCTCCGCCACATCGCCCACCGGCGGCGTGAGCAGCACCCCGTCGACCCGGGACCGCGCGACGAACCGCTCCACCATGGCGCTGAGATTGCGCCTGTCGGGACCCGGCGCCTGCAGGGTAAGTGCGTAGCCAGCCTCGTTGCAGCCTTGAAGAGCACCAGTGATCGTGCGAAACAGGTAGTTGGGGCTGGGGTTGTCGTAGATAAGGCCCAGCGTCCACGACTGCTGACCGGCCAATCCGCGCGCAGAGGGATCGGGCTGATAGTCCAGGCTCCGGATCGCATCGAGCACGCGTTCGGCGGTGACCGGGCGCACGTTGGGCTCGTTGTTGATGACCCGCGACACGGTCTTGATCGAGACTCCGGCCTCGCGCGCTACGTCGCTGATGGTCGCACGGCCCTTGGGTGGGCGGCTTTTTCGCGTCGCGTTCATCACACTCCAGATCCAGATGCAGTCGAAAAGGGTCCTGCGGCCTCGCCCGCTGTTTGCATTCGTGACCGGCAGTGATAATAATTCAAAATGACAGCGCTAACAATGATAAGCCAACCACTCAGGATCTCTTCGCTATGCAACAACTCAACGCTATCGACTGGTTCCTGATCGGGCTTTACTTTGCCACGATCTTCGCCGTGGCCTTCTGGTCTGGCCGGGGGCGAGCCTCGCACGGCGACTCCGGCGATTACTTTCTGGCCGGGCGCAACGTCGGCTGGTTCGTGGTCGGGGCTTCGCTGTTCGCCTCCAACATCGGGTCCGAGCACCTGGTCGGCCTCGCCGGCACCGGAGCGGCGTCGGGAATCGCGGTGGCCCAGTTCGAGCTGCTGGCCGCGCTGATCCTGGTTCTTCTGGGGTGGTTTTTTGTGCCGTTCTACCTGAAAAGCGGCGTGTTCACGATGCCGGAGTTTCTGGAACGCCGCTACTCGCCCGGCGCGCGCTGGTACCTGGCCATCGTTTCCATCGCCGGCTACGTGTTGACCAAGATTTCGGTGACCATCGCGGCCGGCGGTATCGTGTTCTCGGCGCTGATGGGCATCGATTTCTGGACCGGCGCCGTGATCGTGGTGCTGGCTACCGGCGTCTACACCATCTACGGCGGACTGCGTGCCGTGATGTACACCGACATGGTGCAGATGTTCATCCTGATCGGCGGCGCGGTGCTGGTGACCGTTGCCGGCCTGGATGCACTGGGCGGCTGGGGAGAAATGACCCGAATCGCCGGCCCCCAGATGATGTCCATCTGGCAGCCGGCCTCGCATCCGGATTTCCCGTGGACCGGAATCCTGCTCGGCGCGCCGATCCTGGGGATCTGGTACTGGTGCACCGACCAGTACATCGTCCAGCGGGTACTGGCCGCGAAGAATTGCGACGAGGCCGTGCGCGGCGCGCTGTTTGCCGGCTACCTCAAGCTCCTGCCCTTGTTCATCTTCGTCGTGCCCGGCGTGATCGCGTTCGCACTGGCTCAGTCGGGCAAGCTGCAGTTGAGCGATTCGGATCAGGCGCTGCCGGCACTGGTTGCGGCGCTCCTGCCCGAAGGCGTCCGCGGGCTGGTCGTGGCCGGGCTTCTGGCGGCGCTCATGAGTTCGCTGTCTTCGGTGTTCAACTCCTGTTCGACCCTGGTGACCTGGGACGTCTACCGCAAGCTTCATCCGCAGGCCAGCGAGAGCCGTCTGGTGCTGGTGGGCCGCCTTTCCACGGTTTTCCTGGTGGTGCTGGGGCTGGCCTGGATCCCGCTGATGAAGCTCATCTCCGGCCAGCTCTACACCTATTTGCAAAGTGTGCAGGCCTATATCGCGCCGCCAATCGCGGCGGTGTTCCTGATCGGAATCATGTCCCGCCGGGTCAATGGCTTTGGCGCGATGACCGCGCTGATCGGCGGGGGATTGCTGGGTCTGGCCCGGCTGGTGGCCGAGCTGAACAAGGACGCGCTGGACGGCTGGGTGCTGGGCTTTGCCTCAATCAACTTCCTGCACTTCGCGGCCCTGCTGTTCGTGGTGTGCAGCGCGATCCTGGTGCTGGCCAGTCTGGCGCGGCCGGCACCGGACCGCGCCACGGTGGACTTGTTGACGATCTCGGGCGAAACCCTGGATCACCGGTCCTCGCCCCAGTTCAGGGTCAATCTGGCGCTGACTCTGGGTCTGCTGGCCGCCGTGGCGACGATCTGGATCGTATTCTGATCCAGCCCGCCGGCACCCCGCTTCAAGAGCCCCCTCATGGCGCCATGCACCTGTGGCATGCGGCGGGCGCGCGTTGCTGATGTCAGACCCCACGGCAGCGATGCCGTGGCGTTGGCTTGCAGGCGTGGGCATGGCCCGTGGCTTCCCGGAGTCCCGCTCGGCCGAGAGCCACCGCCTGTCGGCCGCGCAAAAAAAAGCGCGCGGCCCACTGCGGACCGCGCGCCAGGACTGCGAGGCAATGGTCAGCCTTCGCCTTCTTCCTCGTCCTCGTCCTCGTCCTCGTCCTCGCCATCGTCGTCATCCGAATCGTCCGATTCGGCGGGGAACTCCGCGCTGAGTACGGTCACGCCATCGGCATCGACGATCTCGACCAGCTGGCCGCGCCGGACGAGCGCTGGTTTGCCGAAGCGTTCGTCGACAACTTCGAAGACAAGAGCGTGCTCTCGACGGTCTCGACCGGTACGCTGATCATCGGTCCGCCGGCACCCAGCTTCAAGGGTACCTTCATGGCGCCGCGCACCTATGGCGTGGTGCTGGGTGCACGCTGGTGATTGCACACGCCACGGCAGCGATGCCGTGGCGTTGGCTTCAGCGGGCCGCTGAATTATCGGACGGCGCTCAGGCCGCCTGCTGGTCGGCCAGCAGCATCCGGGCGATCGCATCGCCGGCCTCGCGGCCGTCGTGTACTGCGGTGACCACCAGATCGGCGCCGCGCACGTTGTCGCCGCCGGCAAACACCTTGGGGTTGCTGGTCTGGTAGGGCAGGCGGCCGCCGACCTGGAGCAGGTCGGAGCGGTCGCGCTCCAGGCCGTAATCGTCGAACCACGCCTCCGGGCTGGCGCGGAAGCCGAAGGCCATCAGCACGATATCGGCGCTGAGCGAGGTTTCGGCACCCTCCAGCACCCGGCAGGCGCGCCGGCCCTGGGCATCGGGTTCGCCGGATTCGGTGCGCGCCAGGCGCACGCCAGCGGCACGGTTGGAGCGGGAAGTATCCACCTCGATGGCGACCGGCTGGCGGTTGAACAGGAAGTTGACGCCCTCGTCGCGGGCATTGTTCACCTCGCGCCGCGAGCCGGGCATGTCCTCTTCGTCGCGCCGGTAGACGCAGGTCACGCTGGCCGCGCCCAGCCGGATGGCGCTGCGCACGCAGTCCATCGCGGTATCGCCGCCGCCGAGCACCACCACGCGCCGGCCGGACAGCTCGGGCAGCACATCGTCTGGCCCGGCGGTGCCGAGCACCCGACGGATATTGCCGACCAGGAACGGCAGCGCCGAATAGACGCCCTTCACGTCCTGATTGGGCAGCCGGCCATCGACCGAGCTGTAGGCACCGGTACCGAGAAACACGGCGTCGAAATCGCGCATCAACTCGGTCGCCTTGGCGCGATCGACTTCGGTGCGCAGATGGAACTTCACGCCCATGCTCTCGAGCACTTTGCGACGGGTGGCGACGACCTCTTTTTCCAGCTTGAAGGCAGGGATGCCGAAGCTCAGCAGGCCGCCGATTTCCTCGTAGCGGTCGAACACATGCGCCTCGATGCCGCGCCGACGCAGCCGGTCGGCGCACGACAGCCCGGCCGGCCCGGCGCCGACGATGGCCACCCGCTTGCCGGACTCCACCACGCCGGACAGATCCGGCCGCCAGCCCTGCTTGAAGGCCTCATCGACGATGTACTTTTCGACCGCGCCGATGGTGACCGCGCCGAAGCCGTCGTTGAGCGTGCAGTCGCCCTCGCACAACCGGTCCTGCGGACAGACCCGGCCGCAGATTTCCGGCAGCGGGTTGGTCTGGTGCGCCAGCTCGGCCGCCTCGATCAGGCGACCCTCCTCGACCAGCTTCAGCCAGTTGGGAATGTAGTTGTGCACCGGGCACTTCCACTCGCAGTAGGGGTTGCCGCACTCGATGCAGCGCCCGGCCTGCTCGGCCGCCTCGTTGCCCTGGAAATGCCCGTAAATCTCCGACCAGCCGAGCACCCGCACCTTGACCGGGAGCTCACGCGGCAGGCGGCGAGGAAGATCGAGGAACTGGAAGACGTTTTTCATTGGGGCTGGGAATGGGGAATGGGGAATGGGGAATGGAGGAGCCGGGAATCGGGAATGGGCAATCGGGAATGGGAGAGTCGGGAATGGAGGAGCCGGGAATCGGGAATGGGGAGTCGGGAATGGGAGAGTCGGGAATCGTCAAGGGCGACGACATCTCCAAACCTGCCGGCGCCTTGAAGGTCAGGGCGCACGAACCGGCAGCGACCAGGCCTTTGCCTTTTCGATTCCCCATTCCCGATTCCCCATTCCCGACCTGACATCACGCCGCCTTCCGCAGTGAGTCGATCAGCGAATCCAGCGAGGCGGCGCGCGGTTTGACCAGCCAGAACTTGCCGAGGAAGTCGCGGAAGTCGTCGAGGATGGCCTGGCCCCACTGGCTGCCGGTGTGCTCGACATGCGCTGCCAGCAGGCCGCGCAGGTGCTGGAGGTGGTGTTCCAGGCCTTCGTAGGAAATCCGGTGGATGTCGATCAGCTCGTGGTTGTAGCGGTCGACGAAGCAGCGCTCCAGGTCCAGCACGTAGGCAAAGCCGCCGGTGAAGCCGGCGCCGAAGTTCAGCCCGGTGGGGCCGAGTACGGTGACGATGCCGCCGGTCATGTACTCGCAGCAATGGTCGCCGGCGCCCTCGATGACCGCCTGCGCGCCGGAATTGCGCACCGCGAACCGTTCGCCGGCGCGGCCGGCGGCGTACAGCTCGCCGCTGGTTGCGCCGTACAGGCAGGCATTGCCCATGATCGGCGTGAGGTGCGGCTCGAACCGGGCATCGGCGGGCGGGCGGACCACGATGCGACCCCCGGCCATGCCCTTGCCGACGCCGTCGTTGGCTTCGCCGGTCAGCGACAGATGCAGGCCACCGACATTGAATGCCCCGAAGCTCTGGCCGGCCGCGCCGGTGAGCGCGATCTCGATCGGCCGGGCAGCCATGCCCTGGTTGCCCCAGCGCGTGGCGATCGCTCCGGACAGGCCGGTGCCGATGCTGCGGTCGCTGTTCTGGATCGGAAACTCGAACCGCCCGCCCTGGCGCGCTTCGATCGCCGGGGCGACCTCCTCCAGCAGGCGCACGGCCAGCTTGCCGGCATCGCGCGGCGGATTGCTGGGCGTGGTGCAGAACCGCGGCGACGACTCGGCCAGCCCGCCATCGTCGAGCAGACGCGACAGGTCCAGGCGCTTCTGGCGATCGGTTTCGCCGGGCAGCTCGCGGAGCAGCTCGGTGCGACCGATGATCTCGCCCAGGCTGCGCGCGCCGATCAGCGCCAGCCATTCGCGGGTTTCTTCGGCCATCAGCTGGAAGAACGCCATGGCGCGCTCGGGCGGGCCCTTGAAGTGCAGTTCGCGCAGGCGCTTGTCCTGGGTGGCCACGCCGGTGGCGCAGTTGTTGAGGTGACAGATGCGCAGGTACTTGCAGCCCAGCGCGATCATCGGGCCGGTGCCGAAACCGAAGCTCTCGGCGCCGAGGATGGCCGCCTTGACGACATCCAGGCCGGTCTTCAGGCCACCATCGACCTGCAGCCGCACCCGCTCGCGCAGGCCGTTGAGACGCAGGGTCTGCTGGGCTTCGGCCAGGCCCAGCTCCCACGGCACGCCGGCATAACGGATGGAGCTGAGCGGGCTGGCGCCGGTGCCGCCGTCGTGCCCGGAGATGGTGATCAGATCGGCATAGCACTTGGCCACGCCGGCCGCGATGGTGCCCACGCCGGCGTGGGCGACCAGCTTCACCGAAACCAGCGCGGTCGGGTTGACCTGCTTGAGATCGAAGATCAGCTGGGCCAGGTCTTCGATCGAATAGATGTCGTGGTGCGGCGGCGGGCTGATCAGGCCGATGCCCGGCCGGGCATAGCGCAGCCGCGCGATCAGGCCGTTGACCTTGTGGCCGGGCAGCTGGCCGCCCTCGCCGGGCTTGGCGCCCTGGGCGATCTTGATCTGGATGACTTCGGCGTTGACCAGATATTCCGGCGTGACGCCGAACCGGCCGGAGGCGATCTGCTTGATCTTCGAACGCTTCTCGGTGCCGTAGCGGGCGGGGTCCTCGCCGCCCTCGCCGGAGTTTGAGCGTCCGCCGAGGCGGTTCATGGCGATCGCCAGCGCCTCATGGGCCTCGGGCGACAGCGCGCCCAGGCTCATGCCGGCCGAATCGAAGCGCGGCAGCACATCGCCGATCGGCTCGACCTGCTCCAGCGGCAGCGGGGTATCGGCCAGATTGAGCGCCAGCAGATCGCGCAGCGCGGCGGTCGGGCGCTGATTGACCAGATTGGCGTAGGTTTGCCAATCGCTGCGCTCGCCGCTGCGCACCGCCTCCTGCAGCGCCTTGACCACGCCCGGGTTGTACATGTGGTACTCGCCGCCCTGCATGTACTTCAGCAGTCCGCCGGGCTCCAGATCCGCCAGGCTGTCATCGGCCAGCGCGGCCAGTACCGTGGCATCGTGCTGCAAGTCGTCGAAATTCGCGCCGCCGACCCGGCTGGGCATGCCGGGGAAACACAGCTCGACCACCTCCGGCGCCAGGCCGATGATCTCGAACAGCTGCGCGCCGCGATAGCTGGACAGCGTGCTGATGCCCATCTTGGAAAGAATCTTCAGCAGACCCTTGCGGATGCCGCGTCGGTAGCGACGGCCGTATTGCCCGGGCTCGCCGGCATCGCGACTGCCCTGTTCGCCGAGCAGCAGTCCCTTGGCGCCCATGTCGAACAGGCTTTGATAGGCCAGATACGGGTAAACCGCCGTGGCGCCCAGGCCGATCAGGCAGGCGAAGTGGTGCGGATCGCGCGCGGTGCCGGTTTCGACGATCAGATTGCAGGCGCAACGCTGACCGGCCGCCACCAGATGATTGTGGATGGCGCCGGTCGCCAGCAGGGCATGGATGGACAGCCGGCCCGGACGCGGAAAGCGATCGGACAGCAGCAGGATCAGATTGCCGGCGCGCACCGCCGACTCGGCCTCGGCGCACAACCGGCGCAGCGCCGCTTCCAGGCCTTCATCCGGGCTGAAATCCAGCTCGATGCGGGCATGCGCATCGCGAAAGCCCTCCATCGACAGCAGCTCGCGCAGCTTGCGCTGCGACAGCGCCGGCGAGTTCAGTTCGACCTGGCTGGCATTGTCCGGGCCGTCGATGAACATGTCGCCCTCCGGCCCCAGCTGGGTGACCAGCGACATCACCACCTGTTCGCGGATCGGGTCGATCGGTGGATTGGTGACCTGGGCGAAGGCCTGCCGGAAGCAGTCGTACAGCGGGCGCACGCGCAGCGAGAGCACCGGCGTGGGCGTGTCGTCGCCCATCGAGCCGATACCCTCGGCTTCGGTGTCGGCCAGCGGGCGCAACACCTGCTCGCGCTCCTCGCGGCTGAGCCCGAAGCGCTTCTGAAACCAGGCCAGGGTGGTGCTGTCGAACGGCTCGGAGGCCAGCGCCGGGTCGATCAGATCGGACACCACATAGCGCACGCCGGCCTTCAGCCACTGCTTGTAGGGCGCGCGCGCCGCATTGAAGCGGTCGATGGCGGCCGAGTCCATCAGATTGCCGGTGGCAAAATCGACCGCAGCATCTGGCCCGGCCCCAGCCGGCCCTTGTCGATCACCCCGCCGGGCAACTCCCACACGCCGGCTTCCGAGGCGACCAGCAGGTGGCGCTCGGCGCCCAGGGCCCAGCGCGCCGGGCGCAGGCCGTTGCGGTCGAGAATGCAGCCGGCGTACCGACTGTCCAGAAACACGATGCCGGCCGGGCCGTCCCACGGCTCCGAGTGCAGTGCGTAGTACTCGTAGAAGGCGGCCAGATCGGGATCGGAATACTCCAGCGCATGCATCGCCGGCGGAATCAGGATGCGCAGCGCCTTGAGCGCATCCATGCCGCCGACCAGCATCAGCTCCAGCATTTCGTCCAGGGTCTGCGAATCCGAGCCGGTCATGGTCAGCGGCGGATCGAACTCGGTCAGATCGATACCGTCCGGCTTCCACACCCGCCGCCGGGCCCGCGCCCAGGCGCGATTGCCGGCGATGGTGTTGATCTCGCCGTTGTGCGCCAGCACCCGGAACGGCTGCGCCAGCTTCCACTGCGGCGCGGTGTTGGTGGAAAACCGCTGATGGAACAGCGCCGCGCTGGCGGCCAGATCGTCGCGCTTCAGATCGAGGTAGAAATTTGCCAGATGCTCGGCCAGCACCATCGCCTTGAAGCCGAACACCTGGGCCGACAGCGACACCACGTAGTAAGGCGAATCCGGGCCCAGATGCTGCCGGCTGCGCCGACGCGCCAGATACAGCGCCAACTCGAAGTCGCGCGCCGACATCGATGACGGTGCTTGAACGAACACCTGTTCGATCCACGGCTGACAGACCCGCGCCTGCTCGCCGCAGACCGCGTTATCGACCGGCACGGTGCGCCAGCCCAGCAGGCCAAGGCCCACTTTCTCGCACTGCTCGGTCAGCACCTTGCGGGCATGCTCCGCCGCCTCAGCTTCGGCCGGCAGGAAAATCAGACCCGAGGCCACCCGGGCCAGGCCCTCGTCGTCGAGCACGATACCGATTTCCGCCGCGCCGGCCTTCAGCCAGGCGTCCGGGCGGCGCAGCAGAATGCCGCAGCCATCGCCGCTCAGCCCGTCGGCAGCCACCGCACCGCGATGACTGAGCCGCGCCAGCGCCAGCAACGCGCCCGACACCAACCGGCGCTCCGGTCGGTCATCAAGTTGAGCGATCAAGCCGAAACCGCAGCTATCGTGCTCGAAAGCGGGGTCATACAGGCCCCGCGCCCGTGGCTGGCGCATGGAAATCTCCGATATCAGGGGCCGGAGCGGGCGCGCTCCCTGCGGCGAATCCGGCGATGCCTTCGACTACACCACAAATGCTGCGCCGCCGCAATTGCGCAACGCGCACGCCAACGGTTCCGCGCGTCCAGCGCCCAGCCGGCCGGCCCTGCTTGGGGCCTGGAGGTCATGCTCGGTCAGCGCATCAGCCGGACAAGTCAGGGTGCGGCCCGGTTCCGGCCAGCCGCAAGGCGCATCCGGGCCGGGTCACCGCTTCGCCAGCGGGGCCGCCTGCATGGCTTCGCAGGACGGCAGCGGGGTGGCCATAGCCTCGGTCACGCCCCGCTCGTCCGCGCCATGTCGCGCCTCACGCGGAATCGTCGATGGAGGAGGGTTCAGATGGCACGTGACCTGGCGGATGCGGCCGCTTCGACGCCGCTCCAGCGCGAACCGCTGGCGTCTCGGCTGCCTGTGGTCATAGGCGCCGGACATCGCGACACCCTGCAAGTTGGGGCGTTGCAGGTGAAGTCAGGGCCTGATGAGGCCATCCTAGACCTGTCACGACCCGCCTTCGGCGGCCCGATGACCGTAGCTGAGCACTCGCGTAAGACGCCATTCCCCGTCCTGGTGTCGCCAGATCATAGTGAAATCAGCCACTCCCTCACACGTTCCGCTCGAGAACTGACAGAAACGGTGCGAGCCCTGGGAGATGGCCCCGAAATCCTTGATGGCGTGGACCTGAAGCGTTCCGGGGATGAGTTCACGGCTGAATTTGCCGCACACGAACTCCCTGGTGTTCGCAAGCATCTCGTCGCGGCTCCACGTAACGCCACCGCTGTCGTGATAGAACTCGACGTCCTCCACGAAATACCCGGCGTGCTTTTCCAGCTGCGCTGGATCGCTGCAGTGGTTGAACGCATCGAAAACCGCCGCATCGAGCGCTGCCACCGTCGCGTACAGCGCCTCATCCGAAGAGACATCGGTGTCTTCGGCGGCAGTCGCAACGATAGGCACTGCAATTACCGCAGCCAGAATGACCGTCAGCATTTTCATGCGCTTCTCCGAAATCTGTGGTTTGGTCGTTAACGTCCAGCGGCGGCAGCAGAGCGCGGCGCCGTCTGATGCATGCTGCCGTCAGACCCCAGCCACATGCCTCGGCGAACCGCTATCACCTCGTTTTACTTTCCCTTCCCGCAGCAGCAGACCGAGGATGCTGTATGACAAGTAATCCTTCTGCCGCCCACGGTAGTCACTTCGAAGGCCCAGAAGACTCGCCGCGTCAGAATTTGTGATGCCCTGAGGGTTCGCTTTCGCGAGATCGAGGATCGCACTCTTGAGAAACTCAAGGCCGAGTTGGGCGCGCTCCACCGCACCTTGCGGCACCACTATATTCTGTCGCTGTTTGCCGCCCAGCCCAGCCGGCACGACTGAGTTGGTGAGAAGACCACCGGTATCCTCCGTCCCGAAAGCAGCGATCAACTCGGCTTCAAGGCGCAGCGCCTGAGCCTCCGTGAGATCCTCGACCAGGATATCGATGAGTGGCTTCGCACCAGAGTCGAGGATTTCTCTGATCCGGCCGTACTTTCGAGTCCGATCAGGCGATACGACGTGGTCATACGCGCGACTTCCGGTTCCCTTCCCAACGTAAAACGGTTTGGCGGGTGAGGATCGGGGATCCTTCAGCGCGTAGACGTAGTAGAAATTCGTCGCCATCTGTACCTCTGAAGTCCAACGCCAGGTATCCCGCTGATTCGGGACTTAGCGTCGCATGGTCGCGCTCGGTTCAGCCAGGGTCAAGAGACTGAGACTGGGACTGAGACTGGGGGGCGATGGCGCGATACAAGGTGATCGACATGAGCCCACGGCTCTTGCCGGTGGACTTACAGGCGCGGTTGGTGCCGGGATCGTTCGCGCAGGCGCTGCATCATCTGGTTGAGCAGTTGGACCTCTCCGCGTTCGATGCACACTCCCGCAACGACGATAGCTGCGCTTGTGCCTATACCCCGTCGGTGTTGCTCAAGGCGGTGCTCCTGGCCTACTCGCAGGGGCTGGTCAGTTCGCGGAGGATTGAGCGTGCCTGTCGCGACAACGTGCTGCTTATTGTCGTGATCGGCGATGCCTAGCCACACTTCACCACCCTTGCCGACTTCATCAGCCGCTCGCGCGAGGCGATTGCCTCCGTGTTTGCGCAGGTGCTGGCGATTCTCGGCAACGAAGGCTTGATCGGCCGCGAGATGTTCGCCGTCGACGGCGTCAAGCTGCCCTCGAACGCTTCCAAGCACCGCTCGGGGACGCGCGCCGGGTTTCTGGCCCAGGCCGAGAAGCTGGAGCGCGCCGCCAAGACCATGTGAACCTTGTCCACAACATCGAGAAGTGGGCGAAGTGCAGGCAAGCGGCCTGGACGAACCCTTGAACGCGCGCGCGCGGCGTCCGATTCAGACCTGTCCGCAGCCGAGCGGTGGCGATCGAACGGAACGCCTGACGTTAAGCCCCTCACCGAAGTGCAATCAAGATCGTCACCGGCTCGCCGATGATTCCGCGCTATGCGTGGTCGAACCACCGGCGCACCCGCTCGGCCACCGTCGCGAAATCGTAGTGGTCGGGGGACAGGCCAAAATGCTCAGTGATCTCCTTGCGCAGGTATGCTGCGATCTCGTCCTCGGTCGCACCCTGGGCGAGCAGCGTCAGGAGAGGAGCCACGAGGCAATCGTACTCATCGCGGGGCCAGTCAGGGTCGCTCATGACGCCGATCGGGTCCCATTCGCACATCAGGGCACGGAGCTGAGCCATTCGTTCCCTGATCTCGCGTTTGGATAGGGCTGCCGTCGCCATGAGCTGTTCTCCGTTTGGCGCGTGAACTGCGGACATAGACCGACTATGCATCACAGCCCATCAAGAAATTTGATCCTGCGCCTGGCAACTGCCGATTGATGCTTCACGAACTTGTCAGCCGCTTCGCGCCCGATCTTGGTTTCGCGAAGAATCTCCCCCTTGAGCCAGACACCCAACTTGAGAATCAGCTGGTACTCTTCGGGAGTGTAATCCCATCGGTACGTGTTACAGACGTCGTGCGCGGGTAAATAGTTGTCGACCGCATGCGCGCCGCCGGAACTGTGCGGGAACACGTGATCCGCATGCCAAGCCCCCTTTATCTCTCCCCCGCAGATGTGGCAGCGCCCATCGGTTTTCGCAAAAACCTGCTTTCTTTGTGCACTGGTCAGAGCAGCGCGTCTGCCGAGCGTCTGCTTCCTGTTGGCCTTGATGTCGCGACGCCTGAGCCTCAGCTCATCAATGAGTACTGAAAGACCCTCACCGCTAATTTCTCTACCTTCAAATTCCACGACGCCTCCCAAGGCCTAACGCACAGCTTCAGCGGCGGCGCGGAACGCCGCCCCATGCATGGTGTTTTCAGACCACCGGTCGGTCACAGTCGGTCGTACTCCAGACGAACTTTTTCGGGGCCGTGGGCGCGCTCCAGGCGGCGGATGACAAAGTGGCCCCGCGCCATATCCTGGAAGTGGTCGATGAACAAGAGATTGATGCTTGCGCCTCCCACCGCTCCGAGAATCGGAACCGCCTGCGCTGCGGCCTTCTCAGAGACCACGATGCCGAAGCGTGCTGCGATTTGCCCGATCAGGCGGGCGATGACGGGTGCGCCCTCCTGAACAAGGCCGCGCTCGGTGATGAACTGTGCCGCTTCCGACACTGCACGCGCCAGGGCGGCCCGCACGGCAAAGTATCCGGTCTCGGCCGCGTCATCGCCCTTCGAGCGGCCTCCAAGGGCAAAAACCTCCAGGCATGCCAGTTGGGTTTGGATCGCCTTGATGTGCTCGCCCTCGCTTCGCGCAACATCGGCGATGGAGCGCAACATCACGGTCGTGGCGATCGGCAGTTCGATCGGTAGGGCGGCCAGGCCGAAGGCGCCGGCACCCGCTCCTGTGGCGCCGACAATGATCTTGTGGAGGGTGTTGCTGCTGGAAGGCGTGGGCCGACGGTCGTCCAGGGTGGCGACCGCAAGCCGAAGGGCCCTGTCAAGGGCCTTGCGCGTTGCGGCGGTTACACCCTCCGACCATGCGGCAGGAAGCAGCTCGAAGCCCTTTTCTATGGGTGCGCCGATGAGGTTGGTGAGTTTGACGGCGAGACCCGGATTCTCGAGCAGCGTCTTCGCGCGGCGAAGGTCTTCACGGTCGCGGTCTGAAACGCTCATGGCGTAAACCTCGGCTTGTTCCGGATGTTTGGCGCAACAGCCCAACCTTTGTGACTGGCAGCCGGGTCAGGCCGTCCAGCACCAGGCAGGCTTGCTGATCCGGCCAAGCGGTTTCCCGATCTGAGTCTTCGGGTCGGGCTTGCCTGTTCGCATGCTACACCGCAGAGCAGAGGGCGCACCGGAGATGAAAGCGGATCAGGACGCCTATCCGGGTGTCCGGCACGACAGCGCGGATCATGCATCGCGAACGGCGCTACGGCGCTCGCACGATGCGAAAGCCTTCGAATGCGAGTCGGATGGGGATTGGGGTGTCGAGGGCGTCGATGCCTTCGATGTCGGCCAGTTGTCGGTCCACGGCGGCTCGGTCGGTGTCGCTCAGGGTTTGATAGAACAGTGCCGGGCGCTGGAACATCCATTGTCCGTAGGGCTGGATGGCACGCTCGCCGGTCTGGCCTTCGAGTACGAACGGGTGGCGGCCGATGACGCGCGGCAGGGCGGTCGCATCGGGGTGGGCGAGGCACCAGTCCTGCACGGCGCGCACGGTGTCGGTCAGCACTGGCATCTGTCCGCGGAACAGGCGGGCCAGCAGGGGCATCAGGGTTTGCGGAATGCCGTCGTCGGCCAGCAGGGGGCCGGTGTGGCCGGCCGGCTGCTGCATGCGCTCCACCCAGCGGGCGACCTGCGGCGCGCGCTCGCGCATCATCGCGCCGGGGGCCGGGTCGCGGTACAGGTGAGCGTAGAGCGGGCCGATCAGGCCGAAATCGCCGATGGTCGGGCGCGCGCCCAGCAGGAAGTCGTGCCGGGTCAGGTGCAGATTGAAGTCGTCGAGAAAGCCCTCGTAGCTGCGTTCGACGGCGGCGTGCATGGTTTTGCCGATGCCGAAGTACTTCGAGTACAGGCCGCCGAACACCGTCGCCGGCAGCAGGCCCAGCACGGGTTGCAGGATGCGGGGCGTCTGCGGGCGCATGGTGCGGCCGAATTCGCCCAGGATGAAGCGCAGGTTCTGCCGTTTGCGCTGCCAGCGGTAGTGCATGGCCGGCATCACCAGCCACTCGTCGCCATACAGCTCGAACAGCAGCGAAACCAGCCGCTGCGCCGGGCCGGCCGGGTACACCGATGGCTCGGGAAACCGCGCCTCCAGGGCATCGATGATGGCGGTGGTGTCCTGCAGGTAGTCGCCCTCCGGCGTTCGCACCACGGGAATCACCCGCCGCCCGATGTTCGGCACGATGATCTGCCGATACACCGCCAGCGTGGACAGCTGCTCGACGAAGGGAATGGCTTTCCAGCGCAGGTAGGCGCGGGTCTTGCCGGAATACAGCGAGACTTCGGTGCCGTAGAGGGTAAACGCCTTGTCCATGTCGAACTTCCGTTGTGGGTAGGCCGCGGATCGCACGCGTGGTAGTGATGATGGTACTGCTGCCGGCGGGAGGCCCTGCGCCGCGCTTGCCCGTCGTTGGCGCGGAAGCGGGTGGGCTACGGGATTGGTGCCGCCTGTGTCCCGGCGACGCTCTGCTGCCGCTGATGATTCGCCAGACCAGGACCCCGCCTGGCGAGACCTGATCTGAATGGATGCCGCCACGCTCGACCGGGACGCACGAATCCTCTCCGCTCACTTGCGAGACCGGATGTCGGCCGTTCTGAGCGGCCGCTCGGAACGCATGACGAACAGCACGAAGACTCGATCGCCGTCGTAGCGATAGAAAACCCGGCAAGGCGGCTCGACGATCTGACGATAGCGGGAACCCTTGAGCTCTGCAGGACGACTGCCACTCTTGGGGTGCTTTTGCAGCTGTTCGACATGGCCGAATACCCGCTGCACCCGGGCAGCAGCCGCTTCCGGATTCTCGATGGCGATGTAGTCGGCGATGGCGTCCAGATCGTTGAGCGCCGGCTCGGTCCAGACTATTTCAGCCATCGAGCCAGGCGGTCCTTGGCGTGGGCGTGGGTTGCCACCCGGCCCTGCGCGACCGCCATCTCGCCCCGGGCGATACCCTCAAGCACCGCCATCCGTTGCTGGATACGTTCATAGCTCTCGACATCGACGAGATAGGCGCTGGGCAGGCCGTGCTGGGTGATGAGAATGGGCTGCTTGTCGCGCTCCAGATCAGACAGAAGCTCGGTCGCTTGGCGCTTCAGGGTGGTAACGAGTTCGGTACGCATGGAGTGACACTATAGTGCCACTCTGGCCATTGCAAGGCCTGGGCGCGTGCTGGCTGGGCGCGTGGACGGCAGAATTGTCGGGCGACACGTGGATCCGGCGGGACCGTCGCTGCCACGGTTCGCGGGCCGCTGGCTGGGGTCGACGGCCCTCGGGTGCCGGCGAATGTCATGTCGCCCATTCGGGCCATCCAACCCGTGTCTTTCCCGGCGCCCAGACATCCTGCCCGGCCGCCATTACCTTCCGCACACCTGCCGCTGGCTGGGCCCGGCTAAACTCGCGGTTCTGATTCCGCCCGGCGAGGACGCCATGACCGTAACCCTCCGCTCCGCCGCTGCGCTGTTGACCGCGCTGACCTTCCCGCTGGTTGCCAGCGGCCAGAGCAAGCTGCTGCGCTTTCCCGACATCCACGGCGACCAGGTGGCGTTCGTGTACGCTGGCGATATCTATCGCGCCCACGCCGATGGCGGTGCGGCGGTGCGGCTCACCTCGCATGCGGGCCAGGAGCTGTATCCGAAGTTTTCCCCGGACGGGGCATGGATCGCGTTTTCGGCCGAGTACAACGGCACCCGGCAGGTCTATGTGATGCCGGCTGGCGGCGGCGAGCCGCGACAGCTGACCTGGTACAACGACGTCGGCCCGATGCCGCCGCGCGGCGGCACCGACTACCGGGTGCTGGACTGGACGCCGGACGGCCGGCACATCGTGGTGCGCGCCAACCGCAACCCCAGCGGCGAGCGCGACGGCCGGCCGTATCTGGTCCCGGTCGATGGCGGCATGGAAACCCCGCTGGCCATTCCGGAAACCGGCGGCGGCATGCTTTCGCCGGACGGCAGCAAGTTCGTCTACACGCCGATCGACCGCGAATTCCGCGCCTGGAAGCGCTATCGCGGCGGGCGCGCGCAGGACGTGTGGGTGTACGACCTCAGCGCCAACAGCTCGGTGCGCCTGACCGATTCGCGCGCCACCGATCATCAGCCGATGTGGGTCGGCGATACCGTGTACTTCGTCTCCGATCGCGACTACACGCTGAACCTGTATGCCATCGATCCGGCCGGCGGCGCGGCGCGCCGGCTCACCGATTTCGAGGACGACATTCTCTGGCCCAGCGCCGGACCGCAGCGCATCGTGTTCGAGAAGGGCGGCGGATTGTGGCGCTTCGACCCGGCCAGCGGCGAGGCGCGCGAACTGCCGATCACCGTGGTCGGCGATTTCCCCGAAGCGCGGCCGCGCTGGGTCAAGCCGGCCCAGTTCGTGGAAAGCTACGACCTGTCGCCGGCCGGCGAGCGGGCGGTGTTCGGCGCCCGTGGCGAGCTGTTCACCCTGCCGGCCAAGGACGGCGAGCCGCGCAATATCAGCCTCAGCCCCGATGCCCGCGAGCACAGCGTGGCGTGGTCGCCCGACGGGCGCTGGATCGCCTACCTCAGCGATCAGACCGGCGAGTACGAGATCTACATCCGCGCTCAGGACGGCACCGGCACGCCGCGCCAACTCACCCGCGATGGCGACATCTGGCGGTTTGCCCCGAAGTGGTCGCCGGATTCGAGCAAGCTGGCCTTCGCCGACAAAAAGCAGCGCCTGCGCATCGTCGGACTCGACGGCCGCCTGACCGAGGTGGACAGCAGCCGGCGGGAGGATCTGACCAGCTACACCTGGTCGCCGGACAGCCGTTCCCTGGCCTACGTCAAGACCGGCGCCAGCCGCAACAGCTCGATCTGGGTGTACGCGCTCGACAGCGGCGCGGTCAGCCAGCTCACCCCGGACGAAACCGCCGAGTCCGACCCGGTGTTCGATCCCAAGGGCCGCTGGCTGTATTTCGTGTCCAATCGCGACTACAACCTCAGCTTCAGCGCCTTCGAGTTCAACTACCTCTACAGCAACGCCACCCGGCTGTACGCCGCGCCGCTGGCGGCCGATGGACCGGCACTGTTCCGGCCCAAGAGCGATGAAGTGAGGCCGACCGACGGCAACGGCAAGGATGGCACCAGCAACGGCAAGCAAAACGGCAAGGACAAGAACGGCAGCGACAAGAACGGCAGCGACGCGCCGGTGCGGGTGCGCCTGGATGTCGCCGGCTTCAACGACCGCGTACAGCCGCTGAAAGCGCCGGCCGGCAATTACACCGGACTTGCCGCCAACGAGGGTGGCGTGTTCTTCGCTGCCACCGGCGGCGGCAACGGCGGCGCGACGCTGCGCTATCTGGCCACCGAGGGCGACAAGGCCGAGGATGTCGCCACCGGCGTCACCGGTTATGCGCTGTCGGCCAATCGCAAGAAACTCTTGATCCGCCAGGGCGAGAGTTTCCACATCGTCGATGCCAAGCCCGATGTCAAACTGGCCGACGGCAAGCTGGCGCTCGACAAGTGGGAGCTGCGCATCGAGCCGCGTCGCGAATGGCGGCAATTGTTCGTCGATGGCTGGCGCACGCTGCGCGACTGGTTCTACGAGCCCGACATGCACGGCCAGGACTGGGACGCCATCCGCGCCAAGTATCAGCCGCTGCTGGCGCACGTCAACACCCGCGCGGATCTGGATTATCTGTTCTCCGAGATCGCCGGCGAAGCCAATGCCGGTCACGTCTACGTCGAATCCGGCGACCAGACCACGGTGGAGCGCAAGGCCGGTGGCCTGCTCGGCGCGCAGATCGAAGCGCACGAATCCGGGTATTTCCGCATCGCGCGCATCTTCCCTGAATCGGCCGCCGACACCGCCGCCCGCTCACCGCTGGCCGAGCCCGGCGTGGACGCCGGCAATGGCGAATTCATCCTGTCGGTCGATGGCGTTTCCACCCGCACGGTCGACAACTTCTACGCCCTGCTGGAGAACAAGGCCAACACCGTGGTCACCCTGCGGGTCAACGCGCGGCCCAGCGAAGACGGCGCGCGCCAGGTCCGGGTGCGCACGGTGGCCTCCGAGCAAAGCCTGCGCTACGCCGACTGGGTCAACGCCAATCGCGCCATGGTGGAAGAACTGTCCGGCGGTCGGATCGGCTACATCCATGTACCCAACACCTCCACCGACGGCAATCGCGAGTTGTATCGCGGGCTGATCGCCTATGGCCACATGGACGCGCTGATCATCGACGACCGCTACAACGGCGGCGGCTTCATCCCCGACCGGATGATCGAATGGCTGTCGCGCGAGCCGCTCAATTACTGGGTCCGGCGCGGGCTGGAGCCGAACCCGACGCCGCTGCTCCACCACCAGGGACCGAAGGCGATGCTGATCAATGGCCTGTCGAGTTCCGGCGGCGACGCGCTGCCCTACTACTTCCGAAAGCTGGGACTGGGCCCGCTGATCGGCACCCGCACCTGGGGCGGGCTGATCGGCATTTCCGGAAATCCGCGGCTGGCCGACAACGGCGCCATCCTCGCCGCCACCTTCCGTTTCCTCGATACCGAGGGCAACTGGGCGGTGGAGAACGAGGGCGTGGCGCCCGACATCGAAGTGATCGACCGGCCCGAGCTGATCGCCGCCGGCCGCGACCCGAGCATCGAGAAGGCGGTCGACGTGCTGCTGTCCGAGCTGGAAAGCCGCCCGCCGACGCCGGTCACCGCGCCGCCGCCGCCGAGCGTGTTTCCGCCGCGCCATGACTGAATCCGACGCCAGCCAGCGACGCGGCGCGCGGCGCAGGCATTGGCGCGGCGCCCGATGATTCTGTCGCGGGCGTCGACTGCTGCGGTCTTCGCCGGGTGTTGGCTGCTGGCCGGCGTCGCCTGCTCGCACGTACCCGAGCGCGACCTTCCGCGCCGAGGGTTGGCGGCGACCCCCGAGATTCGCGTCGACGCCCACACTGGCGAACGCACGCTGGAGCTGAGCGTGCTCACCTACAACGTCGAGGGTCTGCCGTGGCCGATTCGCAGCGGGCGTCGGCGGGCGCTGTCGAAGATTGGCGCCACCCTTGGCGATCTTCGTGCGCAGGGACGCGCGCCGGATATCGTCCTCTTGCAGGAAGGCTTCATCCGCGCCACTGGCACATTGATTTCGGCCAGCGGCTACGCCAACGCCGTGCCCGGACCGGACCGCAACGACTGGGCGCCACTGACTGCTGAGCTGTCGGACAAGGCTTTCCGCCGCGCCGGACGACGCGCGCGCGGCGAGCGACTCGGCAAGTGGCTGCACAGCGGACTCTACGTGCTCAGCGATTATCCGATCGTCGAAAACGCCGTATGGCCTTTCCGGCATTGTGCCGGCTTCGACTGCCTGGCCAACAAGGGGGCGCAATTCGTCGTGATCGAGGTTCCCGGCATGCCGTCGCCGCTGCAATTGTTCAATGTGCATTTCAATTCGCGCCGCGCTTCCGGCACGACGACGGCGCGCAGCAACCCGGCGCACCGGCTTCAGGTCGATGAGTTGGACGGGTTTCTCGACCAGGTCCACGACGCTTCGCTGCCGCTGATATTCGGCGGCGATTTCAACACCCGCCGCTCCGAAGAACGCTTCAGTCATCTGGAGGCGCGCCACCCGTTCCCCATCGTGCGTCACTACTGCACTGTTGTCGTGGACGACTGCGAGATACTGATGTCCTTCGATGGCGATGCGCCTTGGCTCGACACCCAGGACCTGATCGGCTTCGACAGTGGCGAGACAGTGCGTGTGCGGCCGATCCGGGTCGAGGCGATGTTCGACTCCCCGGACAACGGCGCGCCACTGTCCGATCACGACGGCTACATGGTGCGGTTCCGGCTCAGCTGGTTTCCGACTGCGGGCAAACCCTGACCCCTGCCGGCCCTCCCTGCGCCGCCGGGTTGCCGGCGCATTGCATGGCGGTGCGCGCGCCGGCCCGCCGCCGCCGTGGCAGGGTGTCGCGGGTTGTGCGATTCTTCACGAAACCAAACGACAACCCAGCCGCGACCGACGCGGCGCTCACGGAGGAACACCATGTCGCGAATCGTGAAGTGCGGACTGATCCAGACTTCGATGGCCTGCGCGGCCGATGAGTCGATCGCGATCATTCGCGAGGCCAACATCAACAAGACCCTGGCGCTGATCGAACAGGCCGCCGCCGAGGGCGTGCAGATTCTGTGCATGCAGGAAATCTTCACCGGCCCGTATTTCTGCGCCGAGCAGAATCCGCGCTGGTATGAATCGACCGAGCGCATTCCCGATGGCCCCACGGTCAAGCTGATGCAGGAGCTGGCGCGCCGGCACCGGATGGTGATCGTGGTGCCGATCTACGAGGAAGAGACCACCGGCGTTTACTACAACACCGCTGCGGTCATCGATGCCGATGGCAGCTATCTGGGCAAGTACCGCAAGCACCACATTCCGCACTGCCTGCCGGGGTTTTTCGAGAAGTTCTACTTCCGGCCCGGCAACCTGGGTTATCCGGTATTCGACACCGCCTACGCCAAGGTCGGCGTATACATCTGCTACGACCGGCACTTTCCCGAAGGCGCGCGCGCGCTGGGCCTGCACGGCGCTGAGATCGTGTTCAACCCCTCCGCCACGGTGGCCGGCCTGTCCGAGTACCTGTGGAAGCTGGAGCAGCCGGCGCACGCGGTCGCCAACGCCTACTTCGTCGGCGCCATCAACCGGGTCGGCACCGAGGCGCCGTGGAACATCGGCGAGTTCTACGGCCAGAGCTATTTCTGCAATCCGCGCGGCCAGATTGTCGCCGAGGGCTCGCGCGACAAGGACGAGCTGATCACCGCCGAACTCGATTTCGACCAGATCCGCGAAGTACGCAACATCTGGCAGTTCTACCGCGACCGCCGGCCGGACAGCTACGGCCCGCTGGTCGAAGCCTGAGGCCGCCGACATGGATGAATTCATGCAGGCCGCCATCGCCGAAGCCGAGGCCGGCCTGGCGGAAGGCGGCATTCCGATCGGCTCGGTGCTGGTGCACGAGGGCCGCATCATCGGCCGCGGCCACAACCGTCGCGTGCAGCACGGCAGCGCCATCCTGCACGGCGAGATGGACGCCCTGGAAAACGCCGGCCGCCATCCCGCCCAGGTCTATCGCGAGTCGACCATCTACACCACGCTGTCGCCGTGTTCGATGTGCAGCGGCGCCATCCTGCTGTACGGCATTCCGCGCGTGGTGATCGGCGAAAACCGCAGCTTCATGGGCGAAGAAGACCTGCTGCGCAGCCGCGGCGTCGAACTGACCGTGCTCGACAACCCACGCTGCATCGAGCTCATGCACGACTTCATGCGCGACAGCCCGCAACTGTGGAACGAAGACATCGGCGAATAGCCCGACGCAGCCACCAGCCGTGCCCACAGCCACGATGCATCGAGTAGCCCGGCTTAGGCCGAAGGCCGTAAGCCGGGACCGCCGGTTGCTTGGGTTTTCGCGGTGGACTCTTCCTGCCAGGGCAAGACGGCAGCAATGCCGCAAGCCGAGCTTATGGTGATGGTCAGCGCATCGGCGGCCCCGGATTTTCGCTGCGCTGCAATCCGGGCTACGCGGGCTGGCGATGCGCATCGGTGGCGCATGAGGACTGGCGGCAACCCGCTCCCCGGTAGGAGCGGGCCATGCCCGCGACCGCGCCCGCGACCGCGATGCAGAATCTTCGTCAGCGCCATCGCCACCGCGCCGGTTGCGCTTTCGGCGACCTGATCTTCCGGCATCGCATGCGGGTAAGTCTTTTCCAATTCAGGTATGAGCCTGGAGCGGGCGTGTTTTGGCTCGCACCGAGTCGATGGTGGATAGGATCTGCGAGTGTAGTCGGTGTGGTCTGGCAGTTGGCGTTTTGGATCAGGCGGAACGTCGCTTTGCCGG
>JAXMJH010000127.1:0-17747 GCA_034376725.1 Lysobacteraceae bacterium | reverse complement strand
CGGAACGTACGCAGAAGGTCGGCTGGTCGATGTGACGGCCATAGCCAAAGCCAAAGCCAAAGCTTTCACTGCCCTTCGGGCAGCGAGTTACTTTCTCTTGCTTGTCCAAGAGAACGTAACCAAAGAGAAGGACACCCCGTCTCGCACCGCGCGGATGCAGCCCGCGCGGTGCCCTGCGCTGCTCGCCGGACTCGGGCCGGCGCCAACTCGGCCATCCATGGCCTCAAACACGGGCGCCTTTCCCCCGAGCCCGACTCCGCTGCTCGGTGCGAGACTAAAGGGGTTTCAGAGCCAAAGGCCAGAGCAACAAAGCAAACCAAGATCTAGCCCATCGCTTAAGTTCCAAACAAAATGCAACACTACACTAGCAGCCTGTCGGGCTTTGGTCGGCCAGGCTTCAAATCCGTCTGCGCGGTCCGCACTTCCGTCAATTCTTGACCCAAAACCCTGCCATGGGCCTGCAATTCGCCGAAAAGCTGTCCTCGCGCAGCCGACAATCGCCTCGACCACCGAAGCCCGACAGGCGGAGCCTGCGTAGGCGAAGCCCGACAGGCGGAGCCTGCGTAGGCGAAGCCCGACAGGCGGAGCCTGCGTAGGCGAAGCCCGACAGGCGGAGCCCGACAGGCGGAGCCCGACAGGCTCCCAGGTCAGCGTTTGGTGGGATCGTTGCCCACAAACGGGATCAGCTTCCACCACCACCCGGCGCGATCGGGCCAGTTGCCCGACAGCCAAGGGTGGCCGGCATCGTTGAGTTCCAGCACGCGGCGCATATCATTGGCCAGCGTCTCCTCACCCAACCGGGCGTAGGATTCGGCCATCAGCGCCAGCGCGTCGTTCTGATGCTGGCTTTGCGGATAGTTCTCGATGATGAATCTGCCGCGATTGGCGGCTGCCACAAAAGCGCCGCGCTTGAGGTAATACAGTCCGACGCCCAACTCGTGGCGGGCCATCAGATTGCGCAGATAGACCATTCGCTGGCGGGCGTCGCCGGCGTAGCGGCTGGATGGAAAGCGCTGCACCAGAATCGCGAAATCCTCGAAACTCTGCCGTGTCGCGCCCTGGTCGCGCTGGGTCATGTCCAGGCGGGCGAAGCGTTCGAGGAAAATGTTTTCGCGGCTGAAGTTGATCAACGCCTTCAGGTAGTAGGCGTAATCGATGTGCCGGTGGGTCGGGTAGGTACGGATGAAACGGTTCAGCGTCGAGGTGGCCTCAGCGGTTTTGCCGCCCTTGAACTGGGCATAGGCCAGGTCCAGGAAGGCCTGTTCGGTGAATTCGCCGAACGGGAAACGCGACACCAGTCGGCTGTAGTAGCGCGTGGCGCGTGAATAGTTGCCGGCCATCAGCGCGTCCTTGGCTTCGGCGTACATCTCTTCGACGGGCAGCGTTTCCAGCGGATCCTGGCGGCCCCCGAACAGGCCGCAGCCGGCCAGCAGCAGCGAAAGCAGGGCAAGCACCAGCAGGCGATTGAAGGTCAGTGTCATATCGGATCAGGCTTCGACGCGATCGGAGATCGTTGGGGGGCCATAATAGACCATCGCCCAATCTGTGCGACAACGCGGACCCTACTGATGATGAACGATATTGCGTCCACCCCTGATCGAGACCTGTCCGATGAGGCGCTGGACGACGCCGACGACTTCGAATCGCTCAGCGCCGAGGTGCCGATGGCGCTGGCCGGGCGTCGATTCGATCAGGTGCTGGCCGAGCTGTTCCCCGATTTTTCGCGCTCGCGGCTGACCGAGTGGATCAAGACCGGTGCCGCGCTGCTCGATCAGCGCCAGGTCAAACCGAAGCAGTCGGTACAGGGAGGCGAGCTGATCGCCCTGCTGGTCAAGACCGAAACCCAGACCCACGCCGAGCCCGAGAACATCGCCTTGAATGTGCTGTATCAGGACGACAGCGTGATCGTGCTCGACAAGCCGGCCGGTCTGGTGGTGCATCCGGGGGCCGGCAATCCGCGCGGCACCCTGGTCAATGGCCTGTTGCATTTCGACCCGTCGCTGGCCGAGTTGCCGCGCGCCGGCATCGTGCATCGCCTGGACAAGGACACCTCGGGCGTGATGGTGGTCGCGCGCACCTTGCGCGCCCATGCCGATCTGGTCGAGCAGTTGTCCGGGCGCGAGGTGCAGCGTCACTATCTGGCTCTGGTCGCCGGCCCGATGATTGCCGGCGGCACCGTGGATGCGCCGATCGGCCGCCACCCGCGCGACCGCATCCGGATGGCGGTGGTCGGCAGCGGCCGGCCGGCGGTCACCCATTACCGGGTATCCGAACGGTTTCGCGCCCACACGCTGGTCGAGTGCCGGCTGGAGACCGGTCGCACGCATCAGATCCGCGTGCATATGGCGCATATCCGCCACCCCATCGTCGGCGATCCGATCTACTCCCGGCTCACTCAGCCAAAGGGCGCCAGCGCTGAGCTGCTGGAGGCACTGCGCGGTTTCAAGCGACAGGCGCTGCACGCGCGGCATCTGGCTTTCCGTCATCCGGTGACCGGCGAACCGGTCACGGCCGATGCCGCCATTCCGGCCGACATGCAGGCGCTGCTCGCCGTGGTCCGTGCCGACACCCGCGCGCATGCGCCCACCGACTGAGCGATGAGCGGCGCTGCGCTGACCGATGCGGCGGTACCCGGTCTGCTTCACGCGGATTGGCCGGCGCCGGCCACGGTGCGCGCGTTCACAACGCTGCGCGGGCCGGTTGGCGCTTCGCTGCCGCCATTTGATCGGTTCAATCTGGGATCGCGCTGTGGCGATGCTGCCGAGGCGGTCGTCGCGAATCGAAACCGGCTGGAGGCGCTGCTGCCTGAGCCGCCACGCTGGCTGAGGCAGGTTCATGGCGTCGAGGTGGCGGTCGAGCCGGGGCCGGACGAGCCCGAGGCCGATGCGGCGGTCACCGGCACGGCCGGTCGGCCGCTGGCCATCCTGACCGCCGACTGCCTGCCGGTGCTGTTGTGCAGCCGCGAAGGCGATGAGATTGCCGCCGCGCACGCCGGCTGGCGCGGCCTGTGCGCGGGCGTGCTGGAGCGCACGGTACTGTGCATGCACACCTCGCCAGCCGACGTGCTGGCCTGGCTCGGCCCAGCCGCCGGTCCGTCGGCCTACGAGGTGGGCGATGCGGTGCGCCAGGCGTTTGTCGCGCAGGGCGACAGCGCGGCGGCCTTCGCCGCCACCCGCGCAGGGCATTGGCTGTGCGATCTGTATGCTCTGGCCCGCCATCGCCTGGCTCGCGCCGGCGTGCACCGCGTGTTCGGCGGCGGTCTGTGCACGATTTCCGACCCTGCCCGGTTCTATTCCTACCGCCGCGACCCGGTTTGCGGGCGGATGGCCAGCGTGATCGTGCGGATGCCCGGTCCGTGAGTCCGACCGGCTGAACCTTCCGGAACACGCCGTGTCTCAATCGGCGTCGCTGGCCCGATGACTTCGGGTTCAGCGCCGATTTCCGATGTCGTCGTCGACCAGCGCATCGGGCACACCCATGTTCGGTGGCCGGTCCAACCGCAGGACGGTCATCGGCTCTGACCGGCGTTAAGTTCTTGTTGGGACCACGCCGGCATACTTTGTCCCCGAATTTCTACCGCTGCTTTCCATGGCTCGTTTTTTTGCAATCTCGCTCGTGCTGCTGCTCGGTGTTGCGCTGGTCGCGGCGCCGGCGTCGGGCCGTGCGCCACAGGCCGATCCGCCGGGGTCCTCGGAATACGCCGCCGCGCAGGCCGAAGCCAGCCGGTGGCTGGCGCGAAGCCGCGATTACCTGGCCGCCGGCGAGACCGAGTCCGCGTTGACTTCGGCCCAGCGCGCCGTTGCCCTGGCGCCGCGCCGTCCCGAGACGCATCTGATGCTGGCCAATGCCTACCGTGCCCGAATCGCCGGGAGCGGGGCGTATCGCCAGCTCATTCTGGCCCGGCAGATCCGCGAGGCCCTGCAGGCGGCGGTGGCGCTGGAAAGCGTCGGCGCCGAGGCGCATCTCGCCCTGCTCCGGTTTCACCTGCGCGCTCCGGCTCTGGTCGGCGGCAGCCGGCGCGAGGCCGGCAAGCTGGCCGACATCATCGTGCCGCGTGACCCGGTGCGCGGCACTCTGGCGCTGGGTCTGCTGGCGCAATCGGAGGGTGATGCCGAACTCGCGCTGGAACAGTTCGAGCGTGCCGATCTGCTGGCGCCGGCCGCCGGACCCCTGCGCAGGCTGGTCGTCGACCTGCTCGGCCAAAGCCTTGAGCAATCGGGTCGCTGGCGGGCGGCCGGGGTGCTGTATGCACAAAGCGTGGACGCCGATCCCGACTTCGCCGAGGGCTGGTTCGGCCTCGGTCGGGCAGCCGCCGAGACCGGCGACCACCTGCCGCAGGGCATCGCCGCTCTCGAGCGTTACCTGGCTTTGCCGCACCAGGCCGGGCAGCCCGCTGCCGAGGAGGCGCACTACCTGCTCGGCAGCATCTACCTCCAGCTCACCCATGCCGATCAGGCGCGCGCCCAGTTCCGCCTGGCGCTGGCGCTCGACCCCGAGCATGCGGAAGCCCATCGGGCGCTCGAGGCGCTCTGATCGATCGGCATCTGGCGCGCTTTCGGCTGCGCGACCATTGATTCATCCGCCTGCTGCCCGCATCTGATAGCCATCGGCGGCAGCGCCGCCTCCAGATAGCGGAGAACTCCGATGCGGATGGACAAACTCACCTCGCGCTTCCAGCAGGCGCTTTCCGATGCGCAGTCGCTGGCGGTCGGGCGCGATCACAACCTGATCGAACCGGCCCACCTGCTGGTCGCGTTGATCGACCAGACCGGCGGCAGCACGCGGCCATTGCTGGCACAGGCCGGCGTGAACGTGCCGCTGTTGCGCGAACGCCTGGGCGAGGTGCTGGAAAAGCTTCCCAAGGTGTCCGGTCAGGACGGCAGTGTCACGGTTTCCAACGACCTGGGCCGGCTGCTCAACGTCACCGACAAGCTGGCCCAGCAGCGCGGCGATGCCTATATCGCCAGCGAATTGTTCCTGCTGGCCTGCCTGGACGACAAAGGCCCCACCGGGCAGGCGCTGAAGGCGGCCGGCGCCGACCGGGCACGCATCGAGGCGGCGATCGACAAGGTGCGCGGCGGCGAGAAAGTGCAGTCGGAGAACGCCGAGGACCAGCGTCAGGCGCTGGAGAAGTACACCATCGACCTCAATGCCCGCGCCGAAAGCGGCAAGCTGGACCCGGTGATCGGCCGCGACGAGGAAATCCGCCGCACCATCCAGGTGCTCCAGCGCCGCACCAAGAACAACCCGGTGCTGATCGGCGAGCCGGGCGTCGGCAAGACCGCGATCGTCGAAGGGCTGGCGCAGCGCATCGTCAATGGCGAAGTGCCCGAGAGCCTGCGCAACAAGCGGGTGCTCAGCCTGGACATGGGCGCATTGATCGCCGGCGCCAAGTTTCGCGGTGAATTCGAGGAGCGCCTAAAGGGCGTGCTCAACGATCTGGCCAAGCAGGAAGGCCAGGTGATCCTGTTCATCGACGAGCTGCACACCATGGTCGGGGCCGGCAAGGCGGAAGGCTCGATGGATGCCGGCAACATGCTCAAGCCGGCGCTGGCGCGCGGCGAGCTGCACTGCGTCGGTGCCACCACGCTGGACGAATACCGCAAGTACGTGGAAAAGGATGCCGCCCTGGAGCGCCGCTTCCAGAAGGTGCTGGTCGGCGAGCCGACGGTGGAAGACACCATCGCCATCCTGCGCGGCCTCAAGGAGCGCTATGCCGTTCACCACGGCGTCGAGATCACCGACCCGGCGATCGTTGCCGCGGCCACGCTCAGCCATCGCTACATCGCCGATCGGCAACTGCCCGACAAGGCCATCGACCTGATGGACGAGGCGGCCAGCCGCATCCGCATGGAGATTGATTCCAAGCCCGAAGAAATGGACCGCATGGAGCGCCGGCTGATCCAGCTCAAGATCCAGCGCGAGGCGCTGAAGAAGGAGAAGGACGAAGAGTCCCGGCAGCGGCTGACCGATCTGGAGTCGGAGATCGACACGCTGGAGCGCAAATTCAACGATCTGGAGGAAATCTGGAAAGCCGAGAAGGCCACCCTGACTGGCGCCACCCGGGTGAAGGAGCAGATCGAGCAGCTGCGGATCGAGCTCGATGCCGCGCTGCGCCGCCAGGACATGGCGCGCGCCTCGGAAATCCAGTATGGCCAGTTGCCCGAGCTGGAACGTCAGCTCAAGGCCGCCCAGGAAGTCGAGCAGAAAGGCTTCACCCTGCTTCAGGACAAGGTGACCGCCGAGGAGATCGCCGAGGTGGTCAGCCGCTGGACCGGCATTCCGGTCTCCAAGATGCTGGAAGGCGAGCGCGAAAAGCTGCTGAAGATGGAGGACGCGCTGCACGCCCGAGTGATCGGTCAGCACGAGGCGGTCAAGGCGGTGTCCGACGCGATTCGCCGTTCGCGCGCCGGCCTGTCCGATCCGAATCGCCCGAACGGTTCGTTCCTGTTTCTCGGCCCGACCGGTGTGGGCAAGACCGAGCTGTGCAAGGCGCTGGCCGCGTTCCTGTTCGACACCGAAGAGGCCATGGTGCGCATCGACATGAGCGAATTCATGGAGAAGCACTCGGTGGCCCGGCTGATCGGTGCGCCTCCGGGTTACGTCGGCTACGAGGAGGGCGGCTATCTCACCGAAGCGGTGCGTCGCCGTCCGTATTCCGTTCTGCTGCTGGATGAAGTCGAGAAGGCGCATCCGGACGTGTTCAACGTGTTGTTGCAGGTGCTCGACGACGGCCGGCTCACCGACGGGCAGGGCCGCACGGTGGATTTTCGCAACACCGTGATCGTGATGACCTCCAACCTCGGCTCGAACCTGATCCAGGAGCTGTCCGGCGACGACAGCCCGGAGACCTATACCCAGCTCAAGGCGGCGGTGATGGGCGCGGTGCAGAACCACTTCCGACCGGAATTCATCAACCGGCTGGACGAGATCGTGGTGTTCCACTCGCTGGCCAAGGCGCAGATTCGCGAAATCGCCCGGATCCAGACCCAGCACCTGCAAAAGCGGCTGGCCGAGCGGCAGATCCGTCTGGAACTCGACGATTCGGCGCTCACCCTGCTGGGCAATGTCGGCTTCGATCCGGTCTACGGCGCGCGCCCGCTCAAGCGTGCCATCCAGCAGCAGTTGGAAAACCCGCTGGCCTCACGCATCCTGCGCGGCGATTACACCGCCGGCGACGTGATCCGCGTCGAGGCGCAAGGCAGCGAGCTGGCGTTCAAGTTGGGTTGAGGCATGCCTGCCGGCATCGATGAAGATGCCGGCAGGTCGCTTGTCGTCAAGGGTCGCGTCACCGTTGCGGCCTGCTTGCTTCAGTCCATGTCCTGGGCAGCCTTCACCAGCTCAACCCGAAACGATGCGCAGCACCAGCCAGATCGGCACGCCGACATAGAAAATCGCGCGGCCAAGCCATTCCAGCGCGTGCCGGCCGGCGCGCGCGCGGGTGCGGCCAGCGAGCTGCAAACCGACCGAGCCGGCCTCGATCATGATCCGAAGCCCGGCGGCGAGCAGCATAAGGCCGATCGCCCAGGCTCCCCACCAGATCGCCAACCCGCTCAGCCAGGCGCCGAGGCCGTAGGTGTAGTACTCGCCGAACGTGCCGCCGAAGGCGATGTATTGATGCAGCCGGAAGGCCACAAGAGCCGGCATCAGCGGGAACAGCGCGAACTTGATCACGGCGTGGTCGAGCCAGCGCCGGTGCGCGGTGGCGCGAATCGAGGCGTGTTCGGCGATCCGTTCGGCGAGCCGATCAGTCCAGGTCGCCGGCGATCCGGCCTGGTTCAGCGCCTGGCGGAGGCGTTGCGGATCGGCCAGCACGACGCCCTGTCGCCAGCGCCGGCCGGAAGCCAGCACGAGGTCGACGCCGCTGTGCGGCAGCGCAATCCGCCAGGTGCGCAAACTGCGGATCTCGTGCACGGGGATTTCTATCCGCTGCGCGGGCTGTTCGAACACCAGCAGGCCGGCCGAGATGCGCGCTTGCGCCGCGAATGACCGCTGGATGGCCCACGCGGCCAGCGCGGGCGCCAGCACGCCGCCAGCGAACAACCAGAGCTGCGCCAGCGAGTTCACCTGCAAGCCGATTCGAAGCAGCATCCCGGTCAGCAGCCAGGCCAGGCCCAGACCGGCGGTCAGGCGCAGCAATCCGGCGACCGCGCGCCAGGGCGGAGTCAGCAGCGCCACCCGGGCGGTGAATGCGGCATCGGAGGGCGGGTTGGCGTCGGCCGCGACGGCCCTGCGCAGCGCCAGCCGCCAGGCTTCGACCAGCGCCAGCAACAGCAGCAGGCACAGTCCGGCCGGCCCTACCCAGTCGCCCCAGCGCACCATCAGCGTTTCGATGGCCGGGCGCACCGGAATCTCGCCGACCAGCACCGCCTGCTGGCCCATTTCGGTGCGGGCCATCACTTCGCCGGACTCGTCGATCAGCGCGCTCAGGCCATTGGTGGTGACCCGCAACTGCGGCAAGCGGGTTTCGATGCTGCGAAATGCCGCTACCGTCAGGTGCAGGCGGGCACCCTGCGGATAGTCGGTGAACCAGGCATCGTTCGACAGTCCCAGAATCGCCTGCGCGCCCAGCCGGGAGCCCTCGATGGACAGCGCGCTGCGCACATCGTCGAGACAGATCAGCGGCACTACGTCGACTTCACGGCCATCGGCGGTGCGCAGCGGAAGCACGCGGGCGCCCGCGCCGGCCTGCCAGTTTCCGGCCCACGGCAGCCACCGGCGCAGCCAAGGGCCATCCAGCCAGTCGGGCACGTGTTCGGTGAGCGGGAACGGATGCGCCTTGCGGTAGTGTCCCAGCAGGCCCCGGCCGGGTTCGACAAAGGCCGCCGAGTTGTACTCGCCGCCGACATCCTGGTCGTAGGTGCCAAACACCAGTGGCACGCCGATGCGTTCGACGAACGCCAGTATCTCCTGGTCCAGCTCCGCGCCATCGGCGCTCTTGGGCGAACCGAAGGTGGTTGGAAAGACGGTTTCCGACCACAGCAGCGCCTCGGCGCCCTGTTCGCGCACGGCGTACTCGGACATCGCGTAGTGGGTGTCCAGCACATGACGGATCACCGCATAGGCGCCCATTTCCTCACGGAGTCGCTCGTAGTGCGTGATGTTCGACTGGATCAGTCCGATGCGGATCGACTGCGCCGGCTCGGCCTGCATCGATTGCAGTGCCGACAGCCGCCACGTCCCGTAGCCGGTCGCCGCCACCACCAGCACGAGGGCAGTCGCCGCCGGACGCAGCACCGCGCGCGTGCCAAGCCGCCAGCGGGCGATGGCCGATGCCAGGGCTTCGTTGACCCATAACAGCACGACGCTCAGCCCGGCGGCGCCGCCCAGATCGGCCATCTGGCGCAGCACCGGTGAGGGCAGCAGGCCATGGCCCAGAGTGTCGCCGAGCAGCTTGGGAACCAGCCACTCGCAGCCGACCCAGGCGGCTGCACCGGCCAGCGCGCCGGCCGCCAGGCCGTTGCGGCGGGCGGCCCAATGGCGCGCCAGCGCGAAGGCCAGCACTTGCGGCTGAAGCAGAGGCGCCAGCACGGCGAGAATCAGGATCGCCGGCACTGTGCCCAGGCCCACGTAGGCGCCGAAGGCAGCGCCGAACCAGGCGAACACCGCCAGCGCGAAGGCGACCGACATCAGCAGTCCGCTGGCCAGCGCGCCGCCCAGCGTCTGAACTCTGTTCAGCGTCAGCATCCAGGGCACCAGGGCAATGAAGCCCAGCGGCCAGGCCGATCCGCCGCGCGCATAAAGCCCCAACAGCAGCGCGCTGCCGGCGATCCCGGCCAATGGCCAGGACAGCTTCGTCAGTACGCGGGTCGGGCTGGTCTGGGCGGGTCCGGAAGAATCTTGCGAGAGAGTCACGTGCTGCTCCAGATGCGAACGTGCCGGCCATGGCATCGGCCTCGATCGGCTCGGTCGGCGAAGCGCCGCGCTGCGACCTCGGCGTCGGGCGCTCGTGTGGTGGTCAAGAAGGCTCTCCGCCGGACTACGGCGAAGGAATTTCGATCTGACTGATCGGCAACCCCGGCGGTGCCAGTTCCGGCGGCACGACCAGGTCCGGCGGCAGTTCGATGCGGTTGCCGGCTTCGTCGAAGAACTCGAAATCGGGCGAGAACATCAGGATCGGCTCGATCGACTCGCCATCGTCGGTGACCTGATGATGGCGGACGAAGCCCTCAGGCAGCTCGAAATCGTCCGGAACGGCGAGGCCGGTCAACGGCGGACTGGTGCCCGGTGGATTGAATGCGCCCAGACCGCTGTGAATACCGGCATCGTTCAGCGCGGCGATCACCTCGGCCATGGTCGGCTCGGGGTCGTCGAAGGAGAAATGCGCCGCCAGATCATCGGGGTCCTGGCTGGGCAGCTCGAAATCGTGTTCGGGCTCCTGATCCAGGACGCGCGCCGGCTGGCGTCGCGAAGTCAGCGCGGCGATGGGCCGGGGTGCGGACGATGTCGGATCGGTACTCGCGCCTTGAACGGCCTCCTGCGCGCGATCAGTGCTGGCGGTTGGCACGGCCTGCTGCACGTAGAACAGGTAGCCAGCGCCAACGGCCAGCCCGAGCGCCAGCGCGGGGGCCAGCGTCGGGACATTGCCGAGCCATCGTCCGCCGTGCGGAACACGGCGGATGACACGCACACCGTCGTCGTCCGTGCTGGACGACGGGGCGTGCGGCTTGCGTGGATCTTCCATCCGATGCCTTCTGGACCGGGCGCCGTTACGGCGAAGCCGGGTTGAAGACCGACAGCGACCAGCCCATCCGCTCGTGGCCGTAGCGATTCCAGATCGTGCTCTTGCCACCGGTGAAGCTGGTCTGGCGCGGCGCGCCCGAACCGGTGCTGCCGCCGAGCAGGCCAGCGGTCACGGTGCCGCCGGTGAAGGTCGGATGGACATCGTCGGACTGGATGTAGTCGAAGCTGCTGCTGGACGTGACCAGCTTCAGGTTGGCGTCGCGCAGGGTGGATTTCAGAGTCACGCTGATGCGGTTGACGTAGCTCGCCTCGCTTTCGCCGGCCACGTAGCGCAGGGCTTCGGAATCGATCTTGCCGTCGCCATTGCGGTCGTAGTCGGCACCCATGTACTGGGCGAAGCTGTCGGCGCACTTGAAGCCCTTTTGCCGGGCGTACTCGCACATCCAGTAGTTCATCCGGGCAAGCGCAGGCAGAAAGGCATCGCGCATGTTGACGGTGGCGCCGGTGGTCGCGCTCTTGCAGGTGCTCTGCACGTTGTCGGCGTCGTAGCCGGGGTAGAACAGGTTGGCGATGACCTTCAGCTTGGTGTTGGGGTGGGCGTTGGCATTGATGTAGTTCATCGCCGCAGACACGTAGGTTTTGCAGTTGGCCACCGCGTTGTTGATGCCGGTGAAGTTGCAGGTGCCGGTCTGGGACTTGAACGCCGAGCGCGCCTGCAGGCCGTCGTTGCCGCACATTTCGAAGGTCACCACGCGGGTCGAGCTGGCCTGCATCCAGGAGCGCTCTGCGACGATCTTGTTGTTGTAGACATCGGAAGCAACCGCGCCCGACTTGGTCCGGCGGATGCTCTCGATGTCGGCATTCCACAGCGCCGAGAGGTATTCGGCGTCGACCGTCGGGGCCGAGTAACGCGCGGCGTTGGTGGTCGAGCCGTTGTAGCCGGCGTAGATCGAATCGCCGTAGGCCACGATCCGGAACTTGGTGCTGGTGCCGGCCCGGTCGACGGTCCAGGAGACGTTTTGATTCAGTGTGCTGGCCAGGCCGCTGGAGCTGACCGCGAGCGCGATCACGCCGATCAGCAGCCGCGCGCGGCTGCCGCGAAGACGGATATTCATGTGTTTTCCCCCAAAAGTTGAATTTGACTCCCCTGGGGTCTTGACTGCCGGCGGGTGACCCCGGCCAGCACGTCAGGAGAGACCGGTCGCCCGGTTCGTCCTTTCCCCGCGCCGTACGCTAGGGTGTGGTGCCGGCCTCTGTCACGTCGCAGTGCACCATGGCTCGCAGGCCGGTTGATCTGGCGCCGGTTTCACGCAGCGCACGGCCTGGATCAATCAAAGCTCGGTGGTCCATCGGCGCAGCAGGCTCCAGCCGTGGGCGGGCTTGGCGCGTGTAACGCGTCGCCGAATCGCACCCAAGTGCGCGGGCCGTCGACCAGTGCGGCATGGGGTATGCGAATCGGTCCAATTACGCCCGACTCGCTGTAGTGCGCACTGGACGCGCAGCCGATCGCCGGCCATATGTGCGATCGAGCCAGACGCCGGCAAGCAGCGCGGCCGCCAGCGGCCCGAACCAGGCAAAAGTGGTCAGAAGGCCGGGGTCGATGCCGGGCAGCAGACTGCGAAGTCCGATGCCGAAGAACGCGATGTGGGTCGCCACGCCGTTGCCGATCATCGCGCCGTAGTGCTCCCGCAGCCACCAGTTGGCATGCGTCGGAGCGCGCCGCCAGGCGCGAATTCCGCCCCACAAGCCAAACAGTCCGATGCTGCCGAACACCATGAGCAGCGTGGCGCCGGTGCTCCAGCCGACCGCCATGACCGCCAGCCCACTTGTTGCGGTCAGGCCATGGACGATCCAGAACAGCGCGCTGAAGTAGCGCGCCGGCTGCTGCTTGAGCCGGATCGCGCGAAACGCCGTAAGGCAACTGTTGCTGACCAGTACCAGCAGATAGCCCAGAAAAAGTGCAGTGACCGGGTGGCCGCGCTCTTGCAGAACGAGTACCAGCGGTACACCGCTGAGGATCACGGTCAGCATCGCCAGCAGATAGATCTGCCCGAAACGACGGTGCAACGGACTGCCTTTCTTCAGCCACGCTGCGGCCCAGAACGTCAGCAGCGCGACGCTCCCGGCTCCGATGTGGGTGATCACTGCGACTTGGTAGAGTTCCATCGGTGCGCTCCCTGGAGAATGACAACAGTTTCCCGGCTGATGCGGAGCAGGGCAGGTGCCGCTGGTCAGCGCTGCGGGGTGCAGGAAGTCACCTTTTGCGGCGGACGGCTTGTCTGCCAGCCGGCGGCCGGCCATGCTGGGTCCATGAGGCCGCGCCTGCGTCGACTGCTCGATCCGTTTTTCAGCCCGCTGCGGTTGGCGGGCTATCTGGCGTGGTTCACCGTGTGGCTGAGCAATTGGCAGGGTTTCGGGCGCTATCCGGAATGGTCGACCTGGTTGCATGCTTCGATGCCACTGTTTCTCGTTCTGTTTGTCGGCGAGGCGGCTTTGCGAGAGCGGTTCGGGCGTGCCGGCTTCGTGTTGTCGGTGACCGGGATGGCGACCATCGCTCTGCTGACTTCGGCTCTGGTTCCGTTTGGTGCCGCGCCCATCCTTTTGGTGCTGGTCGGTGCGCTGCTGGCGACCGTTCTGGACGGGACCCGGCTGGCGTTGGCGCTGGCCGTGCTCGGGGTGGCATTTGCCGTTGTCGCACTGGCGTTCTGGCCGGGTCCGCTCTCCGGTCGGATGATCAGTTTTTTCGCGTATTGCAGCTTTGTCGGTTTTGCGGTGCTGGTGATGCGCATGGCAGTCCGCGCCGAGGCGCTGGCCGAGCGCCTCAAGGAAGCCAACAGCGACCTGCTGGCAACCCGCTCGCTACTGGCCGAAGGCGCGCGCGAGTCGGAGCGGTTGAGCCTGTCGCGCGAGCTGCACGATGTCGCCGGCCACACCCTGACCGCGCTCAAGCTCAATCTCGCCGCACTCGCCCGCGATGCGCGCCAGCCCGAACCCGAGCGCGTGGCGCTGTGTGCGCGGCTCGCTGATGACCTGCTGCAGAATCTGCGGGCCGTGGTGCGCCAGCAGCGTCGGCACGAAGGGCTGAATATCGCCGAAAGCCTGTCCCGACTGGCGGAGCCGTTCACCCGGCCACGATTGCGTCTGGAGGTTGGGGCGGGTTTGCGAATCGCGGGTCTGGAACGCGCCGAAGCGGTGCTGCGGATGGTGCAGGAGGGGCTGACCAATGCGGCCCGGCACTCCAGCGCGCAATGGCTGACCGTAGCGCTGCGCCGCGAAGGCGACACGCTGTGCCTGCGTCTGGAAGACGATGGCCGTCTCGCGGCACTGCCCCGGCCCGGCAATGGCCTGGACGGAATGCGCGAGCGGCTGGAGGCTGTGGACGGTTCGCTTGCGATCGACCGCGGCCCGGGCGGAGGTCTTCGGCTGACTGCCCGATTGCCGGCCGGCGAACGATGATCGACATCAGACTCGCCATCGTCGACGACCAAGCGCTGGTCCGTCACGGCCTGCGCGCCTTGCTCGACAGCGTGCCCGGCCTGCACGTCGCCGTGGAAGCCGGCGATGTGGCGCAGGCGATCGGCGCGCTGGCGGACACCCCGGTCGACGTGGTGCTCAGCGACATCCGCATGCCCGGCGGCGATGGTTTTCGATTGATCGAACTGCTGAGAGCGAACGGCGACCCGACACCAGTGATATTGCTCACCACCTTCGACGAAGACGACCTTGCCCTGCGTGCCGCCGAAGCGGGTGCGCGTGGCTTCCTGCTCAAGGACGCCTCGCCCGAGGATTTGCACGAGGCCATCGTCCGCGTCTGCGCCGGAGAGACCCTGATAGCGCCGGTGCCCACCGATCCGATTCGCGCCCGCTATGCCTATCGCGACCAGCAACCGCCGAACGACACGTTCAATGACCGCGAGATTTCCATTTTGCGACTGCTGGCCGGCGGCTACTCCAACAGGGAGATCGCCCGCACCATCCATCTGTCGGAGGGAACGGTGAAAAACTACGTCAGCGAAATTCTCGAGAAACTCGACACCCGCGATCGCACCCGCGCGGTGCTCAAGGCGATCACCCTGCGGATCATCTGATTGCCGACCCGTTCGCCCGCTTGATTGCGCCCGTTGGCGCTCAGCTGCGCGGTCGGGGGGCGACACATGCCTGATCCCTCGGACGGGGCATTGCCGGGACCGGTAGAATGGCCGGATGATTTCCTTTCGAAACTTTGCCCTGCGTCGGGGCCAACTGCAGCTGCTCAAGGGTGTGGATATCACCCTCTACGCCGGTTGGCGGGTCGGCGTGATCGGCCGCAACGGATGCGGAAAATCTTCGCTGTTCGCTGCGATTCGCGGCGAGCTGGAGGCCGATGAGGGCGAGTTGGACATGCCGAGCAAGGTCCGCATGGCCAGCGTCGCGCAGGAAACGCCGTCGCTGCCCGATGCGGCCCTGGACTTCGTGATCTCCGGCGACGCGGTGGTCCACGCCGCGATCCGCGCCGAGGCCGAGGCCATGCGCGCCGAGGATTGGGAGGCGGTGGCCGAGGCCCACCACCGGCTGGAAGAAGTGGGCGGCTACGATGCCAACGCCCGGGCCGGACGCCTGCTGCATGGCTTGGGCTTTCCGGCCGAAACCCATCAGCGGCCGGTTTCGGAGTTTTCCGGTGGCTGGCGGGTGCGACTGAATCTCGCCCGCGCCCTCATGACGCCATCCGACCTGCTGCTGCTCGATGAGCCGACCAACCATCTCGACCTCGATGCAGTGCTGTGGCTGGAGCAGTGGTTGCTGAAATACCCCGGCACGCTGCTGCTGATCTCGCACGACCGCGAGTTTCTCGACGGCGTTTCCACCCACACCCTGCACCTGCACGAGGGCCGCGCCAAGCTCTACACCGGCGACTACACCGCCTTCGAGCGCCAGCGCGCCGAACACCTGCGTCAGCAGCAGATCGCCTTCGAGAAGGAACAGGCCGAGCGCGAGCATCTGCAGAAATTCATCGACCGCTTCCGCGCCCAGGCCAACAAGGCCAGTCAGGCGCAATCGCGCATCAAGCGCCTGGCCAAGCTGGCAGGAACCGAGGCGGTGCGCGCCGAGCGATCCCTGCACATCGAATTTCCGGAACCGGCCAAGCTGCCGTTCTCGCTGATCCAGCTCAACGGCGTGGACGCCGGCTACCGCGCCAATGTGCGCTATCAGCAGCCCGATGAGGCGCTTCCGGGCGATCCGGGCGCTGGCGCGCGTCAGGACGCCGTGGTGCTGCATCAGGTCGGCTTCGCGCTGGAGGCAGGCGACCGGGTGGCGCTGCTGGGACCCAATGGCGCCGGCAAATCGACGCTGGTGAAAACCCTGGTCGGCGTACTTCCGGTATTGTCCGGCGAGCGCGCCGCGCATCCGGACTTGCGCATCGGCTACTTCGCCCAGCACACCGTGGAAAGCCTGCGCGAGGGCGCCAGCCCGATCGATCATCTGCGCGATATTTCGCCCGATACCTCCACCCAGGAGTTCCGCAATTTTCTGGGCCGCTGGTATTTCCCCGGCGACTGGGCGTTCGCGCCGGTCGATCATTTTTCAGGTGGCGAGCGCGCCCGACTGGCGCTGGCGCTGATTGCCTGGCAGCGGCCCAATGTGCTGCTGCTCGACGAACCGACCAACCATCTGGACCTGGACATGCGCGAAGCGCTGGCCGAGGCGCTGGCGGTGTTTTCCGGCGCCATCGTGCTGGTCTCGCACGATCGGCACCTGATCGGCCTGGTCTGCGACCGGTTCTGGCGGGTGGCCGATGGCCGTGTGGAGGAGTTCGACGGCGATCTCGACGGCTATGCTGCGTGGTTGCGCAGCCGCTCCGCCGAGCCGCGCCAGGAGTCGGCCACCGCCAAGCGCGAAGCCAAACCGGCGGCGAAGCCCGTGGTCGACGACAGGCAGGCCAAACGCCAGCGCACCCGGCTCCAGCAGATCGAGACGCGGATGACCCAGATCGAAGCAGAGACCGGCGCCATTGCCGACCGGCTGGCCGATCCAAAGGTGTACGGCAACAGCGCCGAGCTCGCCCGTCTGGGTCAGCAACAGTCGGCGCTGGCCAGCGAGCGCCAGGGCCTGGAAGCCGAGTGGGAATCGCTGTACGGGGCGCTGGAGGCCGGTTGAGCCCGGTCCGCTGAACCGGCTCAGTCGACCAGAAAGTACTCCACCGTGCTCACCACCCGGATGGTTTTCACCTGCGGTGAGCCCTGGTCGCGATCGGTGATGTTGATCTGGCCCTGATTGGCGCTGCGGATGGCACCGACCCGCGCGCCGGAATCGGTGGCGAACTGTTCGGCGGCGGCCCGCGCGTTGGCGGTTGCCTCGGCGATCAGCCCGGGCTTGATGTCGTTGAGCCGGGTGTATTCGAACTGCGGATAGCCGCCTTCGGCCAGCAGCACGCCCGAGGCGACCAGCTCGCCGCTGCGCCGCAGGGCCTCCAGCGCGCGGGCCACGTGCGCGGTGCGCAGGGTGACGGTATTGGAATAGCGGTAGCGCTCGCGCGGCTGGTTTTCGCCCCAGGCATAGGCGGCGCGGTCTTCCAGGCGCGGCGGCGAGACCATGATCTCCTCGGCGTCGAAGCCGGCCAGCGTGAAGAACGCGCGTATCGCGTCGGTATTGGCATCCAGTTGACGCTGGACTTCGAGCAGGTCGTTGCCGGTGACCGCGTGCGGCAGCGGCCAGACCACGCGGTCGGCTTCCACCTCACGCTCGGCCAGACCCTTGACCACCACGTAGCGGTCATCGGTGCGGAACTTGGCCAGGCCCTGCGCGGCCAGCCAGCCGCCGGCGGCCAGGCCAAGGGCAATCAGCAGGGCGGCGAGCGGGCCGACCACCGGGGTGTCATTGCGGGCCATGGGCGTGTTCCGTCGGAGTTGGGGCCAGTGTAGCCATGCGCGGGATTTCCGTGTCGGGGCAGTCTTGTCCAACGAGGTATGAGCCTGAACCCGCCAGCCTGATTCCAACGAGGTATGAGCCTGGAGGGAGGCGTGAGCCGGCGCACCGGGTCGATCATCACAGCCATGGTGATCGACATGAACGAGTCTCAGGTGCGC
>JAXMJH010000126.1:0-18698 GCA_034376725.1 Lysobacteraceae bacterium | reverse complement strand
CAGGCCGCCGATGTGGCTCCTTTATGCCGATCCGGAAGTGGATCGTTTAAGGCGATCCGGGAGTGGCTCCTTTACGCCGATCATCGGCTGGCTCCATTACGGCGATCCCGGAATGGCTCTATTGGGGCGGTCGATGACAGCGGCGGATGCCGAGGAAATGGCGGCGCTGGAGCGGACCGAGCGGGCTTTGGAAGGCAAGGGCGGCAAATATGCGTGAGGAGTGGACAGAGGCCCGCATTGACGAACTGGGCAACGGTCTTCGCCCTGTATTGAAGGCCGGTCCGTTCGGCTCTTCTGTGACCAAGGAGACTTACCAACCCTCGGGCTATAAGGTCTATGGGCAGCAGGAAGTAGTAGCCAAGGACCTTGGCGCCGAAGCCTACTTCGTTTCCGAAGCCACGTTCAACCGGCACAAGAGCTGCGCAGTTAAACCAGGCGACCTCCTGATGACAATGATGGGCACCATAGGCCGCGTGTACCGGGTCCCGGAAGGAGCGCCTGAAGGCATAATCAACCCACGGCTTGTCCGCATCGCTTTTGACACATCTCGGATTCTGCCCGAGTATGCCGAAGTCGCATTTGAGCAGCCCCCGCTTCAGCGATTGCTGAACCGCCGGAGTCACGGCGGCACGATGCAAGGCCTGAACATGGAAGCGCTTGCATCCATTCGGCTGCTGCTTCCCCCAATTCCTGTGCAGCGCGAGATTGCAGAGATCATGCGCACATGGGACAGCGCCGTCCGGAAAACCGAGCAACTGATCGCGGCGAAGGAGCGGCACTACAGCCACGAACTGTCGCGCCTGATCAGCAGAGGCCAGCACCCGCACGCTCATGTCGGCAGCTTTGCCGAGGAAGTCTCCGCAAGCAATCCCAGCCGCGCATGGCGCACGGTGGCGCTGTCAGACATCGCCTCCATCTGGAAGGGTCAGCAGCTCAACAAGGACGCCATGGTTGAAGACGGCGCCTACTACGCCCTCAACGGCGGCATCAAGCCATCCGGCCGGACGACGGAATGGAACTGCGAGGCGGACACCATCACGATCAGCGAAGGGGGCAACTCGTGCGGGTTCGTGTCCTATAACCGTGAGCGATTCTGGTGCGGCGGCCACTGCTACGCCCTCAGGAAGCTGGCGAAAGGCGTTGACGCCCATTACCTGTTTCACTTCCTGAAGGGCAAACAAACTCGCGTGATGGCGCTGCGCGTTGGGTCTGGATTGCCGAACATCCAGAAATCGGACATCGAAGCGTTCCCGGTCATACTGCCCGATCTCTTCACCCAATCCGCCATCGCCCGCTACCTCAACGCCCTGCGCGAGGAAATCCACCTGCTCAGCCAGTCCGTCGCCACGCTCAAGACCCAGAAACGCGGCCTGATGCAGAAGCTGCTGACCGGCCAGTGGCGGATGCCGGTTCAAGAAAAGGCTGGTGCGTGAGCAGTGTGATCGACAGCGACTACCTGATCTTTGCCGACGAAAGCGGCGACCACGGGCTGGTGTCGATCGACGAGCAGTTCCCGGTTTTCGCGCTGGTGTTCTGCATCGTGCGCAAGCAGGACTATGTAGAGCAAATCGTGCCGGCGATGCAGCGACTGAAGATGGCCTACTGGGGTCACGATCAGGTGATCCTGCACGAACACGATATCCGCAAGGAGAAGGGGCCATTCGCGCTGTTGCGTAGCGACCGCGAGCTGCGCGAGCGCTTCATGAACGAACTGACCGGGCTGATATCGGCCGCGCCCATGCAGGTGATCGCCTCAGTGATCGACAAGCATGCGCTGAAGTCGCGCTACACCACGCCCTACAACCCCTACGAGGTGGCGCTGCTGTTTTGCCTGGAGCGGGCGCTTGGTGAGCTGCGTGCGCGAGGCGAGACGGGCAAGCGTGTGCATGTGCTGTTCGAAAGCCGGGGTCGGCAGGAGGATGCGGAGCTTGAACTGGAGTTCCGGCGCATCTGCGACAACGGTGGTGGCTGGGGCTACCGGCAGGTCGACTTCCAGCAGATGCAGTTCGCGCATCTGTTCGTCGACAAGCGCAGCAATTCGACCGGTCTGCAACTGGCGGATCTGGTGGCCAGGCCCCTGGCCCTGCGCCATTTGCGGCCTGGGCAAGCCAACCGGGCCTTGCAGGCGCTGAGCGGCAAGATATTGAACTTTAATATTTTTCCATAAAGCAAAAGGGCCTCGGAACAAGTCCAAAGCCCTCAAGCCGACCGGGGAAAGCCCAATCCTTGTCACGCAGTGTAGGACGAACCGACAGCACTGGCAACGAAAAAAATGACCTCGCCAGCTATCCAGGCAGCGGCCCGAAAGAGCCCCTTGGGCACTTGTTACCGGCGAGGAACCTTTACGCGAGAGTTTAGCCCATGACCGATTCAGACGACCACGCCGCCGAACGGATTTTCCGCTTCGACGAAAAACACCTCTCCCAGATTCCGGCCCTGCAGGTGCTGGTCAATCTGGGCTACCAGTACCTGACGCCCGCCGAGGCGCTGGCCGCGCGCGGCGGCAGGGCGGGCAACGTGCTGCTGGAAGAGATCCTGCGCGGGCAGCTGAAGAAGCTGAACCGCATCCAGCACAAGGGCGGCAGCTATCTGTTCAGCGAGGAGAACATCCAGAGTGCCATTCAGCGGCTGAAGAACGTCAAGTACGACGGCCTGCTCAAGACCAATGAGGCGGTGTACGACCTGCTGACGCTGGGCGTGGCGCTGGAGCAATCCATCGAGGGCGATCTGAAGAGCTTCACCATCAACTACGTGGATTGGCGCAATCCCGGGAACAACACCTATCACGTGGCTGCCGAATTCGCGGTGGAGCGCAGTCGAAGCGTGGAAACCTGCCGACCCGACATCGTGCTGTTCGTCAACGGCATCCCCTTCGCGGTGATCGAATGCAAGTCGCCAACGGTCGAAGTGGCCCAGGCCATCTCGCAGACCATTCGCAACCAGCGCGACGAGTACATTCCGCGCCTGTTTACCTATGCACAGATGGTGCTGGCGGTGAACAAGAACGAGGCCCGCTACGCCACCACCGGCACCCCGGCAAAGTTTTGGTCGAAGTGGAAGGAGGATGTGGCCGACACAGAGCTTTCGCCGCTGTTGGAGCGACCACTGCCGCAACCGGTGAAGGCTTCTCTGTTCGATCTGGCCTTTGCCGAGATGGGCGTGGCCGATGAAGGTGAGTATCTGGTCAGGCGTCAGGCCAGCGAGCAGGACCGGGCACTCTACGCCCTGTGCCGCCCGCAGCGTCTGCTGGAGATGGCCTGGGCGTTCACTGTGTTCGATGGCGGCGTGCGCAAGATCGCGCGCTACCAGCAGGTGTTCGCCATCCGCGCGGTGCTCGCGCGGGTCAAGCAGACAAACGAGGCTGGCCGTCGCCAGGGCGGCATCGTGTGGCACACCCAGGGTTCGGGCAAGTCGCTGACCATGGTGATGCTGGCCCGCGCGCTGGCGCTGGAGCCGGCGATCCGCAATCCGCGGATAGTGCTGGTGACCGACCGGGTGGATCTGGACAAGCAGCTCGGCAACACCTTCGCCGCCTGCGGCCTGTCGCCCGACCGGGCCGAGAGCGGCCGCCACCTGGTGGCGCTGGTGTCCGACGGCAAGGCGCACATCGTCACCACCCTGGTACACAAGTTCGACAAGGCGCTGGCCTACAAGAAGTTCAGCGACGCCTCGCCCGATATCTTCGTGCTGGTGGACGAAACCCAGCGCACCCAGCTGGGCGGCTACTCGGCACGCATGCGCCAGATGTTTCCCAATGCCTGCTACATCGGCTTCACCGGCACGCCGCTCTTGACCCGCGAGAAGAGCGACGTGGCCAAGTTCGGCGGCGTGATCCACACCTATGCCATCGACCAGGCGGTGGCCGACGGTGCCATCGTGCCGCTGCTCTACGAAGGGCGCATGGTGGAGCTGGAACAGAACCAGGCCGCCATCGACATCTGGTTCGAGCGCCACACCCAGGGGCTGACCGACCAGCAGAAGGCCGACCTGAAGAAGAAGTACGCCCGCGCCGAGATGCTGAACAAGGCCGAGCAGGTGATCTACATGCGCGCCTTCGACATCAGCGAGCACTACCGCCAGAACTGGCAGGGCACCGGCTTCAAGGCCCAGCTGGTGGCGCCCAACAAGGCGGCGGCGCTGCGCTACAAGACATTTCTGGATGAGCTGGGCGCGGTCAGCAGCGAGGTGATCATTTCCCCGCCCGACGAGCGAGAGGGGTTCGACGAGATCGACGCAGAGGAATCCACAGATGCGGTGGTGGCCTTCTGGCAGCGCATGATGAAGCGCTACGGCTCGGAGGAGGACTACACAAAGCAGATCATCAATGCCTTCAAGTTCGGCGACGAGCCCGAGATCCTGATCGTGGTGGACAAGCTGCTGACCGGTTTCGACGCGCCGCGCAACACAGTGCTCTATCTCACGCGCAGGCTGAAGGACCACTCCCTGCTGCAAGCCATCGCCCGGGTGAACCGACTCTATGAAGACGAGTCCGGAAGCAAGGCCAAGGACTTCGGCTACATCATCGACTACGTGGGCGTGCTGGGCGAGCTGGATCAGGCATTGACCACCTATAGCGCTCTCGAAGGATTCGACGCGGCGGACCTCAGGGGCGCGCTGAACTCGATCCATAAGGAGATCAAGGCGCTGCCGCAGCGCCACGCGGAACTGTGGGACCTGTTCAAGACAGTGAAGAACCGCCAGGACGAGGAAGCCTTCGAGCAACTGCTGGCCGACGAGAAACTGCGCGCCGATTTCTATGAGCGACTGACGGCCTACGCAAAGACGCTGGCGATTGCGCTCTCCAGCGAACGCTTCATAACCGACACACCCGAGCAGAAGCTGCGCGCCTACAAGAACGACCTCAAGCGTTTCGTCAATCTGAAGGCGGCGGTGAAACTGCGCTATGCAGAATCCGTGGATTACCGCGACTTCGAGCCGCGCATCCAGAAGCTGCTGGACACGCACATTTCGGCCTCGGAGGTGGTGCAATTGAATGCGCCGGTAAACATCTTCGACGAGGCCGCGTTCCAGAAGGTAGTCGAGGAACAAGGCGAGGGCAATGAGAAGAATCTGGGCGCCAAGGCCGACATGATCGCCCACGCCACCAAGCGCGCGATCAACGAACGACTGGAGCAGGACCCGGCCTTCTACGAGAAGTTCTCCAGGCTGATCCAGCAGGCCATCGACGACTACCGTGCGAAGCGACTGTCCGATCTGGACTACCTGCAACGTGTCACCGAGATCAAGGACGCCGTGGCCTCGCGTAAAGGTGATGACCTGCCGTCCGTGCTGAATGGCGACGCCGACGCGGCCGCTGTCTATGGCCTGCTGCGGCCCTTCGTGGCGAGCCACCTTGGCGACACCGAGCAGGCCCAGGCCACCGCCGCCGAGACCGCCATGGCGGTGTGGGACATTTTCCGGCGCAACCGCAAGGTGGGCTACTGGGACGACCTCGACGCCCAGCGCCGGACCATGAACGAGATCGACGACTTTCTCTATGACGAAGTCAAGGGCGCACGGGGCATCGCGCTGTCCACTGACGAGATGGACGAGATCATCGAGAAAACCATGCAGCTTGCCCGTCACCGGATGGCAGAGTAAAGACCATGGTTGGCACTCTCACCTACGGCCGCGACACCATCCGCTATGAGGTGCGGTTCCTGGCCTCGCGAGAGACGCTGACCATCGAGGTGCACCCGGATAGCCGCGTCTTGGTGCGCGCGCCGATGGGTTGTCCGCAAGCCTTGATCGCGGAGCGGGTGGAGAAGCGCGCCGGCTGGATCAGCCGACAACTGGCGGAGTTCGAACGCTACCGACCCCGCACTCCGGCGCGGCAGTACATCAACGGTGAATCGCATCTCTATCTGGGCCGACAGTACCGGCTGAAACTGCTGCCGGGCGAACCGGCCAGCGTGAAACTGGCGCGCGGCCGAATGCTTGTGGGCGTGCCCGGACATCCGGAACCGGATCGGGTCAAAGCGGTACTGCGCCGCTGGTATCTCGACCGCGCCCGTGTGGTGTTCGTCGATGTACTGGACGCCAGCCTGATCCACTTCAAGGCCGTCGAGCCACCCCGGCTGATCGTGCGTACCATGCGATCCCGCTGGGGCAGCCTGTCACGTGCCGGGACCATGACGTTGAATGTCGATCTGGTGCGCGCACCTCGTCCCTGCATCGAGTACGTGGTCACCCACGAACTATGCCACACCGCGTACCGCGACCACGACGCACGGTTCTTCAAATTGCTGGGGCAGGTGATGCCAGACTGGGATCGTCGACAGCGGAGGCTCGCATCGGCTTTGCTGTGAGAAGACGAAAGGGAGATCGACCCCTTGGTCTATTGGTTGTGCGAGACAAGAACCTCGGCGACGCTGGCGGAAGCAACTCAAGCGCAAGTGCCGGTATCGATTCGCCACGGTCAGCGCGCCACCACTGCCAGAGGGCAGTGGATTGTATTGACTCCAGGATCATTAACTCCAGGATCAGTGATGGTCTTCGAGCGCTGTTACGGCATTATCGACAAGCGCTCAGGGCTTCAGCGGCAAGGTGATCAGCGGTGCCGGCAGGCTTTCGCTGGCGATCCACAGGGCGCCATCGACGTCGAAGGCGATGGCTTCGGCCTGGGGCAGCCACGGGAACGGGGCCTCGATCGGTGTGGCCGATGTCGCCTCGGCCCAATCCTGCCCGGCCGAGCGCGGGTACACGTAGGCGGTGCGGTAATTGAGCACAGCCAGCCAGCGGCCATCGGCGCTGATATCGGCGCCGGAGATTTGAGAGCGATAGCGGCCGAAGCGCGGATTGCGTTCAAGGTCGGCGGTGCTTGGTTGGACCACGCCGGTCAGGGTCCCCAGGCGCTCGGCGACCTGGACTGCGTCGGAGTCGGGCCGCAGCGGCAGCCGGAACACGTCGGGTGGCACCCGCTTCTTGCCGATCAGGATGATTTCGCCGCGCTGCGCGTCCACCGCCACCGCCTCGCAGTCGCGGGCGCCATCGGGCCAGCGGAAGCGGATGCTCCAAAGCGGAACGACGCGCTGATCCTGCAACGCCTCGGGTTCGGCAATGACGTGCAGCGAGAGGTGGGTCCGTATGCCGCCGTTGTCGCCGGTGTCGGCGATCAGCAGATAGCGCTGGCCATCGAGCTCGAATCCGGCCAGGTCCTCCCAGTCGCGGTGTTCGACGCCATCGACGGTGATCGTCGCAAGCCGCTGCCCGCGCCGCGACATGGCGTGGATCACCGGGGCATCGCCGCTGTCGTTGTGGACCCACAGCGCGTCCGGATGGTGGGTGGACACCGCCATTCCGCTGATTTCCGACAGCAACGGGTCGGTGACCAGGCCAGCAAAGCGCGCGGGCTGCCAGGCCGGCGCGTCCTGCGCAGCCAGGACCGGCGACAGGCTGGCAAGCAGGATCAAAAGACACTTCGACAGCGGGGGGCGCGACGACATCGGCAGCTCCTGAAGGCCAGGCCGGAGCATGGCAGAGCCGGCGAAACCTGCAAAGCCTGCACGGTTTGCGGTGGTCGCCCTGCGGCCAAATCGCAGACACGCCCGAAATCGCCCGCCCGATCACGACCGGCGCACGGTCGGGACGGTGCCGGCGCATTGCGGCCCGCTACAATCGTTGCCATCGCCCGAGAGGTGTTGAACATGACCGATTCGATCAGCCTGGGCACGCCGCTTTCGCCCTATCGCTTCCGTGTGCTGCTGCTGGGCAGCGGTGAACTGGGCAAGGAAGTGGCCATCGAGCTGCAACGCCTGGGCGTGGAAGTGATTGCCGCCGACCGCTACGACAACGCACCGGCCATGCAGGTGGCGCATCGAAGCCATACCCTGAACATGCTCGACCCGGCGTTGCTGCGCGAACTGATTCGCGAGGAAAAGCCCGACCTGGTGGTGCCCGAGATCGAGGCCATCCACACCCAGACGCTGGTCGAGCTGGAGCGCGACAGCGGCTTGCGGGTGGTGCCCACGGCGCGGGCCGCGCGCCTGACCATGGACCGCGAGGGCATCCGGCGACTGGCTGCCGAAACCCTGGGCCTGCCGACGTCGCCCTATCGTTTTGCCGCCGACCACCATGAGTTTCTGGCGGCCGTTGCGGAAATCGGCCTGCCGTGCGTGGTCAAGCCGGTGATGAGTTCATCGGGCAAGGGCCAAAGCCTGATCCGCAGCGCCGACGACATCGAGCCGGCCTGGCAGTATGCCCAGAGCGGTGGGCGCACCGGACAGGGTCGGGTGATCGTCGAGGGTTTTGTCGATTTCGACTACGAAATCACCTTGCTCACCATTCGCCATCGCGATGGCACGCAGTTCTGCCAGCCGATCGGTCATCTCCAACGCGATGGCGACTATCGCGAGAGCTGGCAGCCGCAGTCGATGAGCGCGGTCGCACTGGCCGAGGCGCAGCGTATCGCCGAGGCGGTCACCGCCGATCTGGGTGGCGCCGGCATCTTCGGCGTGGAGCTGTTCGTCAAGGGCGATGCGGTCTGGTTTTCCGAAGTCAGCCCGCGGCCGCACGACACCGGATTGGTGACCTTGATTTCACAGGAGTTGAGTCAGTTTGCGCTGCATGCGCGGGCCATCCTCGGCTTGCCGATTCCCAACATCCGCCAGCTTGGCCCGTCGGCATCCTGTGCCGTGCTGGCCGAGGGTCACGGCGTGCCGGTTTTCAGTCAGGTCGATGCCACCCTGGTCCAGCCGGACACCGCGCTGCGCCTGTTCGGCAAGCCCTGGGTGGAGGGCCAGCGCCGGGTCGCGGTGACGCTGGCGCGGGCCGACAGCATCGATCGGGCCCGCGAGAAGGCACGGGCCTCGGCAGCGGCGCTGGGCGTCGAACTGCGCTGAACGCGCGTCGGCCGGGCCGGCTATGGCCCGGCGGCCTCAGTCGGTGAGGTCCAGCCAGACCATGCGATGGTCGCTGGCGTCTATCCAGTCGGCGCCGGGCTGGCCGGGCGCAGGCCAGAACACCCCGCTGTCGAGCACCTGCAGGCCGACCGAGGGCAGCACGTAGTCGATTCGCAGATTGCCCACGCGCGGGCCGAAATGGCCGGTGTCGTGATCGTGGCTGCCCTGGTGCCTGAGATTCGCACCGCCGTCGCGCTCGGCGGCCAGTGCAGCGCCGTCGCTGCGCGGGGCGGGGTGGCGGAGTACGCGGGGGTGTTCCAGCACTTGCAGCACGGCGGATTCGACGCTGTCGCCATCGACCGGGTCGGCGTTGAGGTCGCCGGCGATGACAAACCGCGCATCGCGCTCCAGCCCACCACTGCGGCCAGCATCATCGATCAGCCATTCGGCGTCGGCATCGGCGATGTATTCGGCCCAGAAGCGGATTTCGTCGTGATTGCGCCGGCCGTTGCGGTCCTCCGGGCCGTCGAACACCGGCGGCGTGGGGTGGCTGACCAGGAAGTGCAGCCGACCCAGCGGCGTGTCCACCGGCACATCCCAGTGCGACTTGGACGACAGCGGCATCAGCGACCACGCGGCATCCGGATACCAGGGCTGGCCGGTATCCGGGTCGACCGGTGCCAGCGCACCGGGCAGATCCTGCCATCGGAATCGCTGGAAATTGCGCACCGCAGCCGCATCGATCGGAAAGCGCGACAGCACCAGCATGCCGTACTGGCCCGGGTGCGTGCCGAAACCCCAGGCGTCGCCAGGGCCATCGCTGCGGCCGTCGCGGTCCAGATCGAAACCGCTGGCGACCCCGGTATTCACTGGCGCCAGGTAGCGATGGGGATACGCGATGGCCTGCTCGCCGAACTGGCCGACTTCCAGGTAGTCCCGCTGGAACAGATCGGCGGCGCGCTGCCCGGCGTCGTGGTCGAACTCGTTGATCAGCAGCAGATCCGGGCGTTGGCGCTGGATGACGGCTGCAATCTTGCGGGCGCTGTCGTCGCCGGCTTCCAGGCGGGCGATGAGGCCGCCGGCCGCGCTGTCGTTGAGCGCGGCATTGTAGGTGGCCACCCGGATGCGGCTCTGGGTTGCCGGTGAATCGGTCGGGGTCATTGTCTGGGGCAGGTCGGAAGAGGGCGCGCAGGCGGCCAGTATCGGCAACAGGCAGCAGACCAGGGGACGGAAGACACGGCTGATGCGGTTCATCCGGCGATTGTCCCAGTTTTCAGGGCGCGAGGGCCGGGAAGTGCATCTGGCATCGGCGCGCAGAACCTTCGCCTGACCACGCACATCGGCGACCGCACCCGTCAGGCTGCCGAGGACTAAGGCCGTACCCAGGCGCCGCCGTGCAGCAGCTCGTAGGGGGCGAATTTGGTCTTGTAGTCCATCTTCGGGTGGCCGGCGATGCGATAGCCCAGATACAGATGATCCAGCCGCTGACGCCTGGCCCACTCCACCTGGCTGAGGATGGCGAAGGTGCCCAGGCCGCGCTCGGATTCTTCCGGGTCGAAGAAGGTGTAGACCGCCGACAGCCCGTTGGGCACCAGGTCGGTCACCGCAACGCCCAGCAGACGCTTGCCCAGCCGCATCTCCAGAAACCGGGTCGGACTCCAGCGGCAGCGCAGGAACAGATCGAAATCCTCCGGCGCCGGGTTGTCCATGCCGCCGCCGGGATGACGGCTGTCCAGATACCGCCGGTACAGCCCGAAGTGCTCGGACCGGCGCACCGCCGGCGCCTGGGTGACCGTGAGGTCGGCATTGCGCTTGAGGCAGCGGCGCTGGCTGCGGTTGGGCTGGAAGTCTGCGATCGGCAGACGGATCGCCACGCACTGCCGGCAGCCGGGGCAGTGCGGCCGATAGATATGGCCGCCGGAGCGTCGAAAGCCCATCTCCAGCGCCTGCCCGTAGGCTTGCCCCAGCCGGTCGTTTTCCGGATCGAGCACCAGATCGCGCGCCTCCCGATCGGGCCAGTAGCCGCAGGGATGCAACGTGGTCTGGTACAGGCGGATGGAGGCCTTGGTCATGCCCGTATCCTAGCGCGACTGGCCGGGCCGGTTGGTGTCGGCATCGCAAATGCGGCGACCGATGGTAGGAATAGCCCGATGACGGACGGAAAATCCACGCTTCGGCGACTCGGGGATGTCTATCGTGAGGCGCATTATCTGGTGGCCGTCATTACGGTCGAACAGGCCAGCGGAGACGACAGCGTACTCCGCCTGCTGGCCTGCGATTTCATGGCGCAAGCTGGGCTGTCGTGGCAGAGCAGTTTCGGATCGGGTTGGCGGCGCAAACGCCTCGAACTTCAATCCAGAGGCGCGAGTCGTTGGCATGACCAGCCGCTCAGTGGATTCGAAGCTCAGCGCGACCGAACCCGATCGCCATCGCTCAGTTCGCGGTCGGGGTGGGCGATCAGGCGGTCTCCGGGGCTCAGGCCGTCGAGGATATGCACCAGACCGCCGCCGCGCAGGCCGGTGTGGATCGGGATCAGACGGGCTCGGGAGCCCTCGATGCGGAACGCGGCTTGGCTGTCTGTCTGGCGGAAGATGGCGCTGGCCGGGGCGCGCAAGGTGTCGTCGATCTGGTTGATGATGAATCGGGCGTTGACCCGGTAGGCCTCGCCAAGACGCAGCCAATCCTCACGCGGACTGGTCAGGTCGACGATCACCCACACGCGTTGTTCCTCTACGCCCAGGGCGGAAAATTTCGTGAACCCGCCGGGCTCGATGCGCCGCACCCGGCCGTCCAGTGGTGCTTCGCCACCCCAGCGCAGCAGCTCGACCGCCATGCCCTCGCGCAGCCGGACGGCGTCGGCGGACAGTACGTCGACCTCGATCTCCATGGCATCCGGATCGCCGATTTCCAGCAGGGCCTCGCCGGCCTGCACCGCCCGAGCGCTTTCCAGTTGCCGGCGCAGCACCACCCCGGCGACCGGTGCGATGAGTTCGAGTGCGGGTTCTCCGGCCGCACTGACGCCATTGCGCTGAAGGATGGCGCGCGCGGCCTGCTCCTCGTGCTGCGCGGTGGCGACGCGAAAGCGGGCGCTGGCCGCCTCGCGCTCGGCTTTCAGTTGCGCGGTGCGAGCCCGTTCGGCCACTTCAGCAGCGACCAGACCGCGCGCAAGCAACGCAGCAAGACGCTGAGCTTCGCTGCGCGCCTGCTCGGCTTCGGCGGCGGCGGCGCGGGCTTCTTCGCGGGCAGCGGCATGGCGGTCGCCATAGGCGGCGAGCCGGGCTTCGGCCTCGGCCCGGCTGCGGGCGTCGAGGGTGGGCGAGGCGACCGGATCGAGCACGGCAACCACTTGGCCAACGGCCACCGCATCGCCGGGCTCGAGGGTTTGGCGTCTGGCCATGGCGGCCACCGGCGCGGTGATCAGATAGCGATCGCGGACGCGGGTCCGCCCCTCTGCGTCGAGGGTTTCGCGTACCGTGCCGATATCGACCGGTACGGTATCGACCAAACGCGCGCTGGGCCAAAAGGCGGCGGCGATCAGCGCCACCAGGACAGCGCCGATGGCGATGCGCCGCAGTTGCCGGGGCGCGGTGCTTCCCGACTGGCGTCGGCTAGCCGTCGAAACGCCGCGCTGCTGAGTGCGTCGGCCCACGGTTGCGGGTGTGTCGACGCGATCGGCGGGGGCCGACGGCGAATCGGAGTTGTTCGGGTTAGGCATCGGTGTCACTCCCGGGTCTTGAGAACGGCAATCAGGTCGAGCCGGTCGAGCCGGCGCCTTACCAGCAGGCCCGAACCCAGCGCCGCCGCTAAGACCACCAGCGCCGCGAAGGCGTAGCCCTGCGGGGTCAAGGCCAGCGGAATGCGGTACAGGTCGGACTGAAAGCCCCAGGCCAGCAGGGCGCACATGCCGTAGCCGAGGGCAAAGCCCGGCGGCAGCGCCAGCACGGTGATCGTGGCCAGTTCGCCCAGCAGCAGCCGGCGCACTTCGGCACGGGTATAGCCGAGCACCCTGAGGCTGGCCAGCTCGCGGCCGCGTTCAGCCAGGGTGATGCGCGCTGCGTTGTAGACCACGCCGACAGCAATGCTGGCCGCCATCAGGGTGGCGACCAGGGTGAACACCAGAATGCTCTCGGCCATGGTGTCGCGGAAGCTCTGCACCATCGCCGCGCGATCGACCACGGCCGCCACCCGCGGCCGCTGGCGCAGCGCGCTCAGCACTTCCGGGCGGCTGCTGGCATCGACCGACAACCAAGCGCCTGAAATGGCGCTGCCTTCGTTCAGCAGGCGGTTGACTGTCGAGAGGCTGGCGTAGGCGCCAACGCCCAGGTATTCCTCGACCACGCCGACCACCGGCACGGTCAGGGTGCGGCGGTGACCCTCAAGAAACTCCACCTGCACCGGCTGACCGGGCGCTACCGCCAGCATGTCGGCCAGGTAGTCGGTCAGCAACAGCCCATTGCCCGGTAACGAAGCTGGGCGCAGCTCGCGATCCAGCACGCGCTTGAGGTCGGCATCCGGGGTCAGCCCCTGCAGGGCAGTCCGGTATTCCCGGTGGCCGTTGCGCAATCGCACGGCAACGCTGCGATGGGGCTCGACCCGGTGTACACCCGGCAGGGCGGCCAGCTCGTGGGCGGCGCGGTAGGAGGTCGGTTCGGCGAAGCCTACCGCCAGATCGTCGCGCTGAGCGAAGCCGAACTGGACGTCGACCATTTCCTCGATGGCGCCGGACTGGAAGCGCGACATCACCAGAATGCCGCAGGCCAGACCGATGCCGATCACCGAAAGCAGCGACCGTGCCGGACGCCGCTCCAGATTGCGCACGATCATCCGCGCCGCAGGACCCATCAGCCGGCCCAGACCAAGGCGTTCGCTCAGGCTCCTGCGAAAGGTCGGCGGCGCCTCGGGTCGCATCGCTTCGGCCGGCGACATCCGGAATACCCGACGCAGCGCGCCCACGGTGCCCAGCGCCCCGGCCAGCGCCGCAAAGCCGACCGCCAGCGATACCATCATCGGCGACAGCGTCCACTCCAGGTAGGGAAACCGGTAGAACGCCATATACACGCCGGCCAGCCCGTGGCCCATCCAGGCGCCCACCGCCAGCCCAGGCAACACACCTACACTCACCATCAATAAAACCAGTTGGGCGAAATGCCGACTGACCTCCCAGCGGCTGTAGCCGAATGCTTTGAGTACGGCGATCTGCTCGCGCTGGGCGCCGACCAGACGGCCGATCACCACGTTCAGCAGGAACGCGGCGACCGACAGGAAGATGAAGGTGAACAGCCGGGTCATGGTGGCCAGCTGTTTAAGCTCCTCGTCAAGAAATCGATGCGACATCTGAAGATCGCGGCCGAACGCGCCAATCCCGCCGAACGGCGAAAGCAATGCGTCGAGCGCGTCGATCGCGTCCCGTTCGTTGCCCTCTCTGCTCAGGGTGAGCGCCAGATCGTTGAACGAACCATCCAGGTCGAATGCCAGCGCCAGCGGCTCACGTGGCATCCACAGCACCGCGAAACGCTCGAAGTCGGGAAATACGTCACCGGGTCGGATCTGGTAGACGAACTCCGGCGACAGCCCGATGCCGGCAATGCTCAGGCTCTGCCGGCGGCCGTTGAGCAACGCCACGAGGCGGTCGTCCGGCGCCAAGCCATGGGCTTCGGCGAACGCCTCGCTGACCACCACCTCCTGGTCGGTCAGCGGCAGCCGGCCCTGGCGCAGAAACAGCGCGTTCAGGCCCGGATCGTCGGGGCCGGAAAGCGAAACCAGTTGCGCATTGATCGGCTCGTCGAATCCGTCAAGTTCGAGATTGGCGAACGCCACCACACGGGCCTCGACCGAGCGCACGCCGGCGATCGCGCGGATATCGTCGACCAATGCCAGCGGCGCGCGCTCGACCTGGGCAAACACCTCGGCGAAGCGATACTCGCCATAGAACAGCGCGCGGGTGTCCGACAGCGCCTGATAGTTGCTCAGCGCCATCACCATCATGCCGATGCCGCCGACCATCACCAGCGCGATCGCCAGCACCTGGCCGCGCAGCGTGCCCAGGTCGCGCAGCAGCTTGCGGTGCAGGGCGGTCACCAGACCAGCTCCGACGTGGAAATCCTGTGGGCATTGCGCTCGACCGAGGCGATCCGGCCGTTGCTCAGATGGATCACCCGGTCGGCCATGCCGGCAATGACCGCGTTGTGGGTGATCACCACGGTGAGCGCCCCGGTTTCGCGATTGACCCGCTCCAGGGCATCCAGAACCACGATGCCGGTCGTGGAGTCCAGCGCGCCGGTCGGCTCGTCGCACAGCAGCACAGCCGGGCGCTTGGCAATGGCCCTGGCGATCGCCACCCGCTGCTGTTCGCCACCCGAGAGCTGCGCCGGGAAGTGGTCCATACGGTTTTCAAGGCCGACCAGTTCCAGTGCCGACTCCGGGCTCATCGGCTGCTCGGCGATCTCGGTCACCAGCGCCACATTCTCGCGCGCGGTCAGGCTGGGAATCAGGTTGTAGAACTGAAACACGAAGCCGACGTGCTCGCGCCGGAACCGGGTCAGCTCGGCGTCGCCCACCCCGGTGAGTGGATGACCCTGGCACGCGACGGTGCCGGCGCTCGGCGCATCCAGACCCCCAAGGATGTTGAGCAACGTGGACTTGCCGCTGCCCGAGGCACCCAGCAGAACCACGAATTCACCAGCGTAGAGTTCGAGGTCCACCCCGCGCAGGGCGTGCACCTCCACTTCGCCCATTCGGTAGACCTTGCTGAGGCCCTGGGCGTGGAAGACGGTTTGCCGGACGCTGTCGGGTGGCGTCGCCATGGCGCCAGTGTAGCCGCGCCCGGAGCGCAGCCATTGACCGCGCTCAAGCGGTACGCCGCGTTCAGAGTCTCCCGGAGGCGATCAGGCCCCAGATCAGCGAACCGCCGCCCATCAGGGTGCCGGTGGCTGCACCCAACCAGCACAGAATGCGCTCCCGGCGTCGGCGTTTTGCGGCCTGCATGGGATCGCGCTGTGCCTCCAGCGCGTGTCGGCGGCGCAGGATGCGCGGCTGGACGAACGCCGACTGCCACAAGATGGTCGCCATGAACGCCAGGGTGGCAGCGACGGGAGCGATCCAGCCCCGCGTCCAGCTGGCGCTGGTCACCATGCCGACCAGGAAGCCGATGGTTGCACCGGCGTTGATCAGCGCGCTGCGGATGAGCTGGCGGCGCTCGGTGTCGTCGATCGATTCGGCAAGCTGCCGCCTGAGGCCGAAGAAAATGCCCGCGAATGCCGCCGCCACCCCGATCGCCATGGCGCCGGCCGAGGCGGTCAGGAGTTTGAAGAACGACGCACCGGCTCCGGCAGCACCGGAGGCCAGGATACTGGCGGCGGCGACCGGCGGACTGACCGCAATCAGCGCCGTGGTCACCAGTGCGGTAAATGCCGCCGAAGGCGCGCTGGCGCGGGCGAACTCGCCCAGCCGCTCGACCAGATCGCTGCGCACCGCCGCCCTGGCCCGCGACAGGCGCTTGCGCACGGCGGCATCGCTGAGTCCGAGCAGGCCGGCGACCTGCTGGCTGCTTTGCCCTTCGCGGTAATACAGCAGCAGCACTTCACGGCTGTCTTCGGGCAGCCGGTCGATCAGCGCCGTCGCGATGGCATGATCCTCGTCGATGGCCTGGCGCTCGGCGGGGCAGGGCGCAGCGTCGGCCACCTGGGCCAGCAGCACATCGATATCGTCGCCGACTTCGCGCCGTCGCTTGCGGGCGCGCAGATGATCGCGCGCCAGATTTCGGGTGATCTGTCGCAGCCAAGGCAGAAAACTGTCCGGATTGTTGAGCGATGCCAGGTTCTGCCAGGCCTTGAGAAACGCCTCCTGGGCGATGTCCTCGCTGGCCGCGACATCGCGTACGTGGGCAAGGGCAATGCCGGTTACGGTGTTCTGACAGGCGCGCACTACGTGCCCATAAGCGCGGGTGTCGCCACGCGCTGCGGCCGGAAGGTGCTGTCCGATCAGGCAATCCAGTGCGGGCTTTACGGTGATGGCATTCATGGCAAGGCGAGATGAGGTGGGATTGCCATACAGGACGCCGGTGGCGCGCGAATGTGACCGACCCGCTACCAGGCCCGGCCAAGCACCAGCATGGCCCCGATGGCGATGCCCGCGAGCAGCAGCAGACGAATGCGCATCGGCCACGGGCTTGCCCGCGGGGCTTCCTTTGCTGCCACAACAGGTGCCGGCAGAAACGTGGCCGGTCGGGTCGTTTCGATCAGTCCGGCATCGCGCAGCAATTGCCGGGCGCGAGTGATGTCGTTGGGCAGCACGATCCAGACCGCCGCCTGCGCGCCGGCTTCGCCGCGGGCCAGCTCGGTATAGCTGTAGTTGCTGCGGCGATTGCCCTTGTAGCTGCGGGCGTTGGAAATGTAGGTCTCGATGCCGTGCTCATTGAGCAGCCGGGCGGCACCTTCGACGTTTTCCAACCGGGGTGAGGTAAAGACTTGGCGCATGGCGCTATTTTAGCTCGCCGCGCGGCATTCGAAGCGCGGCCTGGGCGATCATTCGGGCAGCACCCGGATCATGCCTTCCTGCGCGGTCGAAGCCACCAGTCGGCCCTGGGTGTCGTAGATCAAGCCGCGCGCCATGCCCCGGGCGCCCTGCGCGGTGGGGCTGTCGCAGCTGTACAGCAGCCAGTCGTCGATGCGGAACGGACGATGGAACCAGAGCGCGTGATCGAGGCTGGCCATCTGCACATTCGGCTGCATGTAGCTGATGCCGTGCGGGAAGGTGGTGGTGCCGATCAGATGAAAATCGGAGGCGTAGGCCAGCAGCGCGCGATGCTGGGCGGCATCGTCGCCGATCCCGCCGCTCAGGCGGAACCAGACCTGCTGGTAAGGCGGGCGCTTGCTGGGGTTGAGCTCGTCGCGCGGGTAAACGTGCCTGAACTCGAACGGTCCGCGCCGGCTCAGCCAGCGTTGCAGCTTGGCTGGCAGTTGGGCCAGCACTTCGCGGCCGAGCGGCTCGGGCTCGGGCAAGTCATCCGGTTGCGGCACTTCCGGCATCGAGATCTGATGCTCGGCGCCGGGCTCGGCGTGGTGAAACGAGGCGGCAAACACCAGGATCGGTTTGCCGTGCTGGATCGCGCTGACCCGCCGGACCGAGAAACTGTTGCCGTCGCGGGTCCGGTCGACATCGTAGACGATCGGATGCCCGACATCCCCGGCCCGCAGAAAATACGCGTGCAGCGAGTGCACCGGCCGATCCGATTCCACGGTCTGCTGGGCCGCCGACAGCGCCTGCCCGACCACCTGCCCGCCGAAGACGTATTTGGTGCCGATGTCGCGGCTGGCGCCCCGGAACAGATTGTCCTCCAGCCGTTCGAGCTGAAGCAGGGCCAGCAATTCTTCGACAACGGCATCGGTCATGGGTGAGCTCCGGATTCGGCCGAAAAGTATAGCTGGGCGCGCTGCTGCGTTCGGAATCCGGTTGCCGTGTTCACCAGGCTGAACCTGATCGCGCTCCGACGGGCAAAGGGTATGGCCGTCGCGCGGACGCTGGCGTATGGTGGGGATTCACGTTCAACCTGCGGAGGAGTTGGGCCAAGGATTCGCCAGTCTTCCCGTCACTACGGAGGAAAACCCATGCGATACCACCCGTCGTTGCCATCGATCATTTCGGCAGCCTTTCTGTCCGCGAGCCTCGCCGCATCTGGCTGGGTTCATGCCGACCCGCCGGAGGGCTCGCTGTTCATTGTCGGCACGGCGCTGGAAGGCGAAACCGTGACCACCGATAACGATATCAGCGATGCCGATGGTCTGGGTGAATTCCGCTACCGCTGGTTCCTGGACGGCACTGTGGTGGTGGGCGCGACATCGGCCAGCTTCGTGCTTGACG
>JAXMJH010000125.1:0-22004 GCA_034376725.1 Lysobacteraceae bacterium | reverse complement strand
GCCCGAAGGAGACAAATCCGCGCCAGCGATCTAGACTGCCAGCCCCACGCTCAACCGGGCACCCGCCACTGGCTTCCCATGGTCCGGAATAGTGGCTTCCCATGCGCCGGAACGGTGGCTTCTCATGGGCGGAATATCCACCGCAGATGCCGCATTCGCCATGTCTGCATGCCGCAAGGCGTCGTCCATGCGCGATCTAAGCATCCCGAACAGACCTGCACTCCCCTTGCTGTAGTCGCGAAGTTCAGCATGGTTGCGCATGCGTGACTCGACATCCGAATAACGCGCCATATGTGCAGTCGTGTACTCGAAATGGAGCAAAATCCAATACTCGAAGCAGGGAACGGAATTGATCGCCGTGAACTCCGCATCTCCCAATTTCTTACGCCCATCGCGACGCAGCAATCGATGTGATTCGATACGTTGCAGAGCATCCGCGTAACCGGCATGTCCATCGCGATCGAATACACAAAACACGCGGTCGAATCGCGGATCCTGCTCAAAGAGGCGTATCGCTTCAGCTACGACCGTCTGAGGTGCGCTACCGCAGTCACCCGTAACCTTCACGTTGGCGCCGCTGATCTGAAAATCCCGGATCATCTCACTCAGATAGTTCGGCTCGGTCTTGCTTCCCTCGCAGACGATCAGAACATAATCGTAGGGTTCACGCTGCGGGCCGCGACGTCTCAAAGAACGTGCATCGCGCGCTCTGGCCATGATCAGACGCGCAACTCGCCGATGAAGGGCAAGGCACCGTAACGGCCTTGCAGGTAGCCACGCTCAAGGTTCTCTTCCTTTCGCGGGCTGAAATCGGTCAGCGGGTAGAGGCGACTCTGGTGTTCTCGATCCTTCTCCATGAACCAGATCTGGTCACGTCGGAAAACGTCGCGGTCGAGAATCGAAGTGTCATGGGTGGAGAAGACCAGTTGCGCGTTATGCGGGTTGGTCTCGGCATTGTTGAACAGCCCGACCAGGTGACGCATCAATCGTGGGTGCAGGCTGGTATCCAACTCATCGACGAACAAAACACTGCCGCTGTCGAGCACGTCGAGCCATGGTCCCGCCAGAGCGAACAGCTTCTGAGTTCCCCCTGATTCATCCTCGAACCGGAAAAAGACACTACGACCGTCGTCCAGTTGGTGAGCGAATTGCACATCGGGTAGCTCGGCACCCTCCAGCTCCTTGAGGATCAGATCGCGAAACGGTTGGTTGTCGGGCACGACTGTCGGGTCGAATTGACGCATGTGAATTCGAAGATCGCTGATGCCAAGGTCGGCGGCCCTCATGAACTGCGCGACCCGCCGATTCAGATCAGCATCACCAAGACATTGCTGGATCGAGAAGCCGACATCCACTCGTGCATACGGCTTGATGACACCCAGCGTGTCGCGAAACCAACCGAATATCGGGTGCAGTTGCTCGGCATTGAGTTGCACAGCGGTGGACAGGAACAAGGCGTTGTCGCGGGTCGCCTCCTGCCAGACTTTCTTCTGACCCTGAAAATTCGGGCCGAAATACCATGTGCCGCCCGCCTCGCTACGCTCGAACCAGCGCTGTGGTCGCCCCTCCGGGTAGGCCAGCAGCCACTCCGACTCAACCCGCCGGGCCGTAACAGCGAAGCCGTACTGATAGCGCACGCCGACCTGCACAAAGGTCAGTTCGAACTCGGAGGGCTCGGGATCCGCAGCATCGTCGGGACGCATGGCAAACGGTGCGACCGGAATCGAATCCCCCTGCTGATACTTGCTAGCGGAGTCGAGGATGAACTGTTGCGCAAACCGCAGGGCCGCGATCATATTGCTCTTGCCTGCGGCGTTGGGACCATATATCACGGCGCTGCGCAGCAGTTCCGGGGTGCTTGTCGCTCCGGCATCGAAGACGTGACTGGCGCGATGCTCCGGGCCAGCTCCAGCCACCAGACTGAGCGTCTGGCGCTCACGAATCGAACGAAAGTTGCTGACGCTAAACTCGACCAGCATGACACGCCACCCAAGGCAATCTAAGGCCTGATTTTTACATATACTCGCAAAAAACGGCAATAAATTTAGTGAACGCGGGGTCCACAGCCATCCAACATGCTGTGCCGATGGGCTACTCGACCGAATGTACTTGATCGAGTGATCAGTCCATGTCGTTGCCAAGCAGAAACCGCAGCGGCTCCTCCAGACGCGCGGCCCAGGCGGCTTCGCTGTGTTCGGCACCCGGGTAGACGCGGGTAGTCCAGTCGCTGTCGGTATAGCCCTTGCCGCGCAGGATGGCGTCGGCCCGCTGCTGCCATTCCGGATAATGGGCATCGAGGGTGGCGGTGCCGTGATCGAGCCACATGCGGTGACGGCCGGCGGCCGGGAAGTTCGCTTGCAGCCAGTCGAGGATGGCTTCTCCCGGCGCCGTGCCGGCACCGGGGGCGGTGCCGGGCCAGTGGGTGGAAAGGCCGGCGACACCGCCGAATCGATCGGGATATTCGGCCAGGGCGTAAAGCGAAATCAGGCCACCCATGCTGGAGCCCATCACCACGCTGTCCTCGCGGGCCTGGCTGATCCGGTAGTTGCGGGCGATGCGCGGCATGAGGTCTTCGGTCAGGACGCGCAGGTAGCGGTCGGCGTCCGGCGGCTCACCGAACAGCGGGCGCGCTCCGTCGAGGCTGGCGCTGAGCAGGCGCTCGCGTGCAGCCGGGTCGAGGGCATCGAAGGCGCGCTGGGGAAAGTATTCGGCAGCGCGTCGGGCGGGGCCGGCATTCCAGATGCCGACGATGATGAATGGCCGGGTGGCGCCGCTGGCGATCAACGCGCCGGCCACTTCGTCGGCGCGCCATTCCTGGCGGTTCCAGGTCTGTTCGGCGTCGAACAGCATCTGGCCGTCGTGCATGTACAGCACGGCATAGGGCGCCTGGGCCGGGTAGCCGTCGGGCAGCCAGACATCGACCGGGCGGGCGGGCACCTGACCCCAGTTCAGTCCCTCCAGGCGTTCAATGCGCCCGCTGGCGACGGTGGGCAGCGGCGGGCCGGCCGGCTGCCCGGCGGTTGGTGAATCTGCGCCTTGACCCACTGCGGCCGAGTGCGGCAGGTCCGCTGGCGATGGCCTGGCCGACTCGGACTCGGTCGATTGGGCACAGGCCGTCAGTGCCAGCAGCACGAGCGCCCACACCGGTAGGGTTCCCCGACCCGGGCCATTCCGCGCGGGGAGGGTGCGTCGGGAATGCGGGCCGGGGCGGGGGAAGCTGAGACTCATGGCGTCGAGTCGAGGGCGACGAAGCGAATCGCCTGACCGCCGCCTGCGGCCAGACGCAGGCTGAGCACGTCGGCGCTGGTCACGTCGCGCTGCTCGCGGGCGAAGTCGAATGGCGCGTTGCGGTAGTGGGCAGCGTCGCCGTCGCGGTAGATCTCGGCGCGGTAGCGGCGGTTGGCATCAAGAAACCCCAGCGGCACCGTCAGCAGGCGGCCGTGCTGGTCGGTGATGGCGCCAACGAACCAGTCGTCGCTGTGGCGGTCCTTGCGGGCGATAGTCACGTAGTCGCCGACCTCGCCGTTGAGCACGCGGGTGTCGTGCCAGTCGACCGCGACATCTTTGATGAACTGGAATGCCTCGCGATGCGCCTGGTAGTTCTCTGGCAGGTCGGCGGCCATCTGGATCGGGCTGTACAGCACCACGTACAGGGCCAGTTGCCGGGCCAGGGTGGAGGGAATCGGGCTGTCGCCACGCCCCTTCAGACTGAGCACGCCGGGGGTGTAGTCCATCGGCCCGGACAGCAGGCGGGTGAACACCAGGTTGACCTCGTGCTCGGGTGGGTTTTTCGGGCTGCCCCAGGCGTTGTATTCCATGCCGCGCGCGCCCTCGCGCGAGACCCAGTTGGGATAGGTGCGCCGCAGGCCGGTGTCCTTGATCGGCTCGTGCGGATTGACGGCGATCTTTCGCTTCGCCGCTTCGGTCACCACGCGCAGGTGGTGGCGGGCCATCCATTGACCGTCGTGCCATTCGCGCCGGACCAGTTCGTCTTCGGCATCGCGCCGTTCGATCTGCCCGGCATCGCAGACATAGCCGGTCTTGACCGAGTCGACGCCGAGCCGGGCGTACAGATCGAACGCATCGGCCAGTTGCGATTGGTAGTGACTGACCGCGCAGCCGGTCTCGTGATGGCCGATCAGGCGCACGCCTTTCCGGCGCGCGTATTCGGCGACCGCTTCGACGTCGAAGTCGGCGGTGCCACGGGTGAAGTCGAAGTCCCAGCCGTTGCCGAACCACTGACCGTCCCAGCCCGGATTCCAGCCTTCGATCAGCAGGCCGCGAAAGCCGTGCTCAGCGGCGAAATCGATGTAGCGCCGGGCGTTGACGGTGGTGGCGCCGTGCTTTGGCCCGGTCGCCCAGGTTTCGGTATCCAGATGCAGCGACCACCATATGCCGAGGTACTTGTGCGGCTGAAACCAGCTCACATCGCCCAGCGCGTTGGGCTCGTTGAGGTTGAGGATCAGGTTGGATTCGACCAGGCCACCGGCGCTGTCGGCGACCTGCACCGTGCGCCAGGGCGTGTTGAACGGCGTGTCGCGACGCACCTTCCAGCCTTCCGAGGCCGGCGCCAGCCGGGTGGTGAACCGCCGGCCTTCCACCCGCCGCAGCCACATGCCGGCGTAATCGACCAGCGCGGCCTCGTGAAACGCCAGATGCAGGCCATCGACCGTGCGCACGGTCATCGGCGTATGCGCCTGGGTCACCTCGGCCAGCGCGGTGCGCTGGTAGAGGTACTCGTAGCGGTTCCACTCGCCGGCCGCGATCCACCAGGCGGTGGCATCGCCGGCCAGGGTGAATTCGGTCAGTTCCTCGTCGATGACGACTTCGGTCAGGTTGGCTTGCCGCGGAAACTCGTAGCGGAAGCCGACGCCGTCGTCGTAGACCCGAAACACCACGTCAAAACGGCGCGCCGCCGGTACCGTCTCGACCAGAGTCACGCGCAGCTCGTTGTAGCGGTTGGCCACGAACCGCCGCTCGCCCCAGGGCTGCTCCCAGGTCTCGTCCACCGAGCGGGTGGCCTGACCGGACAGCGCGAGATTGCGCTCCAGCTTTTCGGCATCGCGCAGCAGGAAGCCGAGCCGCGACCATCCGATCACCTCGTCGCCGAAACGCAGCAGCCGATAATCGGCGCGACCTTCGTCGATGCGCAGTTCCACCGTCAGCACGGTGCCGGGCGAATCGACCGACGCCAACGGCGTCTGCGCCAGCACCGGTCCGGCACCGGCCAGCAACGCGACGAACATCGGCGCGAGCACTCTCAGAACGACATGCATCGACTCAACTCCCGTGCCGTGATGCGATGCTGCCAAGCCGTCCGCGCGGCGACCGGGCTTATCGGAAGTCGAGCGTCGTACGGCGGGCATGCGCCAGTCGGCGAAGCGACGCCTTTGGCAACACGAATTCCCTGCCGCATTGCGCTCGACATGACTCCCTCCGTCGGTGAGCTGGCGATGAGTCCGACGCGCGATCTGAGCCGCTTGGGCATCGGTACGGGTGCCATGACGGCACCGTGTTCCGATGCTAGTGCGGCGCTGTGCCGCTCACAACGGCATGCATACGTATTCACCCGCCCGACTGCTGCGGTCGGCAATTGCCAAGCGCGCTTGGAGGACGGAAGATGCCACGGTCTGTCATGGAAACAGCGCTATGAGCGATCGTCGCATTCGCCGAATCGTCATCGTCGGCGGCGGCACCGCTGGCTGGATGACCGCCGCCGCGCTGGCCAACGCGGTGCGCGGCGGCTGCCGAATCGATCTGGTCGAATCCGACGACATCGGCACCATCGGCGTCGGCGAGGCGACCATTCCGCCGATCAAGTATTTCAATCAGTCGCTGGGTATCGATGAAAACGCCTTCGTCGCTGCCACTGGTGGCAGCTTCAAGCTGGGTATCGAGTTCGTCGACTGGACCCGGCTGGGTCAGCGCTACTTTCATCCGTTCGGAAGCTTCGGCGCCGAGTTCGATTCGGTACCGCTGTACCAGCATTGGCTGCACGCCCGGTCGCTCGGCGAGGACTCGGCGCTGACCGATCACTCCATGGCCTGGGCCGCCGCCCGGCTCGGCCGGTTCGATCGCCCGCTGGCCGATCGGCGCCGGGTGCAATCGACCTTCGATTACGCCTACCACTTCGACGCCGGCCTTTACGCGGGATTTCTGCGCGGCTATGCCGAGCAGCGCGGGGTACGGCGCACCGAGGGCAAGGTGGTCGACGTCGGCCTGCATCCGGAAACCGGCTTCATCGAGCGGCTCACGCTCGACAATGGCACGACGCTGGACGGCGATCTGTTCATCGACTGCTCGGGCTTTCGCGGGCTGCTGATCGAACAGGCGCTGCACGCCGGCTACGACAACTGGCAGCACTGGCTGCCCTGCGACCGCGCGGTGGCGGTCGGCTGCACGCTGGCCGGCGAGGGCCTGATTCCCTACACCCGTTCCACGGCGCACGCCGCCGGCTGGCAGTGGCGGATTCCGTTGCAGCATCGCATCGGCAACGGCCATGTCTATTGCAGCCAGTACATCAGCGACGACGAGGCGACGGCGACGCTGCTCGACCACCTCGACGGCGAGGCGCTCGGCGAGCCGCGCGCGCTGCGCTTCGTCACCGGGCGCCGCCGCAAGTCCTGGTACCGCAACTGCGTCGCCATCGGCCTTTCCGCCGGCTTCATGGAACCGCTGGAATCGACCAGCATTCATTTGATACAGACCGCCATCAGCCGGCTGCTGGCGCTGTTCCCCGACCGCGATTTTGATCCGCTGCTGGCCGCCGAATACAACCGCATCGGCGCGCTGGAGTATGAGCGCATCCGGGATTTTCTGATCCTGCACTATCACGCCGTGCAGCGCGACGATGCGCCGCTGTGGCGACAGACCGCGCGGATGGCGATTCCCGACAGCCTGCAACGCAAGCTCGACCACTTCCGAAGCCATGGCCGCCTGCTGATCGAAGAGCGCGAGCTGTTTCAGAATCCGAACTGGCTGGCGGTGCTGATCGGCCAAGAGCAATGGCCGGCGCGCACCGACCCGCTGGCCGAAATGCGCCACGAGGTCGACGCGCCCGGAAAGCTCGCCGGCCTGCGCCGGGTGATCGACGAGTCCGCCGAGGCGATGCCCGACCACGCCGACTACATCCGCCGCCACTGCCCGGCACGGCCCGCCGGGCCAACGGGCTGAGACATCGGGCGGCGCCAGAGCGTTCCGCCCGATGCCGGGCGCATGCGGGTCAGCGGAAAAATTCCTCCGGCAGATCGATCACGCCGGCCGGTGCGGGCGAAGACGTCGCGGTGCGGTTGACGCCCGACTCCCAGACCACTGCGCCCTGGGCGTTTTTCATGATGTATTTGTATTCGAACGTAGTGCCTTTGGGCACGCTGACCGGAAGAAACCACTTCCACCACTGGCTGCCGTTGGGATTGTGGAAGGCATCCCGGGCCTTGGCCGGGTCCCAGCTGCCGAGTTCAGGCAGGTTGCCGACCACGTAAACGCTCTGCCCCGGTTGGGTGAAGGCCTCGACGTGGAAGATCATCTGGTTTTGATCGTTGGACAGCACATTGAAGGCGAAGGTATTGCTGACCACGCCGCCCTTGGTCACCGTGACCAGACGTTCTCCGGCTGCGGCCGAAGGCACGGTCACCAGAATGCTGGTTGCGCTATTCGACACGACGGTGGCCGTGGTCGTGCCGAACTTGACCTGCACGCTGCCATCCAGACCGGTGCCGAAAATGCGGACCCGGTCGCCGCTGCGCCCGACCACGGCCTGCATGTCGCCTATTCTCGGAGCGCTGCCCAGGCTCGGGTTGTGGCTCCAGACGTTGACCTCCTGAAGTCCGAGATTGAAGCCGCCAATCTGGCCACCGGACACGGTCATCCCGGCGCCGCCGAGTTCGCCGGTCAGCGCATCGGAATAGCTGCCGGCCGGCAGACTGGTGGCCAGCGCCGGCACGTTGTAACTGGCAAACGGACTGCGGTTGATGGCGATGACGACCTGCTTGTCGTAGAACTTGCGCGACATCACCAGTACATCGGCGGTCGAATACAGGATGCTGGTCTGGCCGAAGGCCAGCGCGTCATTGGTCCGACGCAGGGCCGAGAGCTTCTGAACGATGCGATAGCCGCGCGTGTTCTGGCTGAACGCGGTGTCGGTCTGCATGAACACGCGTCCGCCGTTTTCGCTCCCGTCCCGACCGTTCACGTACTGTTCGGTGCCGTAGTAGATGTTGGGAATGCCGCGCGAAACCAGAGTGAGCGCGAGTGCCACATCCAGACTTCGCTGGTCGCCGTTGACACGCAGAAAGCGTGGCACGTCGTGGTTGTCGATGAAGGTGACGGTCTGGTTTTCGTAGGTGTAGTCGGCATCGGTGTACTGGTAGAAGTTGGCCAGCATGTTCATGTCTTCCGAGCCGCTGCCAAGCACGTTGGTGATGGTGCGGAAATACTCGAAGTCGAGGTTGTTGATGCCGGTGCGATCCGGAAATGAGGTGTATTCGCCGTACTTCGGATCGGGCTTGCCGATGAAGAATTCCCCGAAGTGAGTCAGTGCGCCGCCCGGCGCGGCATCGATCGCGTCGCGCAAGCCCTTCGCAAAGGCCGGATTCATGTGCAGCGTGGCGTCGTGGCGATAGCCGTCGATGCCCTTGGCCTTCCAGAAGGTGGCGGCATCTTCGAGGTAGGCCGCCACTTCGGGCAGCTCGTGGGTGAAGTCGGCCAGCGAGCCAAGATCCCGGTAACGGAAGCCGAACCGGCTGCTGTCGGAACCGCGATCGCCCAGCCGATGAAACCAGCCTGGATTGACGCTGCCGTTGGGATCGGCGATCAGGTTGTCGCTGCTGCCGTTGCCATCGAGGTCGACCGGATCGCCGTCGACATCGAAAACGAAGTTGCCGTTTGCGTCGCGGTCGGGCTCGTACAGCCGGCCGTTTTCGGGCGAGTTGTTGTTGGTCGGATTCTGCCAGCGACTGGTGTGGTTGGTGACGAAATCGATCACCACCTTGATGCCCTCGGCGTGCAGGGCATTCACCATGTCTGTGAAGTCGCGCATGTCGCCGAAATGCGGATTGGTGCGGTAATAATTGCTGGCGTGGTAGCCGTGGTAGCTGGACCAGACCAGCTGGCCTCCGCCGGGCTGGAAATCGATGATCGCTTCGTCCCGGTTGGCATACGGCGCAGAGATCCAAACCGCTGTGATGCCCATGTTCTTGAGGTAGGGAATTTTGTCGATGATTCCCTGAAAGTCGCCGCCCTGGTAAAGCTTCAGGTCATTTCCGGAACCGTCGAAGATTTGCGCAGGCGAGCCGGCGGGAATGTTGTTGGCGGGGTCGCCATCGAAGAACCGATCGGTGAGAATCTGATAGACCACGTCCCGGCCGGTGACCGGACCGAGTGCGGTCTGCGCCAGCGCTGCGGTGCAGGCCAATGCCAGCGTGCTGGTGGTGATTGCAGCCAGCAGGGTTCTGGCGAATCGCGTGTGATTGCTGCTCATGCGTGTGTCCTCCGTGTGATCGGCGTGAACCGGACGGACTGGACGCGCCGTGTGCGCCACCGTCCTGGCGACTTTGCTGCCGTGCATTCGACCCACGGCGGTCGATGAGCGCAGACGCCGGCGGGCGTCGGTCCATGGGACAGATTCGAGGCTAGCACCGGGTCGGGCGCGATGGGAGCGCATGCATACGTATACATCGGCCGGGACAACCAATAGCGGGGCGCAGGCAGGCAGACCCGGCGGTGCAAGCGTTCGCGACCACCACCGCGGCCAGGGGATTCGGGGCCTCAGTCCGGGGCAACCTCCCGCCGCACGCAGGCCTGCGTGCAGCCTCCGATCAGGCGCAGTGTTCGGCGAGGAACTCTGCGTGCTGCGGCAGGCTGTCGGCGGCGCGCTCTACGGCGCCGCGGATGGAGGCCATGAACTCTTCGAGCCGGGCCATCTCCAGGCTGTCGGCCAAGGGGTGGTGGCGTTCCGGGATGATGCCCTGGCCAAGAAAGACCTGGACCCAGCTGCCCTCGGTGAACAGTTCCTCGGCATCGCGATGGACACGGCCGCCGGTGCGGAACAGTTCGATCTTCGCGCTCAGGCTGTCGGGCACCGGCATCGCGGCGCAATCCCGCCAGAACGCGCTGTCGGTCCGCTGATTGGCCTTGTAGTGCAGGATCAGAAAATCCCGGATGCGCTCGTATTCGAATCGGGTCTGGCGGTTGTATTCCTCGCTCAGGGCCGGGTCGACGTCGCGCTCGGGAAACAGCTGCATGAACCGGCCGATGGCCGACTGGATCAGGTGGATGCTGGTCGACTCCAGCGGCTCCATGAAGCCGCTGGACAGGCCGATGGCGAGGCAGTTGCGGTGCCAGAAGCGCTTGCGCATGCCGGTGACGAAACGCAGCGGGCGCGGCTCGTCGAGCGCCTCGCCTTCGAGGTTGGCGAGCAGGATCGCGGCCGCCTCGTCGTCGCTGATGTACTGGCTGCAATAGACATGGCCGTTGCCGGTGCGGTGCTGCAACGGAATGCGCCACTGCCAGCCGGCCACCCGGGCATTGGCCTGGGTGTAGGAGCGCATCGGCTCGACCCGCGCGCTGGGCACCGCCATGGCGCGGTCGCACGGCAGCCAGTGACTCCAGGGTTCGTAGCCGGCCTTGAGCGCGCCCTCGATCAGCAGGCCGCGAAAGCCCGAGCAATCGAGAAAGAAATCGCCCGCCACGCGCTCGCCGCCATCGAGCACCACGGCGTCGATGAAGCCATCGGGATCGCGCTGCTCGACGCTGACGATGCGGCCCTCGGTGCGCTGCACGCCGCGCTGTTCGGCGTGGCTGCGCAGATGCCGGGCGTACAGGCCGGCATCGAAATGAAAGGCGTAACGGATCCCGGCCAGCGGCGTCTGACCGAGCGTTTCCAGCCGGCCGAAACGGTTGGCCAGCGCGGCGCGGGTGTTGAGCGAATAATCCCAGTAGCGCTCCGGCCGCCCGGCGTGCAGGCCGCGCAGCCAGTAATGATGGAAGCCGAGCACGCCGACCGGCAATCCGGTTTCGCCGAACGCATGCAGGTAGGAGTCGCCCAGCCGGGTCCAGTCGTTGAACTGAATGCCGAGCTTGAAGGTGCCCTTGCTGGCGCGCAGGAATTCGTCCTCATCGAGGCCGAGAAACTGGTTGATCAGGCGGATCTGCGGGATGGTCGCCTCGCCGACGCCGACGATGCCGATCTCTTCGGACTCGACCAGCCGGATGCTAAGACCCGGGCCGAATGCCTTGGCCAGCACCGCCGCCGCCATCCAGCCGGCGGTTCCGCCGCCGACGATGACCAGGGTGCGTATCCGGTTGTCGCTCATCGCCACGCCCTCGCTGTTTTCTGGAGTGTAGGGCCATACCGCCCAAAAAAATGGCCCCCATCCAGCGAGGATGGGGGCCGCGGAGAGACCACGATGTGTCAGAAGCGGTAGGAAGCGCCGACCAGGAACGTGCGACCGAATTGCTGGCGATCGATCACCAGTTGCTGGTTGCCGCCCTCGAAGGTGGCAAACGGTTCGTCGGTCAGGTTGTTGGCCTGGCCCAGCAGGGTGAGTCCCTTGAGCCGGCCGTCCTGGAACTCATAGCTGACCTGGGCATCGAACACGCTCTCGGTCTTGGCATCGCGAAGCACGCGGGTGGCGCTGAGGCCGAAGATTTCCGCGAGGAATTCATCCCGGTAACGATGGCCGACGCGGGCCGAGAAGCCGCTCTTTTCGAAGTAGACGGTGGTGTTGACCACCCACTTCGACAGACCCGGAATGGTGATCGAGTTGGGATCGTCGCCCAGCGTGACCTTGCTGTCGGTGTAGGACACGCTGTTGATCACGCCGAAGCCATCGAGCGCGTCGGCCAGCATGTCCAGCGGCACCGAGGCGGTGAACTCGACGCCCTTGATGTTGCCCTTGCCGCGGTTGCTCGGCCCGGAGACGATGCCCAGCGTGGTGCCCAGATCCTCCTGCTGTTCCGGGGTCAGGAAGTCGTCGACGAACCCGGAGAAGTCGAACAGTCGGTCATCGCTGGGGTTGACGAAGTCGTTGAGATCCTTGTAGAAGCCTGCCAGGGCGATGTACCCCGCGCCGTCCCCGAAGTAGTGCTCGATCGACAGGTCGACATTGGTGGAGATGGTCGGACGCAGACGCGCATTGCCGCCGCCGGCGCTGAAGAACGAGCGGTTGGGATCGGTCGACTCGAGCTGGGAGAAGTTGGCGTTCAGGGTCAGGCCGGCGTTGAGCTGGTCCATGCGCGCGCGGGCCAGCGTGCGTGCGGCGCCGAAACGGAGCTTGGTGTCGGCGTCGAGCTCGAATATCAGGTTCAGGCTGGGCAGGAACTTGGTAAAGTCGGCGCCGTCGATCACCTCGATGAAGCCGGCATTGGGCTCGCCGGTTTCGATCTCGGCGTCGCCGCGCACCCGGAAGCCGGTCGACGACTGGTCGGTGTCGACCACCTGGAATCCGATGTTGCCGGTGACCGGCAAGCCGCCAAAGGTGGTGTCGATGTCGGCCTTGACGAATCCGACGATCACGTCCTCGCGCACCTTCCAGTTCTGCGGCACGTTGAACGACGACAGCGACACCGGCACCCGGTTGAGGAAGCCGTTCTCCAGCAGGAACAGCGGGTCGAGGGTGATGTGGCCGGGAATGCCCATGAAGCTCAGGTCGACGCTGCGGTTGAGCAGCGCCTCGACCGGAATCGCCGTGGCGGCGTCGGTGGAGTCGGCGCCGCCCTGCGGAACCAGGAAGTCCTGGAAGATTTCGCGGTCCTTGTCGCGTCGACTGGCATCGACGCCGACGGTGACCCGGCTGATCGCGCCTTCCATGAACTCACGGTCCAGGCTGAGCCGGATGTGGCTGAGCTCATCCTCGGTGTCCGGTGCGTTGATGAAGCCGGCCTGGGTGAGCCCGGCACCGGCGCCCCAACCCTGCGGGTCGGTGATCAGGAACTGATTGAGGTCGCTGTAGTCGAGCGACGGTGAAAACACCACGTTGCCATTGGGCTGGATCAGGAATCCAAGCGAGTCGGCGGCACCGTTCTCGTTGCCCGGACCGGTACCGAGGTAGGATTCGAGCAGCACGTCCTGACGCTCCGACCGCGAGTAGCTCAGATCGGTTTCGAAGCCCCAGTGCTCGGCGAAATCGAAGCGGGTGTTCCAGCCGAAGTTGAACAGCTCGGCCTCGCGCTCGTTGAGGTCGTTGCGCATCACGCCACGGACATTGTCGAAGACGCCCTCGGTGACCAGGCCATTCTCGACCGTGAAGCCGGGGCGCAGCTGCGCGTTCGACCAGAACAGCGGGAACTCGATGCCGCGCAGCTGCTGGGTTTCCTCGAAATCCGAATAGCCGATGTCGAGTGTGGTATGGAAGGTGTCGCTCGGCTTGTATTCCAGGGTGCCGATCAGGCCGATGCGGTCCAGATCGTTGGACGCCGCGAACGGTTTGGCGCCGCCGATAATGAAATCGCCGCCTTCGGTGGTCGGGAAGCCCCAGGCATTGAAGCGCTCGGCGTTGTTGGGCGTCGACTGGGCGGCGATACCCAGGGTAATGCCGACCGTGTCATCGGCGAACTGGTCGATATAGGTGGCGCTGGCGCGGTAGCCGTCGGCGGTGCCGTCCGGATTGAGTGCGCTGTCTTCGTTGAACTCGTACCGGGCATTGGCCGAGAACGACCGCCGGCCGTGTTCGAGCGGGCGGATGGTGCGAAGGTCCACGGTGCCGGCCAGACCCTGGCCGATCAGGGTGGCGTTCGGGGTCTTGTAGACCACCACACTGCCAAGCAACTCGGCCGGGTACTGGTCGAACTCGACGCCGCGGTTGTCGCCGGTGGTGACCTGTTCGCGGCCATTGAGCAATGCCGTACTGAAGTCCGGGCCGAGGCCGCGCACGCTGATCACCTGGGCGCGACCGTCGACGCGCTGGGCGGTCAGTCCGGGCAGCCGGGCGAGCGCTTCGCCGATGCTGACATCGGGCAGCTTGCCGATGTCTTCGGCGGAGATCACTTCGACAATCGAGGTGTTGTCCCGCTTCTCGGCGATCGAGCTCTCGATACTCTGCCGGAAGCCGCGCACTTCGATCTGGTCGAGCTGGGTGGCTTCGGCCTTCTGGTCGTCGGCTTCGGTCTCCGACTGGGCGAGGGCCACCGATGCCATACCAAAGCCCGACGCCGCCAGCGCCAGGAACAGCACATTACGCTTGAGATTCACCATGACCCCTCCCGGGAGTTTTTCGTTGTGTGATGCCGTCGCCGACGGTGCCCGTTCTTTTGCGACGCGACGCGATCCGCCACGCGGTGGCGACCGTTGGCGAAGTTAAGCATTCGTCAAACCGGGGAACAATTGCCTGCATACGTATTCATCGTCACCGATGCCGGAATGGTGCCGGAAAAGCAGGAAATTTCGGGTCAGCCCCCGGCTCCGACCCGATCCGACGCTGCCTGCCGCCCGGCTCACTCGACCACATAAACCAGCGCGGTACGGGCCGGAATCCGGAATTGCCCGGTCTCGGTCGCAACCCGCGCCTGGTTCGCCGGCCGGGTGTCGGCGGCGGCAGCGGCCCGATGCACCGGATGCAGGCGCCAGTCGCGTCCGGCCAGCTCGGGCAGCGTCAGGCTGTGTTCGCGGACATCGGCATTGATGAAATAGACCAACTCGGCGAATCCGGCACCGGGATAGCCGACTCCGTCCAGGTGCCCGATAAGCACGCTGCCGATCTGGTCGGGCCCGGTGTCGAGCAACGCCAGACGGCGGCTCACCTCAGCGGCGCTGGGCAGCCGGAACAGGCGGGAGCTGGCCCGGATGCGCAGCAGATCGCGGAACGCATCGCGCATCCAGCGGATGTGTCCGGGCGCCGGGGCGATGTCGGGATCGGCCAGCACCGGGCGCAGCCAAGGCCAGTTCGGCCGATTGTCCTCGCCCGGCGGCAGGCCGACCGCGAAGCCGTTTTCAGTGTAGGTCCAGTCGAGCCGGTTGAAGGCATCGCCGGAGTCGAAACTGTTGCGATCCAGCGATTTGCTGCGCAGGGTGTCGATGCCGGCGTGGTAGTAGGCGATGCCCTGGCTGAAGGCCACGATGGCCGCGCCCAGCAGCTGGACCCGGGCGCGGTCCTCGGCGCCGGTCTCGCGCGGCAGGCGCAGCGCGTTGATGTCGAACAGCGTGGGGTTGTCGTGGTTCTCGACGTAATTGACCACCTCGCCGGGCTGGCTGGCATAGCCGGCCGGCTGACCGGCGTAGTCGATGGCCGACAACGGCACGGTATGGCCGGTATGGCTTTGCATGCGGTAGTCGGCCAGCGTGCCGGCCAGGCCGATGCGTATCTGGTCGGCGGCGGCCAACAGATCGGCACGCGAATGGCGGCCGGTGGCCTCGGCGTTGGGCGCATAGTGCAGGCCGTTGAGCCAGCCCTGGAGGCGAATCAGGTCGGCGCCGCCGTCGCAGCAGCCACCGCCGCGCGCGGCATCGCGGGCGCGGTCGCTGAACGTGGCGATGCCAGAGCCTGGCAGCGACAGCTGGGAAGCCTGCTCGAAGCGTGCACCGTCGGCGACTTCGCCGAAGTTCCAGCCCTCTCCGATCAGCGGCACCGGCCGGCCGGCGGCGCGGTCGACGGCGCGCTGCAGGGCCTGCATGACCGCGCGCGGCTGATGACCCATCAGGTCGAAGCGGAATCCGTCGATGCGGTAGTCGCGCACCCAGACCACGGCGGAGTCGATCATCAGCCGGGCCATCATGACGTGCTCGGTGGCGGTGTTCGGGCAACAGGTGGAGGTTTCCACCCGGCCGTCGGCATCCAGCCGGTGGTAATAGCCGGGGACGATCCGGTCGAGCACCGAAGCCGGGTGTTGGCCGGCGGCGCTGGTGTGGTTGTAGACCACATCCATGCCGACCCGAAGGCCGATGCCGTGCAGCGCCTGCACCATGGCCCGGAACTCGCGCACACGCACCGCGCCATCGGATGGGTCGCTGGCGTAGCTGCCTTCCGGCGCGGTGAAGTGCAGCGGATCGTAGCCCCAGTTGAAGCAGTCGCCGGCGCTGTGGGCTTCGATCAGCTCGGCCTGCGCCTCGCCATCCGGCGGGCCGCTCGGCTCTGGCGTGAGGCAGCCGCGCTCGGGAACGCTGGCGATGTCGAACACCGGCAGCAGGTGCAGGTCAGTCAGCCCGGCCTCGGCCAGGGCGCGCAGATGGCGCATGCCGCGACTGCCGGTTTCGGTGAAGGCGGCATAGCGGCCCTGGGCAGGGGGGCTGACACTGGCATCGCCGATCGAGAAATCGCGCACGTGCAGTTCGTAGATCGTCATGTCGGTCAGCGCGGCCGGCGCGGACGGTCGCGGCGCGTTGTCCCAGCCGGGCGGTTTGAGCGCCTCGGCATCCAACCGACCGATATAGCCGCGCAAGGAGTCGGCGCCGAGGCTGATCGCATAGGGGTCGGTGACCCGATTGACGACCCGACCGGTGCCGGGGACGAACACATCGACCAGGTAGACGTAGTAGCGGCCGGACAGGTCGGCCGGCTCGGTGAACCGCCAGATGCCGGTCTCCGGGTCGCGGGCCAACGGGTGCGCGGTGGCCGATCCCTCCTCGGACGCCTCGAACAGGCATAGCGTCACCGCCCGGGCGGTCGGCGCCCAAAGCCCGAACCCGGTGTGCCGGTCGGCGACCGACACGCCCAGACCGGGCGCCTCGAATGCCTCGGAATACAGGGCATCGAGCGCCGCAGCGGTCTGCGTCCGGGTGGCGTCGATGATCCGCCGTTCGGCGTCCTCCCGGACCAGGATGAGCTGTCCGCGATGCAGCTCTGCCAGCGTCGAGCGATCGGCTTCGGCGACGGTCAGCTCGACGCCGTCGGCCACGTGGCGAAAGCGTACGGCGGTTGCCGCCGGCAGCGGTTCGACGAGCGGTTCGAGGGCGAGCGCGCCATCGGCGCCGGTGATCGGTTCGCCGAGTGGTGCGGCGATGCGCCCGCTGGCCGCGTGGTAGAGACGAAACTGGCCGGCCGCTGGCACACCCGGCCAGCGCAGCGTGCGTTCGTTCAGCCAGACCGCGCGCGCGTGTTCCGGCGTATCGGCGTGTTCCACAACCTGAAGCCGCGTGGTGTCCGGGGCGCTGCACAGCGCGGCGAATTCCTGCGCTCCGGCCGCTGGCGCAAAGCCGGCCAGCGCGACCAGGACCAGCCGCACCGGCCCCGCAAACCGACCCACCGGCCTATCCAACCGCCGGGGCGGGTGCCGCCCGTGCGCCCGCCCACCGGCTCAACAGCACGATCACCGCGATGGTGGCCGCCAGGGTGATCGCCATCAGGTGGATGTAGTGCAGCGGCGACCACGCAAAGGTGAACACGGCATACAGTGCCGCGCCGAACAGCAGCCCGAACTTCACCGCCGCGGCGCGCGCGCCACGGTAGAACACCGCGACCAGAAACGCCGCCAGCACCGGCATCGAGTACAGGCCGTTGACCCGCTGGAGGGTGTCGATGATGCTGCGCGAGTGCTGGTACAGCGGCACCATCGCCAGCGAACCGAGGGTGAACAGGATCGCCACCCGCTGACCGATCCGCTTCACGTCGGCCTGGGTGTTGACGTATTTCAGGTGCAGGTCGCAGGTGTACAGCGCCGAGGCCGAATTGAGGCAGGAGTTGAAGCTCGACAGCACCGCACCGGCGATTACCGCAGCGAATGCGCCCGACAGCCAGTGCGGCAGCACATCGCCGACCAGCCGACCATAGGCGACATCGCCGACCGGACCATAGAGCTTGTAGGCGATCAGCCCAGGGAGCACCACGATGAAAGGAATCACCAGCTTGAAGCCGATCGCGACGTAGATGCCCTTCTGCGCTTCGCGGATCGACTCGGCGGCCAGCGCGCGCTGGACGATGACCATGTTGGTGCCCCAATAGAAGATGTGGATGAACACCATGCCGGTCAGCAGCGTGTGCCAGGGGATGTCGGACCTGGAATCGCCCCACAGGGTGAGCCGCTCGGCCGGGATGCCGGACAGGTCCCAGTCGATGGCGGCCATGGCGAACACCGTGACCAGCGCGCCGATCACCAGCAGGCCCAGACCGTTGAAGGTGTCGGAGATGGCGATCGCGCGCAGGCCACCGAACGCCGCATAGGCCAGCCCGATCGCGGCAAACCCGCCGGCAATGACCAGGAGCGGCAGGTCGACATTGAACATCGACTTCATGAAGATCGAGCCGGTGTACAGCACCACCGGCAAGAGGATGAACAGGTATCCCAGCAGAAACAGCAGCGAGACGATGGTGCGGATGCCGGCATCGCCGAACCGGCGCTCCAGCAGCTCGGTGGTGGTGGTGCAACGGTACTGGTAGTAGAGCGGCACCAGCACTTTGGCCAGAATCAGCAGCCCGGCGGCGGCACCGAATTCCCACCAGGCCACCAGCAGCGCCTGGGCGCCGTTCATGCCGACGATCTGCTCGGCGCTGATGTTGGTCAGCAGCAGCGAACCGGCCACGAACGGCCAGGTCAGCCGGCCGCCGGCCAGGAAGTAATCCTTCGCCGCATCGGTATCGTGGACCGCCGTGCGGCACTTTCGCCAGGTCAGCCAGGCGACCAGAACGGTGAGCACAGCAAAGATCAGACCCTGGATCATCGTGTTCGACATATCTCCCTCCCGGGCCGTCTTCGCGGCCGTTTCTCCGCCGGTAAGCTAACCCGCCGCGCCGGCCCGCCCGGTTCCGCCGGGCGATGAATACGTATGCAGGGGCATCGGGGTTTACCGGCTTATGCCGTTAAGCTGGCGGGCAAATCACAGGCGGATCGCCGCGAAAGTTTCGCGAGCGGCCCGAACGAGTCTGGCGAGGGAATTCATGACCGATGCACCCTGGTGGCGCGGCGCCGTCATCTATCAGATCTACCCGCGCAGCTTCCGGGACAGCAATGGCGATGGCGTGGGCGATCTGCCCGGCATCATCGAGCGGCTCGACTACGTGGCCAGTCTGGGCGTCGACGCGATCTGGGTGTCGCCGTTCTTCAAGTCGCCGATGGCCGATTTCGGCTACGACATCGCCGACCCGCGCGCGGTCGATCCACTGTTCGGCACCCTGGAAGATTTCGACCGCCTGCTGGCCAAGGCGCACGGGCTTGGGCTGCGGGTGATGATCGATCAGGTGCTCAGCCACAGCTCCACCGACCACGCCTGGTTTCTGGAGAGCCGCGAGAGCCGCGACAACGCCAAGGCCGACTGGTATGTGTGGGCCGATCCGCAGCCTGACGGTACGCCGCCGAACAACTGGATGGCGATCTTCGGCGGCGTGGCCTGGCAATGGGAACCGCGCCGGCAGCAGTACTTTCTGCACAACTTCCTGGCCTCGATGCCCGACCTCAACTTCCATAACCCGGAAGTGCGCGCTGCGGCGCTGGACAACGTCCGCTTCTGGCTGGACCGGGGCGTGGACGGTCTGCGCCTGGATGCCATCAATTTCTGTTTCCACGATGCCGCGCTGCGCGACAACCCGGCCAAACCGGCGGCCGAGCGCACCGGGCGCGGCTTCAGCCCGGACAACCCCTACGCCTACCAGTACCACTACTTCAACAACACCCAGCCGGAGAACCTGGCGTTTCTCGAAGACCTGCGCGCCCTGCTCGACCAATACCCCGGCACAGCGGCGCTGGGCGAGATTTCCTCGGAAGACTCGCTGACCACCATGGCCGAGTACACCCAGGGCCAGCGGCTGCACATGGCCTACAGTTTCGAGCTGCTGACCGATGATTTTTCGGCGGGTTACATCCGCGACACAGTGCGCATGCTGGAAACGCGGATGCCCGATGGCTGGCCGTGCTGGGCGATTTCCAACCACGACGTGGCCCGCGTGCTCAGCCGTTGGGGCGGTCCGGAGGCGCCGCCGCGACTGGCCAATCTGCTGACTGCGCTGGTCTGCTCGCTGCGCGGCTCGGTGTGCGTCTACCAGGGCGAAGAACTCGGGCTGACCGAGGCGGAAGTGCCCTACGAAGCGCTGCGCGATCCCTACGGGCTGGCGTTCTGGCCGACGTTCAAAGGCCGCGACGGCTGCCGCACGCCGATGCCGTGGGACGACTCCGATCACGCCGACTTCAGCACCGGCACGCCGTGGCTGCCGATTCCCTGCGACCACCGCCGCCGCGCGGTCAGTCGCCAGGAGGCCGACCCAGACTCGACCCTGCACGGGTTTCGCCACTTCATGCGCTGGCGCAGGACCGAGCCGGCGCTGCGCTTTGGCGACATCGCGTTCGTCGACAGCCCGGAGCCGGTGCTCGCGTTCACCCGTTCGTTCGATGGCCAGCGCCTGCTGGCAGTGTTCAATCTGGGCGATGCGCCGATCGAATTCGCGCTGCCCGCCGGACTGGCCACCGCGCGACCGGCCAACGGCCACGGCCTGGTCGAAGGCGCCCTGGCCGAGGGGCGCATCAGCCTGCCCGAGCACGGCTTGATCTTCGCCCGACTGGACTGAGACCGGCCGGCGACATCGCCGGCGCCGGCTCAACTGGCGCGCTTGTCGCGCACGTACCAGACCTTCTCATCGCGGCGAATATCGAACAGGCCGATGGCTTCGAACAGTTCGCCCAGCTTCTTGTAGCCGTAGTTGCGCGGATCGAACGAGGCCTGGTTGGCGATCTGGGCACCCACCGCGCCCAGATGCGACCAGCCGTCGTCGCCGGCCGAGGCTTCCACCGCATTGCGCAGCAGTTGCACCAGCCGGGTGTCGCCCTTGAGGTTCTTCGCGGACTTCTTGATTTCCGGCGCAACAGCGTCCGTGCTGTCGCCAGAGCTGGGCTCGCTGAGCCCTTCGAGGTAGATGAACCGCGAACAGGCATTGACGAACGGCATCGGCGTCTTGCGCTCGCCGAAACCGTATACCTCGGCGCCACTGGTACGAAGGCGCATCACCAGCGGGGTGAAATCGCTGTCGCTGGACACCAGACAGAAGGCTTCGATCTGCTGGGTGTAGAGCAGGTCCATGGCGTCGATGATCAGGGCGATGTCGCTGGCGTTCTTGCCCTTGCTGTAGTCGAACTGCTGTATTGGCCGGATGGCGTATTCGTGCAGGACTTTTTCCCAGGCCGACAGGTTGGCGCTCTTCCAGTTGCCGTAGGCGCGGCGGATGTTGGCCGAACCGTACTTCGCGATTTCGGACAGGATCAGATCGATCTTGCTGGCCGGCGAGTTGTCGGCGTCGATCAACAGGGCGATCCGGGCGGTGCGTTCGGGCATGGCGTACTCCGCAGGCGGGCTGGTGGTCCGATTATGGCCCCCGAAAACGCGAAAGGCCCCGGAGGGGCCTTTGCGCAGCGACGGGGAACCAGTGGATCAGGCAGTGAACAACGCGCGCATTTTCTTGAGCGCATTGGCCTCGATCTGCCGGATCCGTTCGGCAGACACGCCGTATTCGTCGGCCAGTTCCTGCAGGGTGAGCTTGTTGCCATCGTCCAGCCAGCGCCGGCGGATGATATCGCGCGAACGCGCGTCGAGGCCGCTGAGGCCATCGCGCAGCAGCTCCAGCTGCTGCTCCTCTTCGTTGTCGCGCTCGTAGAGCGCGGACGGGTCGTCGGCGTGGTCCATCAGGTAGGCGGCGGGCGACGGCGGCGCGTGGTCGTCGTCTTCGTTGGCTGGCGCATCGAAGCCGATGTCGCGGCCGGACAGCCGGGACTCCATCTCCAGCACGTCGGCCTCGGGCACGTTGAGATCGCGGGCCACCGCGCGCACCTCTTCGGCGTTGAGCCAGCCAAGGCGGGTCTTGGAGCGGCGCAGGTTGAAGAACAGCTTGCGCTGGGCCTTGGTGGTGGCCACTTTGACGATGCGCCAGTTCTTCAGGATGAACTCGTGGATCTCGGCACGGATCCAGTGCACGGCGAAAGACACCAGACGCACGCCCATTTCCGGGTTGAAGCGCTTTACAGCCTTCATCAGGCCGACGTTGCCTTCCTGGATCAGGTCAGCCTGGGCCAGGCCGTAGCCGCTATAGCTACGGGCGATATGTACGACAAAACGCAGGTGGGCGAGCACCATCTGCCGAGCCGCCCCCAAATCCTGC